>VGAA01000032.1 GCA_016870895.1 Actinomycetota bacterium | reverse complement strand
GAATTGGAACTGCAGAGATTTACCGAGTGGTCGAGCAACTTGGTGAAGTTATTGAATCACTTGCTGTGGCCAAGGTGATTGAATCAGACTCAAAGGTAATTCTTTTTGTAGTTTTAAAATCTGGTTTTTTACTCACCGATGAGTTAAAACAGCAAATTATGGGCGATCTGCGAACTCAGGCCAGCCCTCGTCATGTACCTGACCTTATTATTCAAGCCCCAGAACTACCTAAAACTAAAAGCAATAAGTTAGTAGAGCTAGCAGTATCAGATCTGATTAATGGTCGAAGTGTGCGTAATAGTGATGGCTTACTTAATCCAGCAGCCTTAGATTGGTTTGCAGCCTTAGATCTTGATTCATTAATTTAGTTACGACAGATATATTTATTTGTTATTTGCTAAATTCATGATACTTTAAATCTAATTAAATTGGGAATTTCGAGAGGTTATTGATGAGCTCACCTTTATATTTAATCGCTACGATCTATCCGGCTGCAGAGTATATAGATTTTTTAAAAAAAGAGTTTGCCCATTTAATAGCGGAGGCATATAAAGAGCCTGGCTGTGAGATGTATGACTTAGTCCAAGGTGAGGGCGAAGATACTTGGATCATGATGGAGAAATGGTCAAGTAAAGCCCTCTGGGATGATCACATGTTAACTCCACATGTTAAGCATATAAATAGTATTGATAAGAAGTACTTTAGAGCTCCAACTGATTTAAGATTTTTAAACCCAGTTGAGTATTAATAGGTAAGAAGTTAGTCAAATTATGGCAAACAAATTAGTAGCCGGCATTGACTCCTCAACCCAATCGGTAAAGGTAGTTATTAAAGATGCGAATACTGGTCAATTAATCCGAGAGGGCAAGGCTGCCCACCCAGATGGCACCTCGGTTCACCCATCCCATTGGATGAGCGCTTTAGATAAGGCAATTAAATCAGCTGGTGGTTTATCTGATGTAAGTGCGATTTCAGTTGCCGGTCAGCAACATGGATTTATTGCACTAGATCAAAGTGGTGAGGTAATCAGAGAGGCACTGCTTTGGAACGATCTTAGATCTGCCCAAGCGGCTAAAGATTTAAATGCTGAGTTTGGTGGTAAAGCTAAAGTCGCAGAGGCTATTGGCTCAGTATTAGTTGCCTCATTTACTGTAACCAAATTGCGCTGGCTGGTAGATAGTGAGCCAGAGAATGCCAAAAAATTAGCAGGAATAGCTCTTCCGCATGATTGGATCTCTTGGCAATTACAAGGTGGTAAAGATTTCGATAAATTGTTTACAGATCGAAGTGATGCATCAGGCACTGGCTACTTTGCTGCCGATACAAATATGTATCGAAGAGATTTACTGGTAATTGCCTTAAGAGAAGAGCGAGATATCTATCTACCTAAAGTGGCTAAATTTGATCAATTTGCTGGGGTTACAACTAGTGGCATTCCAATTGCAGCTGGTGCTGGTGATAACGCAGCAGCTGGTTTTGGCTTGGGTGCAAAAAGTGGGGATCTGATAATTTCTCTTGGTACTAGTGGTACCGCCTTTTTTGTATCTGATAAACCAAGTAAGGATCAATCAGGTGAGGTAGCAGGATTTGCTGATTTAACTGGTCGCTACCTGCCACTAGTCTGCACATTAAATGCCGCACGGGTGCTAGACACACTGTCAAAACTTCTTGGAAAAAGCCATGATGAGATTGGAAAATTAGCCCTAGCGGCAAAGCCAGGTTGTGATGGCTTAACCATGCTTGGCTACTTTGAGGGTGAGCGAACGCCAAATCGGCCAGATGCTAAGGGATTGTTAGCTGGAATTACTAACAGTAATTTGACCGCTGAAAATATTGCAAGAGCTGGAATTGAAGCGATTATATGTGGATTAGTAGATTCAATCTCTACTTTGCAATCAAGCGGAGCGCAAATAGAGCGGGTAATGATTATTGGTGGGGCGGCAAAAAATCCTGGAATTGGTCCAATAGCATCTGCAATTTTGGGCAGACCAGTAATGACCTTTCCACCCCGAGAGTTTGTGGCAGATGGTGCGGCACGACAAGCTGCTTGGGCA
>VGAA01000031.1 GCA_016870895.1 Actinomycetota bacterium | reverse complement strand
TTAAGAAAATCTGCAACCGAGACTGCATTTACAGGTGAGTACACTGATACTGAGACCATTGGGGTTTACAAGTGCAAGGCATGCTTTGCAGAACTTTTTAGATCAGAAACAAAATTTCATTCAGGGTGTGGCTGGCCTTCCTTTTACGCGCCAACTAAGGATGACGCTGTTGAATTAATTGAAGATAGATCGTTATTTCCAAGAATTAGAACTGAAGTTAGATGTTCAGCGTGCGGCTCACATCTTGGCCATGTTTTTACCGGTGAAGGCTATGCAGTTCCAACTGATCAAAGATGGTGCATCAATTCGGTAGCTTTAGTATTAGAACCTAAGAATTAATTTTCGACGGCTCGCCAGCAATACCACGCCACCACACTTTGAAATCCTGAAAACTTTAAGCCTTTTTTATCTAACACCGAGGGATCAATCTCTGCTTTGAGGTTATGAATTTTCATCCAACCCCGCCTTACTGCCAAGTCACCAACTGGCCATACATCTAATCTTCCTAAGTGAAAAATCAGAAACATTTCTATTGTCCATCTTCCGATGCCCCAGATCTTTGTTAATTCTTCAGTTATTACTGAGTTTGGTAAGAGGTGAATCTTGTCAAAACTAACTCGTTTCTCAATTGAAGCAATACTTAACTCTGTTATGGCCCTTGCTTTTGCACTTGAAATACCAACATTTCTTAACTCTTTGGTTGAAAATTTCAGGAAAACTTCTGGTCTGTACTCATCTTGAATCAAATCAGATACCCTAAGAGTTATTGTCTCGGCGGCTTTTGTAGCAAGCTGTTGTGAAATGATTGATTGAACTAAAGTTTTGAAATGTGAACTTTTTATTTTCTTTGACCCGATGTCGCATAACGGAGAATTGTCAATTACTTTCTGGAATTTAGGATCAACCTCAATAATTTTTCGAGCTATAGCCTGCATTTTTCTAGTTGATTTTAAATTTACCTCTAAATTCATGACTTAACTTTATGATATTTAGGTTAGGCTATATACATGGGTCAAAATATAAATTGGAAAAAGTTAGCCACCGAATCACAAGTCGTGGCAGCCGGTCGCCCTGAAAAAAACCCAGACGGGGCATTAAATCCTCCCATTGCACTTAATTCTACTTTCCATGAAGGTGGGCCAATTGGTTACGGACGATATGGCAACGAAGCATGGAGTGCGCTAGAAGAGGCAATTTCAATTCTTGAAGGCGGACAAACTTTAATATTTTCATCTGGTATGGCAGCCATTAGTGCAACCTTTTCACTGCTACCACCAGGTGGCACAATAATTGCAGCCGAGAATGGTTATCAAGGCACAACAACAATGCTTAAGAAAATGAATGAGCTAAAGCAACTTTATGTAAGATTTATTAATTTGCCAGACACCGAACAAGTTTTAAAGGCTTTACCTGGTGCAGATATGCTTTATTTGGAATCACCCACAAATCCTGCGATCGAAGTAGTCGATCTTCCCAAGGTGATTTCTGCTGGAAAAAAAGAAGGCTGTTTAGTTGTTGTAGATAACACTCTTGCCACACCTTTGGTTCAAAACCCATTACAACTTGGAGCCGATATTTGCGTGCACTCAGTCACCAAGTATCTATCTGGGCATAGCGATATTTTGCTTGGCTGCGCTGTTGTAAATAACAAATCACTATATGATCGAATTGAGCAATCTCGAAGATATGAAGGAGCGATAGCCGGTCCATTTGAGGCATGGCTTGCACTTAGGGGAGTACGTACTTTTGCTTTACGCATGCAACGCTCACAGGAAAATGCTATGGAATTGGCAACAAGATTAGAAAAAGATAAGCGAGTATCAAAAGTTAGATTCCCAGGGCTGTCATCTGATCCATATCATGAAAGAGCTAAGTCTTTTATGAAAGGATTTGGCGCAATGATCTCTTTTGAGGTTAAGGCTGAGGTTTCTCAAATCGATAAAATGTGTAACTCATCAAAACTGATTACCAATGCCACATCTCTAGGCGGAGTGGAATCGATTTGGGAGCGCCGCCGTAGATGGGCAACTGAGAGCCACACCATCCCTAAAAATTTGATTAGATTTTCAGTGGGCATAGAAAATGTTGAAGATCTTTGGGCAGATATCCAAGACTCTTTTTCTGCCGCTGGTATCAACTAAATGTCAGTTGTAATTCGTAGTGCAACCATTAGTGATATTCCAGTTATCCATCAATATATTAAGGACTTAGCAGAGTTTGAAAAAGCACCAAATCAGGCAGTTTTAACTTACTTAGATTTAGAGCAATCATTTTTTGATCAATCACCTCAAGTATATTGTTTACTAAGTGAGGTTGATCGGCAGGTCACCGGAATAGCTATCTGGCACCTTAATTACTCAACTTGGCTGGGCAAGCATGGTATCTACCTAGAGGACCTTTATGTTGATCCTAAGTTTCG
>VGAA01000030.1 GCA_016870895.1 Actinomycetota bacterium | reverse complement strand
CTTTTTCAATTGCTTCTTTTGCCACGTTAGAGCGCATTGTGTCGACACTTATAACTGCACCATCTTTTACTAGTTCTTCAACTACTGGAAGGACTCTACTAAGTTCTTCATCTTCATTAACACGTTCGGCACCAGGTCGAGTTGACTCACCTCCAACATCGATAATGTCTGCACCCTCTGTGATCAACCTTCTGCCATGATTTATTGCTGCATCTTTTGAAAAGTATTTGCCACCATCAGCGAATGAGTCTGGGGTAATGTTAAGAATTCCCATTACTAACGTTTTACTCATTTTTACCTAGATTGATTAATTAAAGAAATTGCTTCAGCTCTTGTTGTTGGGTTTAATAGCTGCCCACGAACAGCACTGGTTGTTGTTCTAGCTTGAGATTTTTTAACGCCACGCATAGACATGCATAAATGTTCGCAATCAATAATTACTATGACTCCTCCAGGCTCTAATATTTCAACTAGTGCATCTGCAACTTGCGATGTTAATCTCTCTTGCACTTGAGGTCTGCGAGCATAAAGATCAACTAATCGAGCAAGTTTTGAAATCCCCGTGATCCTGCCGCTGTCACCGGGAATATAACCAATATGAGCTAAGCCATGGAATGGCGTTAAATGATGCTCGCAATGCGAAAAAACTTCTATATCTCTAACTATTACAAGTTCTCTGTGCCCGATATCAAAATTAGTTGTTAAAATATCTTCAGGATTTTGCCAAAGCCCAGCAAAATTTTCTAATAACGCTCTGGCAACTCTCTTTGGTGTGTCTTTCAATCCATCCCGATTTGGGTCTTCGCCTATTGCATAAAGAAGTTCTGTTACTGCCTTTTCTGCTCGATCTTGGTCAAACTTCTGCTTGGCACCACCATCATGTGGTCCCATGGAGACTGAGTTAATCTCACTCACTTAAATCTTTTTCGCTCTTTTTTGAAGATGCCTTTTTTACAGATTTTTCCGTTTCAGCTCCTTTAACCTTTGCTGGCCTTAGCGCAACTGGTGGCTGATTAGATGGCACTCTACTTTGAGAACCAGTCCAAGGAGCTCTTGATTTTACCTTCTTAACTTTCTTGAAAACCACTTCGATTTCATCTTTACTTAAAGTTTCCTTTTCAAGCAATTCTTCAACCAATGAGTCTAATATTTCTCGATTTGCCACCAAAATATCAAATGCTTCTTGGTGTGCATTTTCAATCATTGTTCTTATTTCGCTATCAACGATAGCCGCTACATTCTCGGAATAATCTCGTTGATGTCCATAATCTCTACCTAAAAACGGTTGTGAATCAGAAATACCTAATTTGATTGCACCGAGTTTTTCTGTCATTCCATATTGGGTGACCATGGCTCGTGCCAAATTAGTAGCCTTTTCAATATCATTGGATGCCCCAGTTGTTGGATCATGGAAAATTAATTCCTCCGCCGCACGCCCACCCATTGTGTAAGCCAATTGATCAAGCATTTGATTTCTAGTAACGGCATAACGATCTTCATCTGGCAGCACCATTGTGTAACCCAGCGCTCTGCCTCTTGGCATAATTGTTACTTTATGAACTGGATCTGTATGTGGAAGTGCATGTGCTACTAGAGCATGTCCACCCTCATGGTAGGCGGTAATTCTTCTCTCTTCCTCAGTCATAAGACGCGATACTTTTTGTGGCCCGGCCATAACACGATCAATTGCTTCATCAATGTCAGAATTCTTAATAGTTTTTCTATCTTCACGAGCTGCCAAAAGTGCTGCTTCGTTTAATACATTTGCTAAATCTGCACCAGTAAAACCAGGTGTGCGTTTAGCATAATTGTTTAAATCAACATCCTTGGTAACCATTTTATTCTTTGCGTGCACAGCAAGAATTGCAGCCCGTCCCTTTAGGTCCGGTCTGTCAACCGTAATTTGTCGGTCAAAACGCCCAGGTCTTAACAAGGCCGGATCTAATACATCTGGACGATTTGTGGCGGCAATTAAAATTACTTGACCATTTGCATCAAACCCATCCATTTCAACCAATAACTGATTCAAAGTTTGTTCACGCTCATCATTGCCGCCACCTAAGCCGGCTCCTCGCTGACGACCAACAGCATCAATTTCATCTATAAATACAATTGCCGGCGAATTTTGTTTTGCTTGTGCAAATAAATCTCGAACTCTAGAGGCACCAACGCCAACAAACATTTCTACGAATTCAGAGCCAGAAATTGAATAAAAAGGAACTTTTGCCTCACCTGCTACAGCCCGAGCCAATAATGTTTTACCTGTTCCTGGCGGACCATAAAGCAAAACACCTTTTGGTATTTTTGCTCCAATAGCTTTGTACTTGTCTGGACTGGCAAGAAAATCTTTAATTTCGCGCAATTCAGCCACCGCTTCATCTGCTCCAGCCACATCAGCAAAAGTACTAGTTGGAATCTCTTTATTGTGTAATTTAGCTCGAGATTTTCCAAAGGAGAAAACTCTTCCGCCCTGTCCACCACCCATAAACAAAAGCAATAAAAAGATAATTAATAGAATTGGCAGAATGCTTAAAATTAATGAAACGAAAAATGATTGCTTTGGAACTTCAACATCCCAATTTGTAGTTGGTGGAT
>VGAA01000029.1 GCA_016870895.1 Actinomycetota bacterium | reverse complement strand
GTATGTCTAGGCCAAATTTCTTTCCTTACTCTGCGGCAAAGGGTGGAATCATCGGTTTATCGCGAAACCTAGCTCTCGATGAGGGTAGGTATGGAATTAGAGTTAATTCAGTATCACCTGGTACTACCGCTACGCCACTTTTAAAAAGTTACATGGAGAAATTCCCAGATGAAAAAGCTCATTCATTAGCTGTGGCACCAAATGCTAGGTTTGGTTCACCAGAAGAAATCGCAAATGTGATTTTATTTGCACTATCTAAGGATGCCTCCTTTATTACCGGTGCAGATTTAATGGTTGATGGCGCACTACACGCCAGATATGCCTAGGACCTAATATTTATAAACTCTGGCGATAACTCCGACAGGTTCTTAGCACCCATTAATTTCAACGCTGTTTCCATCTCAAATCTTAAAATTTCTACCACCTTTTCAACACCATTTTTTCCTGCGGCCATCGCGCCATACAAATAAGCCCGGCCAATTAATACTGCATCAGCTCCGAGTGCAACTGCTGCTAAACAATCTGCGCCACTCATGACTGCGCCATCAATATATATTTCTACACCACTTCCATTGGGACCAAGAGCAGTTCTAACATCAGGCAGTAGTTCAAGTGGCACAACTGATCTATCTAATTGACGACCACCATGATTTGAAAGAACTATGGCATCTACGCCAATTTTTGCCAGCTCTTGGGCATCTGAAACTGTTTGAATTCCTTTGATGATCAACTTCCCCTGCCAAACAGATCGCAACCATTTAACATCCTCAAAGGTAACGGCTGGATCAAATACTTTTGCAGCTATTTCAGATAGTGGCTTATTAAAATTTCTAAATGTGGCAAACTCTAGGGGAGCGGTAGTTAGTAAGTTAAACCACCACTTAGGCTTAAGTGCCATATCAAAAAAAGTTTTAAGCTTAATTTTTGGTGGAACCGTTAAACCATTACGCATATCTCGCCACTTAATTCCACCAACAGCTGTATCAACAGTCAGCATAAGCCCTTCAAATCCAGCAGCTCTTGCTTCCTCAATAAATTTTAAGCTCTGCTCTCGATCTCGCCATAAATAAAGTTGAAACCATCTTCTTACCGTTGGAACCTGTTCACCAATTTCCTTAGCGGAGGTTGTACCCATCGTGGATAAGTTATAAATTAAATTATTATCATCACAGACTTTCGCTACCATAACCTCACCTTGATAGTGCATCATTCTGGTGTATCCGGTGGGTGCAAATATAATTGGTAGAGCGGATTCTTTACCTAGAATCTTTGTTTTTAAATCAACAGCCGAAACATCTCGTAATACTCGTGCTTTAAATTCTACTCTTGAATAAATTTCTTGACTTCTAGCATATGCAAGTTCGTCATTAGCGCCACCATCCACATAATCAAAAACTGCTTTTGGTACACGCCTTTTAGCGAGTAATCGCAATTCAGCAATATTTACTGCAGAGTTTAATTTTCGATCTTGAAAGAAAGTTTTTGGAAGCCCCCACCCTAGTAGAGGTTTAATATTTTTCCATCTTGGAAGTTGGCGTTTCATTTTAAACCTTCAATTTGTATGCTCGTTTTGCCGTACCTGCCCAAAAGGATTCTTGCTCTGATTTTGTAAAATTCTTTGTAAACTCCTCCATAAGATTAATGGTATCTGTGTAGGTTGCCGCTAGTAAGCAAACTGGCCAATCTGAGCCAAACATCATTCTCGAAGGTGAAAAAGAATTTAAAACATGATCAAGATATGGTCTAAAAGTTTCCTGGCTCCAATCACTCCAATTAGCTTCGGTGAATAATCCAGAGACCTTTACTACGACATTCTCATAGGATGCTATTTCACTTATCTGGTCGGCCCAGGGTTGCATTTCACCCTTTGCCATATATGGCTTTGAAATATGATCCAAAACAAAGCTGTTATTTGGCGACTTTTTAACCATTTCTACCGCCGCTGCTAATTGGGGCGGTCTAGTCAAAATATCAAAGGTGAGCCCGGCTTCACCGATTCGGTGAATATTCTTTACAACATTATCTCTTAATAACCAGTTTGGATCTTCTTTATCTTGAGCTAAATCTCTAATTGACACCAAGTTTTTTCCACCTGGATGCGAAAGATACTTTTCTAACTCAGGGCGAATATCGTCACTTTCTAAGTCTAACCAACCAACAACTGCACAAATTTTTGGGTGAGATAGTGAAAGATCGAGAAATTCTGGCGTCTCATCCACTGTCGCAACAGTTTGCACAATTACCGTGTAATCAATTTTTGCTTTCTCTAACTCTGGCTCTAATTCATTCATAAGAATGGTTCTAGAGATTAGTTTTACCTCATCTCCTTGCATCCAAGTTTGCGGCCTAACTCTAATATCCCAAATATGATGATGAGAATCTATTCGTAGCATCAGACCTTTTCCCACCTTTTACTTTCCCAGGACTTAATTAAGGCCGACTGCACTGTTACTACATTCACTGCTTCAGCAAATGATGGCTTAAAATCTTTTCCATCTACCCAAGCACTTAGGAATGAGTAGTCTTCAATACAAATTAAGTCCTCTGTTCCCAAACTGTTTCCTTGTCCAGGTACAAATGCACCATGGAAATCAAAGCGATCTCCACCAAGAACTTTGGTGTAACCCGTTTCAAGATTTTCATCTTTTTTGTAATAAAGCAATTCATTCAAACTTTCGTGACTCCACTTTAGCGAGCCTTTAGTACCATATATTTCAAACATATTTTCACTTTCTGGCCCTACTACAGTTCTACTTGTTTCAAAAGTACCAGTTGCTCCATTTTTGAATCTACATAGCATTGAAGCAAAATCTTCATTCTCAACCTCACCGG
>VGAA01000028.1 GCA_016870895.1 Actinomycetota bacterium | reverse complement strand
AAAACTGAGGCAAAACGGGGTGGGCAGTTACTAAAAGAGGTTAAGTTATTACCAGATGTATTACACACCTCGCTATTAAAGCGGGCGATTGAGACTGCCGATATTGCAATGGTATCTGCAGGTATAGCTTCAATTCCAACTAAGCGCAGCTGGCGATTAAATGAGCGCCATTATGGTGCGCTGCAAGGAAAGGATAAGGCCGCTACCTTAAAAGAGTATGGACCAGATCAATTTGCCCTTTGGCGCAGATCCTTTGATGTGCCACCGCCTGAGATTGCCGATGATGATCAATACTCCCAAAAAAATGATCCAAAGTACGCAGAGCTTGGAGATAAACTTCCAAAAACTGAGTGCTTAAAGGATGTAGTAGCAAGAGCTATCCCCTACTTAAATGATGAGATCTTCCCTGATTTAAAATCTGGCAAGGTGGTTTTAATAACTGCTCACGGTAACTCTATTAGAGCAATTGTTAAGTACTTAGATGGTATCTCTGATGCTGATATTGCCGGGGTTAATATTCCAACTGGGATTCCATTACTTTATGAATTAGATTCTAACTTTAAGCCACTTAAAAAAGGTGGTGAGTATTTAGATCCAATTGCTGCAAAAGCAGCGATTGAGGCGGTAGCAAATCAAGGCAAAAAGTAAAGAGTAATTAATCTAACTTTTGTTGATAACTACCAGTAACTAGGTAGTGTACGCGTCTTGCAATAGAGACGGCATGATCGGCTGATCTTTCATAATACCTACCAAGAAGAGTTAGATCGATTGCCGACTCTGCCCCATGTGGCCAATCCTTACTAATCAGAGATTGAATCAATTTGCGATGTAATTTATCCATCTCATCATCATCAATTGCAAGTTGCATGGCATCCTTAAGATCGCGCTCTTTAATGATCTTTACCAATTTATCAATTATTAAGCCCAGCACCCGACCCATCTCCTCAATGGTTAATGAGGCTTCAGGTGGTACTGAAGTTGATGGAAAGCGCAATCTAGCCAACTTAGCAATGTGATGGGCCATATCGCCCATTCGCTCTAAATCAGCACTCATGCGAAGAGAGGTAACTAGCGCTCTTAAATCTGAGGCAACTGGCTGTTGGGTGGCAAGTAAGACAATTGTTTTTGCATCTAACTCATGCTGCATGGAATCAATTAAGTCATCTTGGCTAATAACCTTTTCCGCCAGCGCTAAATCAGCGGTAAGTAATGCTGTAGTTGCATCCTTAGTTGCATCCTTGACCAGATTGGTCATAGTCACCAAGGTCTCGGTAATGGCATCTAAATCATCATGAAAGGTATTGCGCATATGGCAAAGGATACTTGGTATTTGCCATTTATTTACTGGCCAGGGTTAATACCAAGTAAACAGTGGGCAAATGCGGGTATTTTCCATTAAAACCACATTTAATTTATGGTGAAAATACCCATACGATTAATACATGAGCTGGCTAGGCAAAAAGGCCGAGAAGGTAGAAAGATCTAGTGCAGTTGCACCCTCGTTAGTTGCTGCGTTAAGGGCACTTGATCGAGAATCAATAATTTTAGATTCTAATGGCTTCATAAAATATGAGACCAGCAAGATCTCATTACTTAATTTAGTTAAGGATAATAGGATTTTAAGTGAGGAGCTTTTGGCATTAGTTAGAGTGGTAAGAAAAAGTGGTAAAACCCAAGAGGGATCAATTGAAGTAGCACGTAGTCAAATTGGTGAGGGAAAACGTGAACTACAAATAACAGCTGCCCTAATTGATAATGTGGGTTCAGTCTTAGTAATAATTGATGATGAGGGTGAGAAACAGCGAATTGATGCCATCAGACGAGATTTTATTACCAATATCTCCCATGAGTTAAAAACCCCAATTCAAGCTCTATCTTTAAACTCAGATGCCCTGCTAGAGATAAAAGATGAGCCAGAGAAGGTGGTCTTATTTGCAAATAAAATTAAGACCCAGACTATTCGCTTAAATGATTTAGTTAAAGAGATTATTAATTTATCTAAGATTCAAGATTCTGATCCACTTGATATGGCACATAATGTTGAGATCTCCAATGTAATCGCAGAGGCGGTGGATCAGTGTGAGGTATTAGCTGAAGCGAGAAAAATCTCGATTAATTTAGATGGTGTGCAAAATACGGTCGTAGTTGGCAATAGAGAGCAATTAGTGATGGCAGTTCATAACCTGGTGGAGAATGCGATCAATTACAGCTCAGAGGGCACAAATGTAGTAATTAGTTCAAAGTTAGATGATGGGCTAATTGAGATCTTAGTAAAAGATCAAGGTCTAGGAATTGCCGAGGAAAATCTAGATCGAATCTTTGAACGGTTTTATCGGGTGGATCCGGCAAGATCTAGAGCAACTGGTGGCACTGGATTGGGCTTATCAATCGTTAAACATGTGATTACAAATCATGGTGGTGAGGTAAAGGTTTGGAGCTCAATGGGCGTAGGTAGTACCTTTGCAATTAGATTACCGATTGCTAACGAAGGTGCTGGAATATGACAAAGATTTTAATTGTCGAAGATGAGGAGTCAGTAATTGACCCATTGGAGTTATTACTTAGCAAAGAGGGTTTTACAATTGAAACCGCTAGAGATGGCCGGGAAGCACTTGAAAAGTTTGAGAAGGTATTACCTGATTTAGTGCTCCTTGATTTAATGATTCCAATCATCTCTGGCACTGAGGTTTGCCGGCAAATTAGAGCAAAATCTCAAGTTCCAATCATTATGCTCACCGCAAAAGATACTGAGGTCGATAAGGTGGTGGGGTTAGAGCTTGGCGCTGATGATTACATTGTTAAGCCATACTCAAAGGCAGAGCTAGTTGCCAGAATAAAGGCAGTGCTCAGAAGACAAGGTGGTGAGGTTACCCCTGAGGTAAGTGGGGTAATTACCGCCGGTCCCATCAGTATTGATATTGATCGACACTTAGTAATGATTAATGGCGCAGCCACCTCCCTGCCATTAAAGGAGTTTGA
>VGAA01000027.1 GCA_016870895.1 Actinomycetota bacterium | reverse complement strand
GGAATTTTTCAGTTACAGCAGCAGCTGGTAGTGCTATTGGCAGCACGGTTACATACATAACACCAGTGGTGGCGGTAATTGTTGGCTGGCTTTATTTAAATGAAGAGATTGCTTGGCATGAACCAGTAGGTGCCCTAGTTGTCATAATTGGAGCACTACTTTCACAAGGCAGACTCAATCGATGGGTAAAAATTAAATGAAAAAAATACTCATTGCAGTACTGATTATTACCTCACTTGGAATTGAATCCTCAAGTGCATCGGTTGTCTTACCGCAATCATTCTTTAATCATGTAAATTCAAGATTTTTATCAAATCCTGGCGTAGTTTTAATTGATCAAAGTAACAGTGAAATCATTTATCAAAATGATGCTGTCAAACCCCGAATACCTGCTTCGGTACTTAAAATATTCTCCACTGCCGCAATTGCATTAACTTTAGATACTAAGACAACATTTCAAACCTCCCTATATAAGACAGATAAAAAAGGGGTATTTGTACTTTTGGGCGATTACGATCCTTGGATAACCTCAAGTATTAGAAATCGCGAGGCAAATAATCGAGCGTATCTGCCCAAGCTAATTAAGGCGGCCTTTGCTTCAAATAAAAAGCTAAAGAAAATCACTTTAATTTATAAGGGTGTTAGTGGCTCTGATATTTATCAGGCAAAAAAGGCGTTAAAGCGACGCGCTTCTGTGGCATACAAACCAATTGGTAAGGATGTTGAGGTTGAATCATTAATTACTGAAAAAATAGCAAGTATTGAATCACCACCTCTTGAGAAGATGATTAGATTTGCTCTGCTTTATAGTGACAATGTCTTATCGCAAAAATTAACCATGCTAGCCGCTAGGAAAAGTGGTTACCCACTTACTGGGGAAGGTTTAAATCAAACAATTCAAAGTAAGATTTCAGAGCTGGGCGTAGACACAACTGGTATGAGATTTATTGATGGTTCAGGATTAAGCAATAAAAATAAGGTTTCACCAAATACTGTTTCTCAATTATTATTAAAGGTAAAGATTGATCCAAGGCTGAAACCTATTTACGACTACTTACCAATTAGTGGTGAGTCTGGCACATTATCCAGTAGATTTGTTGAGACAGCGCCCCAAGCAATTGGATTAGTCAGAGCAAAAACAGGATCAATCAAAGGAACTGTTTCGTTGGCAGGTTTTGCAACTGCAGGTGAAAAGGATTATGTATTTGTAGTTTTAGCTGATGATGTTGGCAGAACTAGAAGTCGGCAAGATGCAGCTCGTAGGGCGATAGATCGAATGCTTGGCACAATTACTCAGCCGCCTGTGACAGGTATAACACCACCAACTCCGGAAAGCACCCCGTTTACTACAACTCAGTAATTATTTGTTAAGTTAGCAAGGGTAGAGTTAGGGTCAATGAAAAAATATCTTTCACTAATGAAATTAAGAGTTGTAGAACTACTCTTAGTTACAACAGTTCCAGCATTGTTTTTGGCTTCAAATGGCATGCCAGACCTCGCGATAACAATTTGGTCTTTACTTGGCGGAACTTTGGCTGCAGGCGGTGCTAATGCTTTTAATATGGTGATTGAATCCAAATCTGATCAATTAATGAAACGCACCTCCAATCGGCCTATTGCAACGGGTGAAATTTCAAAAACAAGTGGCCTAGTTTTTGCAACATTTATTTGCATTCTTTCTTTACTTATATTCTTTTATTTCACTACATTTTTAGCGGCAGCACTTACTGCTGGGGCAATAATTTTTTATGTACTTGGCTACACCTTGGCCTTAAAAACTAGGACTTCACAAAATATTGTTTGGGGCGGGATTGCTGGTTGCATGCCAGCTTTAATTGGTCAGGCAGCAGTTACCAACACCTTAACTTTAACCTCATGGCTTTTTTTCTTGCTTATCTTTTTTTGGACCCCACCACACTTTTGGGCATTAGCGGTGAGATATAAAGATGATTATTCAGCTGCTGCCATACCCATGTTGCCCTCAGTAGCTCCCATGAAAACTGTGATCAAACAGATGTGGTTTCACTCATCACTTATGGTAGTTATTTCAATACTGGTAATTACATCAGCCAAACTTTCACTGTGGGTGTTACTTGCTTCACTATTTCTTATTATCGGGTGGAAAATACAATTAATGAAACTTACAAAAGCACCATCTGAGGTTAATGCTGGGAAGTTATTCCAAGCATCGATAATTTTTCTCAGTATTTACTCATTTTTATTAGTAATTGGTGTATTGCTTAAGTAGTTTTCACCATCTTTAGTGAGATAATTTTTCTCATGTCCTCCCCTCTTGCACTTGATGTTGCCGATTTATCTAAAAAATATGGTGACCGAATGGCGCTATCGCATGCAAATTTTGAAGTGCCTATGGGAAGTATTTGTGGATTTGTTGGACCAAATGGTTCGGGCAAAACTACAACAATTAGAATGTTGCTTGGTTTAATAACGCCAAGTACCGGCAGCGGTCATGTATTGGGTGAGTCGATTACCAAACCAGAAAAATATTTGCCAAAAGTTGGAGCAATGATTGAAGGGCCGGCTTTTTATCCGGCATTAACGGGAAAACAAAATCTAGCGGTACTAGCAAAGCTAGGTGGATTCTCTACCGATCAAATTCAAAAACTTCTTGAAATAGTTGATCTAGGTGATAGAGGTGATTCAAAATTTAAGACCTATTCATTGGGCATGAAGCAAAGATTGGGAATAGCTGCAGCACTTTTACCTAATCCAAAATTGTTAATACTTGATGAACCAACAAATGGGCTTGATCCGGCAGGAATACAGGAAGTAAGAACTCTATTACGCAAGCTGGCCGATAACGGTACAACCATATTTGTCTCTTCACACTTGTTATCAGAGATAGAGATGATTAGCGATTATCTGGTAATGCTAAGGCAAGGAAATGTTATTTTTTCTGGGAAAACCAGCGATCTATTAATAGCACAAAAACCATTAATTTTAGCTAAGCCAGAAAATCAAAATGACCTTGTAAAACTCAATCAAATTGCACAAGAAATAGGACTAAAGTCAAAGATAAAAGATGATTTAGTTGAGGCTAGCGCTGATGCAAATTTTGCAGCAAAATTAAATAGAGCTGCCTTTGCTGCCGGAATCACATTAACTTCATTGACATCAATTAGACCTACCTTAGAAGAAACATTTTTTGAAATGACGGTTAATTGATGATTAATGTAATAAAAGCTGAGTTAACTAAACTGCGTCGACCATCCCTATCTTTATCAACAATTGCTGCAGTAGCTTTTGTAACTAGTTTA
>VGAA01000026.1 GCA_016870895.1 Actinomycetota bacterium | reverse complement strand
GTAGTACCAGGTGATACTGAATTAACTCTAATTCCATACCTACCCTCATCGAGAGCTAGGTTTCGCGATAAACCGATGATTCCACCCTTTGCCGCAGAGTAAGGAAAGAAATTTGGCCTAGACATACGACCATGGATAGATGAAATATTAACAATTGAGCCATATTTAGCTTTTCTCATCTCAGGCAGACATAACTTTGCTAAATACCAACTAGATTTCAAATCTAGCGCAAAGAAATCATTCCATTCACTCTCGGCATACTCCACAGCATCTGCATATGAATTTCTACCAGCATTTGAAACTGCAACAGTTACTGGACCAAAGTTTGAAACTAACTTATCAAATCCTGCTTTAAAGGTTTCAAATTTAGATACATCTGCGTGGGTGAATTGAACTTTATGTCCTGCTTTAGTTAATTTCTCAACGAGTGCATTGCCTTTTTCATCATCGATATCTACAAAGGAAACTTTTGCGCCTTCATTTACGCCACCTAAAACTAAGGCTTCACCAATTCCAGCAGCCCCACCTGTAATGAATAAATGCTCACCTTTTAATATCATGCAGATCTTGCTCCTAATCCACCATCAACTGCCCAATCAGATCCGCTGACATAGGTGGATTTATCGGAAAGTAAGAATGTAACTACCTTAGCTATTTCAAATGGCTCTCCCATTCGGCCGAGCGGTTGAATTGAATTTGCTCGATCAAGCCGGCCAGACTCTCCACTTAGCCAGGTTTTTGTTAAGTCGGTCAGAATATATCCTGGTGACACAGCATTAACTCTAATCTCATGCTTGCCTTCATCTAATGCTAAATTTCTAGTTAAGCCAAGAACTGCAGATTTAGCTGCGCCATACGGAAAAAAACCTGGATAGGTTAGGCGGCCATGAATTGAACAGATATTTACAATTGAGCCATGTCTGGCTTTTCGCATTGCAGGTAAGGCTAATTTCGCAGTAAGCCAAACTGGTTTCATATCAATTGCAAAGAAATCATCCCACTCTTTATCTGTCATGGTCACAGGATCTGCATGGGAATTAACGCCAGCGTTATTTACTACACCTGTAATTTCACCAAATTTACTTACTCCAGATTCAAATGCTTTTTTTAATTGTTCAAAATCAGCCACATCGGCATGAAAATAGGCGACTTTTTTACCCTTTGATGTTAACTCTGCGGCTAATTTATTGCCAGCGTTATCATCGATATCTATAAAGGTTACATATGCAGATTCAGCTGCAGCATCCCTAACAATTGCTTCACCAATTCCTTTGGCTCCGCCAGTTACAAAAATATGTTTATTGGCTAACTTCATGTCGATAAACTACCTTACTAGCCTCATTAATTGCATTACGGAAAGCGATTACATTTTCGTTAACTTTTGCCACTCCACCCTTAGTAATAGGCCCACCTAGACCAATTAGATCAGCACCTGCTTCAAACCATTTGGGCACAGACTCTAGGGTGATTCCAGCTGTTGGACACCAGCGATTATTTGGAAAGGGCTCTCGTAACATTTTTAAATGTCCTGGCCCTAAAATCGCCGCAGGAAAAAGTTTCAGAATATCAGCGCCGCTCTCCTCGGCGATTGCCACCTCAGTTGGCGTGCAAACACCTGGCATTGATACCAATTTTAATTTTTTAGTTGCGATGATTACATCCTCATTTGTATCTGGGGAGACAATAAATTTAGCGCCGATGTCTTCAACTTTCTTCACATCTTTAACAGTTCTTACTGTGCCAGCGCCTACCAGTAAACCTTTGTGTTTTAATAAATTGGCAATAATTTTTAAAGCACCAGGTGTAGTTAAAGTTATCTCTATTACTTTTACCCCCGCCTCAACTAATGCATCAGCTAAGGCTTGACCTTCACTTTGTGAATTTGCCCTAACTAAAGTCATCATCTTCTCTTGAAGCAATGTATCTAATGCTTTCACGGTGAGCTCCTTAACTTGTTTAAAACTTCGGGATCAACAACACCAGCTTTTCCTCTTGGTATACCGGTCCAGTCCCCAAACATACTTGCAACCGATGCACCACAAATACTTCCTTGAGTTAAAGCTTTTTCAGGGCTTAAGCCACTTAGTAATCCGGCGATTGTCCCGCCGGTAAAGGCATCCCCCGAACCGACTGGATCAACTGAGATAACTTTGGGTGGAGTTATCTCACCATACTCTCCGTTAATTGAGTACCTTAAAATTTGATCACCCTTTGTCATTACCGCAATCTTACAACCCCTTATATTTGCATCAGCTAAGACTTTTTTCACATCACTAAAACCAAATATTGCCTGGTACTCATCCTCGCCACCAATTAATAATTCAACATTAGAAGCAAGTGGCTCTAACACAACTTTAGCTTCGCTCTCACTCCATAACTTTCGCCGTAGATTTAAGTCAAAACTAGATTTAACCCCCAAAGCTCTTGCCTTATCAAGTGCTACCTTCACCGTATCGGCACCAGTTTTTGAAATAGCACAGGTAATGCCAGTTGTGTGAACCCACCTAGCTGATGAGATATAAGAATCTAAAATGTCAGATGGTTCTATCGTGGATGCTGCAGAGCCTTTTCTTAAATAACTAATCTCAACTGGTTCTGTCCTGCCTGGATTTCTTACCATCGCCGCTGAAAAAGCGGAAACCCTTTTGATGAGCGAGACATCAACACCCTCGGATTCAATATCTTTTATCATTACTGAACCTAATTGATCGGTGCCAAATCTAGAGAAGAATTGGGCTTTTAACCCTAACCTTGAAACTGCTACCGCAACATTTGCCTCAGCTCCAGCGGTAACTCTCTGATAATTATTAGCGCTCATTACTGATTCGGTATCAGTTGAGATAAAAACTGAGAGAGCTTCGCCGAAGGTAAATAGATCAGTGCTCAATTAAGCACCAAAAAGTGTTGTCTTTTTTCCAACCACTCCTGGGGATGCAATAAAGGTAAATCCTGATTGTGGGTATTGCTCTAAATCCATTTGCTCACCAGGATTTCCAACCGCTGAGGTAATAACTAATTTATCTAATTTTTCACCTGCAAAAACACATGAGGTTACTTTTTGGGCAGGTAATTTAATCTCATCTAATTGTTTCCCAGTTTTACCATCAAAACATCTAACACAAGATCCCAACCAAAAAGCCACCCAAAGATTGTCATTTGCATCAGAGCACATACCATCTGGAAATCCCATGCCATCGGATATTTGAACTAATGGCCTGCGATTTGAGATTTGACCATTTTCATAATCAAAGAGATCTACCCGCATAGATAAGGTGTCGATATAAAACATTCGAGTTAGATCTACCGACCAATCCATGCCATTTGAGATTCCCACCGAACCAAACAAACGCTCTAATCTTTTGCCATCTTTACTTAATCGATAAAAAGCACCTTGATCACTTTGATTTTCATATGCCATCGATCCTAAAAATAAATTTCCATCTGGGCAAACCTTGGCATCATTCCAGCGAATCACCCCAGATTGGTTGTCGCCATTCACATCAGCTCTAGTGGGCAACTTATGGATTTGGCCATCTTTATCTCGCAGCACTGGCCCATCTGCTGTTCCTAAAATTTCACCGCCCTTACTTCTTGGAATTTGAAATCCAATATGTTGTTCAGAAAAGTACTCATCGATATTTCCAGTTACAAGATCACGGGATCTAACCGCTTTTCCATAGATATCACACCATTGAATGTGAT
>VGAA01000025.1 GCA_016870895.1 Actinomycetota bacterium | reverse complement strand
GCATGAGAAACAATCAAAATCGTTCGGGCCTCTTGGCAAAGTTCTCTAATTTTGTTAAAAGATTTTTCTTTAAAAGCAGCATCACCAGCAGATAAAGCCTCATCAACTAGCAAGATATCTGGTGTCATATTTACCGCAACTGAAAATGCAACTCTGCCATACATACCCGAGCTATAAGTTCTTACCGGCATATCAATAAATCCATTAGGCAAGTCAGCAAATTGCGCGATGGTCTCTGTTTGAGACTCAATTTCATCTCGACTCATACCGGCTGCTAAGCCACCTAAAATAATGTTATCGCGCCCAGATAAAGCTTTATTAAATCCCACTCCAAGTGCAAGCAATGTCGAAATTTTTCCATTTACTAAGATTCGTCCACTTGTTGGTGGCAATATGCCAGCTATTGAGCGCATCAGTGTTGATTTCCCAGCACCATTTGCGCCCACAATTCCTAATACAGATCCATGTGGAACATCAAGAGATAAATTTTTTACCGCCTCGACTGTTTTAGTTCTAATTCTTTCCCCACGGCTGGCACGCATCAAAGCATTTTTCAAAGTCTTTTTTGCCTCGACATTAATTTTATAACTAATTGAAAGATTCTCAATTTGTACCGCCAAACTATCTGGCATCGTAACTTCTTTACTAGATGCGGACGGCAAAATCACGCTCCCTTGATATAAAGAAATATCCACCAAAAATAAATGCAATAAGAGCCCAGACTAGGCATCCAATGATTTGTGAAAGTGTTGGAGTCGCACCATCAATCCAAATACTAGAGTTTGCAGACAGTATTGGGCCTAGTGGATTGATATAAAGTATTACCCGATACGCACCAGAGAGCATATCTGGTTGCCAAAGTACTGGAGATGCGTATAGCCAAATCCTCATAATATAAGAGAGTAACTTTGTAGTATCCCTAAAATACACATTCAATGTTGCAAATAAAAGTGCTAATCCAAAACTAGTTATTGCCAAAATAATAAATAGAAAAGGCACTAAAAGATAATTCCAGGTAAGGCCAGGAATAGTTGTGTCACTAATTGTTAATTTACCAATTACTACAATTGAGATATAAACTGGAATTGTTGGCCAAAACTGCCTAAAAGCACTAATCGCACTTGATAACGGAAGCAGCGATCTAGGAAAAGCTTGATTTAAAATTAATTTACCGCCAGAGGTAATTGATTGTGCACCTAAGGTAATACAGTTTTGTGCAAAGTAGAATGTAAAAAGTCCAATTAAAATATGGCATAAAGTAGTGAAACCACCCAAGCCTCCTCTGCCACCTTGGATTATGGTTACAAGCAAGAAGTAAATAATCGCAAGAAATAATGGATTTAGCACTAACCAAACATTTCCAAGTCGAGACTCTAAATACTCAGCTTTATCGGAAAACTTTGATAACTCAGTCGCAAACTCTCTACGCTGCCAAAAATCCCTTAGGTAAGGTCTAAGCGGAGGCAGCTTTGATTTATGGGGTTCAAAAACTTGAACCTTATTTTCACCCTCACTCATAAGGGCTATTCTGCCACCTTTGATTTAGAAGTATTAACTAGACTTGCAATAACTGTAATAATCAGGGTGATAAGTATGACTCCTAAAGAAAATTGCGTTGAGATTTCAGGAACTTCTATCCCTAATAATTTGTGAGTTCCACCGCCATGAACTGCCTCTAACACTAACTTTACTCCAATAAATCCAAGAATTACCGATAGTCCTTCATTTAAATAGATTAACTTATCCATTAATCCACCGAGTAAGAAATAAAGTTGTCGCAGACCCATCAATGCAAATGCATTTGCAGTAAATACTATGTATGGATCTTTAGTTAGTCCAAAAATTGCAGGAATTGAATCTAGGGCAAAAATTAGATCTGTAAAGGCAATTGCTACTAAAACTATAGTTAATGAAGAGGCCCCTCTTTTCCTTAACCATAAAATTACCCTGCCTTCTTTCCATTCTTTTTCTTCATCTTCAGTAAACAACTTATAGCTCGTATATATAAGAAATGCACCGAATATATAGAAAACCCAGGAGTACCGATCAATCGCTGCAGCACCTAGTGCAATAAAAATACCTCTTAAAACTAGCGCCATTGCAATTCCGGCAAGAAGTACTAACTGCTGTTTCTTTTTATCAATTTGAAATCTAGCAAGGATTAAAATAAAAATAAATAGATTATCTACCGAAAGGGAGTACTCAGTTATCCAGCCAGCAAAAAACTCATTTCTTGCTTGAGATTCACTCCATTGACCTAATGAATAACCAAAAACAATTGCCGCTCCTACATAAAATGCGGTCCAAAGTGAAGCTTCTCGCATGGAGGTATCTTTGTTTCTTCGAATTATGGCAAGTGCTAGGTCAAAGGCTAAGACAGCAAGTAGGACTGCAATGGTTATTTCCCAAACGGCCATACTCATTTAGTTAAATACCTTTCCTGGATTCAAAATATTGTTTGGATCTAAAGTCTGTTTAATCAATTTCATAATACTAACGGCAGGAGCTCCAGTTTCTTCGATTAAAGCTGCGATCTTGCCCGAGCCAATCCCGTGCTCTCCGGTGCAGGTCCCGCCCATTTCAATCATTTTCATCGTTATTTCATGGGTTATATGTCTTACATCTTCTAATTCTTCTGGCTTTGCTGGATCAGTGACAATAAAGCAATGAAAATTTGCATCTGCAACATGACCTAAAATGGAAAATGGATAAGGGTGTTTTGAAAGAATTTGTTCTGCAATTTGTACCGCCTCTGAAAGTTTTGAAAGTGGTACGGCGGCATCAGTACTTACTGCACGCTTACCTGGATGTGCTGCGATACCAGCCCAATAAGCATTATGGCGGGCTTGCCATAATTTTCGGCGAGCTCCTTCATCTGCTGTCCATTCAAACTCTGAGCCACCAAACTCTTCCACAATCTCTTTCACAGATTTAGCATCCTCTGCCACACCAACAGGTGAACCATGGAATTCAAAAAATAATGTAGGCATCTCTGAAAGATTCAACCCATCATGTGAGTTAACATTTTTAATACATTTTGCATCTAGAAATTCACATCGTGCAATTGCGATGCCAGATCTAACAATTGCAGTTGCTGCCGTGACCCCATCTGAGAGGGTCGGAAAGCGAACGATGGCTGCCGCCATTTTTTCAGGAATACCAAAAACTCTTAGAGTTAACTCAGTAATTACAGCAAGTGTGCCTTCAGATCCAACTAGTAACCTAGTTAAATCATAACCAGCAGATAACTTTCTAGTCTCTCGACCAGTTTTTATCACTGTGCCATCGGCCATTACTGCAGTTAGAGCTAAAACATTGTCTCGCATAGCGCCATAACGGACAGTAGTTGTACCAGCAGCACCAGTAGATGCCATGCCACCTAATGTGGCATCTGCGCCAGGATCTACTGAAAAAAATAAGCCTTGTGTTGCAAGTTTTTCATTTAGCGCCATTCGATGAACACCTGGCTCAACTCTTACAACTAGGTCATCAGGTTTAATTTCAATAATTTTATTCATTTCTGTTAAATCTAAAGAGATACCACCAAATAGAGGCAGCACATGCCCCTCTAAAGATGAGCCAGCTCCAAATGCGACAACTGGGATTTTCTCAGTATTACAGTACTTAAGTACTTTAGAAACCTCTTCTGTGCTACGTGGCACAACAACTGCTGATGGTCGGACCGGTGGAATTGCTGATTCATCTCTTCCGTGTTGGTCGAGAATAGTTTCGTTAGTACTAACAGTGCCTGAAACTAAAGTTTTTAAATGTTCAATTTGAGATGGCGAGAGGTCAACTCTGGTATTAATCACAGAAAGATCCTACTCGATTAATCTTAGTTATTTGCAT
>VGAA01000024.1 GCA_016870895.1 Actinomycetota bacterium | reverse complement strand
GCTTGGGCAGATACGCTCGATTATTTGCCTCGCGATTTCTAATACTTGAGGTTATCCAAGGATCGTAATCGCCCAAAAGTACAAATACCCCTTTTTTATCTGTCTTATATAGGGAGGTTTGAAATGTAGTCTTAGTATCTAAAGTTAATGCAATTGCAGCAGTGGAGAATATTTTAAGTACCGAAGCGGGTGTTCGGGGTTTGATGGCATCATTTTGATAAATGATTTCACTATTACTCTGATCCATTAAAACTACGCCAGGATTTGATAAAAATCTTGAATTCACATGATTAAAAAATGATTGCGGTAAGACAACCGATGCACTTGAGGATTCAACTCCAAGTGAGGTAATAATCAGTACTGAAATAAGTATTTTCTTCACTTAATTTTTGCCCATCGATTGAGTCTACCTTGTGAAAGTAGTGCTCCGATTATGACAACTAGGGCACCGACTGGTTCATGCCAAGCAATCTCTTCATTTAAATAAAGCCAGCCAACAATTACCGCCACCACTGGTGTTATGTATGTAACCGTGCTGCCAATAGCACTACCAGCTGCTGCTGTAACTGAAAAATTCCATATATAAGCAAATCCGCTGCCAAATATCCCAAGGCATAACATGGCAATAATAGATTTAGTTGCGTAATTATTACTGGAGAAACCATCAAATATAAAAAATGGCAATAGAGTCATAGTGGCCATTAATAATTGACCTGTAGCTAATGCCTCTGGCTTTAATCCCAATGGAATAACATTTCTTGTGGAGTAAGGATAAGAGGCACCGTAACAGGAGACTGCTATTAATAATGCAATTACGCCAATGAGTTGATTACCACCTAATTCTTTCCACACCCCCACCACCGTCATTACTCCCAGTGCGCCAATTAGCAGGCCATAAACTTGTTCGCGCTTAATTTTTTCTTCTCTAAAAATTAATAACATAAAAATTAATGTCATAAGTGGAGTGGTCGCGTTAATAATGCCAGCTAAAGCTGATGTTATATATTGTTGGGCAAAGGCAAATAACACACCAGGCACAACATTGAGCAACATCGCAACTACCCATAATTTTTTCCAAATAGATTTACCTTTTGGTAGCTCAGCTTTTCTAGCTTTAGCAAAAATTATTAAAGTGATTGCGCCTAACGCACAGCGCACAAAAGTCACGCCAAATGGTGATAAAAACACCAGTCCTAATTCAATAAAAATAAATGAACAACCCCAAACAAAGCCGAGTGCTAAGTAGGCCGGAAGCCAAGACTTTTTCATTAATGCTCCTTAGCCCTTAAGGTTTGCTCATGAGTGAATCATCGATCGGTCCTGGTGAGTTCTACCAGGTAGTTGGTGTAGGGCCACACTCTAAACCATGGCCAACCGATAATCACTTTGATCCGCAGCTGCTTGAGCATGGTGATCGAAGAAATGTTCTCGATAAGTATCGATATTGGAAAATTGAATCAATTGTTGCAGATTTAGACACTAAGCGACATGAACTACAAATTGCGATTGAAAATTGGCAACATGATTTAAATATTGGATCAATTGTAAGAACTGCAAACGCATTTAATGTGGCTGCTGTTCATATAGTTGGTAAGCGCGATTGGAATAAACGTGGCGCAATGGTCACAGATAGGTACTTAACTGTTCACCACCATGCAACGGTGGATGAGTTTAAAGCTTGGTGTGATAAAGAAAATTTACCAATTATTGGTATAGATAATCTAGAGGTATCAAAGCAGTTAGAAAGTGCTGATCTGCCTAAAAGGTGTGTAATGCTTTTTGGCCAAGAGGGTTCAGGAATGAGTGATGAGGCGGTGGCGGTATGTTCAGTTGTGCTGGCTATCTCTCAGTACGGCTCAACTAGATCAATGAATGCCTCAGCAGCTGGTGCGATTGCTATGTATGCCTGGGCGGTGCAACACCTAAACCCGATTAACCATCCGAAAAATTAATTTTCGTCAATTACCTCAGTTACTGCATCTAACCTGCGAATAATCTCATTTGCTTCATCCACGCGTTCTAATTTATTCAAGCTGAGTGCAATTTTTCGCTCAATATCTATGATGAACTCAAAATCTTTTAACTCAGCCTCGGTAACACTTTCTAAGACATTTTCTAAAGTCATCAACGCCTCTTCATAATAACCTGCTGCAAGTTGCGCCTTTCCTAATTCAAAGGATGAGTAGGTTTCCCGGCGGTGATCATGGGCGGTAACAAAAACATCAAGTGATTTTTGGGCAGCGATCAATGCTCCTTCGGCATCACCTAACTCCGTTAGGCAATGAGCGATTTTTTGATCACATCTTGCAACATTGATAACCTCTTTTAATTTTTTAAATAGCGCTCTTGATTCCTTAAATGCCTCTAATGCTTTCTGGTAATTTTTTCTTTCACGATAAGCACATCCAATTAAATGTAAATCATTTGCTGCTCCAGAATCATTGCCATCAACTAGGTGTTCCTGCACGCATTGATTCATGCATTCAATAGTTTTTTCATACTCCTTTGAGCCATACCACCACTCACCTAAGGTGCAGGCAAGTTCAATCGCCATTGGTGATTTGGTCTCACGTAATAATTCAACCGCCTTACTCATAGCTGTTGCCGCTTCATTCATTCGCTTTAATTGATTTAGGTTGTAACCAATTGCAGAATATGCTTGAGCTAATCCTTCTGCCGGTGCAATCGCACCCAAATCTGCATAAATATCTCGCGCAGTCTCGGCCAACGCTAGCGCTTCATCATATTGACCTCGGGCATAGATTCGCGCACTAAGTTCATAATAAGTATTTGCTCTATCTAAACCTTGCACTTCAGGAATCTTTTCCCAAAGCATCTCTTCGGTAATTATCTCTTCTGAGTTATCTTCACCCTCTGAGTGATCTGACAAGTTTCACCTTTCACTACCTAGGTCGATACTTAAGAAACTACCTAATAACCCTAGCAGTTCAACCTGTATGTATGGCGAGAAATACTTAGGAACGCACCCAGGTAACAAAGCCAGTTGCAGCCTGTTCAATAATCTTAAGCACCGATTGGAACTGCTCGATCGACCCTCCGTAGGGGTCTGGTACTGAAAGTAGGTTGCCATCTTTACCATCTGGGTCTATCTGAGATTTACCAGGATCAAATGAGGTAAACATTATGATCTTATTCTTATCACTTTCACTTTGGGCAAATTTTAATAAATTGCTTCGGTTGCTTAAATCCATTGCCAAAATCAGATCATGTTTTTGGAAAAAATCTGATTTAAATTGTTTAGCAATATGCTCATACTCATACCCAGCCTCCTGCCAAACCTGCTTTGAGTACTCAGCTGCATCTTGCCCCACATGCCAAGCTCCAGTTCCTGAGCTATCAACTTTGACCTTGGGTGTGGTCAAATCCTTTGCTGCATCCAGCAGTACTGCATTTGCTATCGGTGAGCGGCAAATATTACCTAGGCAAACTATGTGCACGCTTAAAACTGGCTGCTTACGCAGAGGTGAGAGGTAATCTAGATTTTTAAAAGCGTGCATATAGCGAGTATAGTTTTCCCACGTGCGTTTCATAAATACTCCAAGTCACGATTTAACCTATGACGATGTTTTTATGGTTCCCTCCTATTCGCAATTAGCAAGTCGAATGGATGTTGATTTAACTGCAATTGATAACACTGGTACCACAATTCCCTTAGTAGTTGCCAATATGACAGCAATTAGTGGTCGACGCATGGCAGAGACTGTGGCTCGCCGAGGTGGCATGGCGGTTATCCCCCAAGATATCCCCTTTGAAATTGTTGCTGATGTAATTAGTTGGGTTAAATCTAGACATATTATTTTTGACACCCCAGTAACGCTAAATCCATATGAAACTGTGGCAGATGCGATTGATTTAATAACTAAACGAGCTCATGGTGCATTAATTGTGGTGGAAGATAATGCCCCAGTAGGAATTGTTACTGAGGCAGATTGTGAAAATGTTGATCGATTTACCCAGTTAAACAAAATCATGTCTAAAGATTTGGTCACGCTAAGAGATGATGTCAGCCCAAAGGAGGCGTTTGAGTTCTTAACTCAACAGCGCCGCAAGCTAGCACCAGTAATTAATAAGGCTGGAAAATTGATTGGAATTATTACTAGAACTGGCGCATTACGTGCCACTATGTATCAGCCAGCCCTAGATAGCAAGGGTAAGTTAAAGGTGGCAGCAGCGGTTGGTATTAATGGCGATGTAGCTAGTAAAGCAAAACAAATATTGGCAGCTGGTGCTGATGTATTGGTTGTAGATACCGCCCATGGACATCAAAAGAAAATGGTAGAGGCGTTAAAAACTATTAGGGCGCTAAATCCTAAAGTGCCAATCGTGGCTGGCAATGTAGTAACTGCTGCCGGAACTAAAGAGTTGATTGAGGCAGGTGCTGACATAATTAAAGTTGGCGTAGGACCTGGCGCCATGTGTACCACTCGTATGCAAACTGGTGTGGGCCGTCCACAATTTTCTGCAGTGCTGGAGTGCGCAACTGAGGCTAAGAAGTATGGGAAAAGTATTTGGGCAGATGGTGGTGTAAGGCACCCACGAGATGTTGCGCTAGCCCTGGCGGCTGGTGCTTCACAAGTAATGATTGGGTCTTGGTTTGCTGGTACATATGAATCCCCAAGTGATTTAAGAAAAGATTCTGATGGCCGTCTATATAAAGAATCATTTGGTATGGCATCTGCTCGAGCTGTGGCAGCTAGAACTGCTAGTGAAGATGCTTTTGATCGCGC
>VGAA01000023.1 GCA_016870895.1 Actinomycetota bacterium | reverse complement strand
TGCCAGCTCTCTGGATTTGGAAAGTACTTTGGATCTCTATGCGTTACATACTGACTAACTAATACATGAGCTCCCTTTGGAATATTTACCCCCGCAATTTGGCAATCAACCGTTGCAATTCTTGGTGCTACCCAAACTGGCGGCGCAAGCCGCATGGTCTCTTGCAAGATAGCTGAGGCAACTGGTGAGCTCTCCTCCAACTCTTGATAGGTCGGGGTGCGATGCTCGGTAATCCACTTTGCCTCATCTGCCTCTTTCTCTAACATTAATCTAACCTTTGGATTTTTAGAAAGGTATGAAAAAGCCCAACTCATAACATTTGCTGTAGTTTCATGGCCACTTAAAATTAAGGTTAATACCTCATCTCGGATATGCTCCTTTGAGATTTGATCTTGCATCTGCAATAAAATTCCTAGTAAGTCATCATCCTTTTTCTCGCCACTTTCAATCCGCTTTTTAATAATTGATTCAGCAATATCAACTAAGCGGTCAGAGGCCTGTTCAAAGGATTTAAAGTACTTAATCGCTGAGTTATCAAAGCGCTCCAGTCCGGGCAACATAGTTCGTTCGATTCGATCAATTGCCACCTCCATTGAGCTTGCGATCGCACTTGTATATTGCGCAGAATCTAAACCAAATAAACATCTACTGACGATTTCTAGAGTTAATGCCATCATCTCTGGCGCTAATTTGATCTCATTTTTATCCTGCCAATTATTTGTGTGCTGCTCAATTAATTGATGCATCAAGGCTACATAGGAGTCTAAATTTCCATGGTGAAATGGTGGTTGCATCATTCTTCGATGCGCTAGATGAATTGGTTCCTCATTGGTTAATAAGCCTTCACCTAAAACCTTACGCATCCGAGCAAAACCAACGCCCTTAACAAAATTATGTTGTTGCGCAACAGTTACTTGATGAACTGCTTCGGGTGCGAATGCACCAATAAATAATCTTCTGGATAAAAAGAAAGAACAGGTTTGGCCGTATTTTCGTTGCATCTTAAGTAAAAACTTTGGCGTATTGATCATAAATGTTGCCGTGATTAGATCTGAAAGTATTGGAGAAGGACCTGGCAACTTTGAATCTTTTTTCCAAGCCGAGCGAAAAATTGGCTCTGGAATTTGGGCATACTCCTTTGGCCTAGGGGCTGAGAATGGCTTGTTTTCGGTAATGCTCATCTGTTAAGGATAAGCAGTTTTATGCATAATTAAAATGAGTTTTATGGTCAAATTTGGTTTATTTACTTTAGATAAGTTAGCCTTAAGCCATGTTAACGACAGGTGTGTCACTTCAACTAAATGCTTCATTACGCCTGTCTTCACTTCTTCTTACTCGCCGCGGCGGGGCCAAGTAACCGGTCCCCTCGTCGCGGAGGTTGGTCGCACCGGTAGACCACATTTAACCGACGAGGAGAAGAAATAAAATGAGTAACTTTCCAGAACAAAGCGCTTCTAAAATGCCGATATCGCGGTATGCAAGATTTAATCCATTTCCAAATAATGGCTCACTTGATGATCGCACCTGGCCAGGTAAAGCAATGAGTAAAGCACCAAAATGGTGCTCCGTTGATTTACGAGATGGCAATCAAGCCTTGATTGATCCAATGGATGCTAATCGTAAACTTGCCATGTTTAAGTTGTTAGTAAAGATGGGTTTTAAAGAGATTGAGGTTGGCTTTCCAGCAGCTAGCCAAACTGATTTTGATTTTATTCGCAAAATTATTGAGGATAAATTAATTCCAGATGATGTAGTGATTCAAGTTTTAACCCAAGCTAGAAAACCATTGATTGAGCGCACCTTTGAATCGATCAAAGGATCAAAGCAGGCGATAGTTCATCTATATAACTCAACCTCAACTTTGCAGCGCCGAGTAGTTTTTGGCCAAGATAAAGCGGGTATTAAAAAGATTGCCACCGATGGCGCCCAAATCTGTTTAGATTTAGTTAAAACAGTTCCAGGCACATTAGTCTCATTTGAGTACTCACCTGAGTCATATACTGGTACTGAACTTGAGTTTGCCCTTGAGGTTTGTAATGCGGTAAATGATGTGTGGCAACCAACACCAGCCTGGAAAACAATTATCAATTTGCCAGCCACAGTTGAAATGGCAACACCAAATATTTACGCCGACTCAATTGAGTGGATGCATCGAAACTTAAAGTATCGCGACTCAGTTATTTTAAGTTTGCACCCACACAATGATCGCGGAACTGGAGTAGCAGCAGCAGAGCTGGGCTACTTAGCTGGGGCGGATCGAATTGAGGGCACACTTTTTGGAAATGGCGAGCGAACTGGAAATGTTTGCCTAATTACTCTTGGACTTAATTTGTTAAGCCATGGCATAGATCCAAAGATAGATTTCTCCGATATTGATGAGGTCAGACGAACTGTTGAGTACTGCAATCAATTACGTGTACCAGAGCGGCACCCATATGGTGGCGATTTAGTCTTTACCGCATTTTCTGGCTCTCACCAAGATGCCATTAAAAAAGGCTTTGAACATATGGAAAAAGATGCCAAAGCAGCTGGCGCTGATATAAATAACTTCACCTGGGCAGTTCCATACTTACCAATTGATCCAAAGGATATTGGTCGAAGTTATGAGGCGGTAGTTAGAGTAAATAGTCAATCTGGTAAGGGTGGGGTTGCCTATTTAATGAAACATGAACATCAATTAGATCTACCTCGTAGATTACAAATTGAGTTTAGCCAGGTGATTCAATCAATTACCGATAGTGAGGGTGGTGAGGTTTCACCGGAGGCGATGTGGCATAGCTTTGAGGATGAGTACCTACCGGCAAAAAGTAATCAATGGGGCCGCTTTAAATTAGCTGGCCTGTCCCAAACTTCACAGATGGATCAAGATGTTGATCTATCGATTGAGTTAATTGATAACCAGGTTTCTAAGAAATTATCTGGCAAAGGTAATGGTCCAATTGCAGCTTTTGTAGCAATTATTAATAGCCATGAACCAAAATTAAATCTTCGAGTGCTAGATTATTACGAGCACGCACTATCTGCTGGTGGGGATGCAAAGGCGGCTGCCTATTTAGAGTGTGAGATCGTAGGTAAGGTTTACTGGGGAGTGGGAATTGATCCCAGCACCACCACCGCAGCCCTTAAAGCAGTTATCTCCTCGATCAATCGAGCAGTTCGCTAACTAACTCTGACCTACCCCTCTAGTAACTTAGGGGGTATGCCGGTTTATCGTGATCTTGCAATTGTCTTGCGTACCCAAAAATTAGGGGAGGCAGATCGCATAATTACCCTATTTACTAAAGAGCATGGCCGAATTAAGGCGGTGGCTAAGGGGGTGCGAAAAACTAAATCTAGATTTGGTGCCCGATTAGAGCCAGCAAGTTATGTTGATTTACAACTTTATACCGGTCGAACCTTTGACACCATTACTCAAGCTGTAAGTATTGAAAATTATGGTGATGTGCTCTCTAGTGATTATCAAAGTTGGACAGTTACCAATGCCATATTAGAGGCGGCTGAGCGATTTACAACTGCCGAGCATGAGCCAGCTTTGCAACAGTACTTACTAGTTGCCGGCTCACTTAAAGCACTAGCGCAGGGTAAGTATGATCCATCTTTAATTTTAGATGCCTACCTTTTAAGATCATTAGCGGTTGCCGGTTATGCCCCATCATTAACTATTTGTTCCAGGTGTGATGCCCCTGGTCCACATAAGTTTTTCTCACCGCAAGGTGGTGGCAGTGTGTGCATAAGTTGTAAGCCAGCAGCTTGTGCCAGCCCAAGTACTGCCACATTAGAATTAATGGCTAATCTATTAACTGGTGATTGGGAAAAGGCAGCAATGAGTGAGGCAAAAAATCGCAACGAGGCATCAGGTTTAGTTGCGGCATATTTACAATGGCATTTGGAGCGGGGATTGCGCTCGCTGCCATTAGTTGAGCGGGTAAGTCGTGGCTAGAGTAGTAGTTAAAGCAGCACGAGAGGCTAAGGGAAAAAGTAAGAATAAAAAAGTATCTCGCAAAAAAGTTATTAAATCACCAACACCTCATCGCAGCTCAATTAGGCCACCAAAGTTAGATCCAAAACAAATTCCCAATCATGTGGCCATAGTTATGGATGGCAATGGCAGATGGGCAAAGCAGCGAGGATTAGCCAGAACAGCTGGCCATGAAGCGGGTGAGTTGGCCTTGGTTGATATTGTGCATGGCGCGATTGAAATTGGTGTCAAAGAGTTAAGTGTTTACGCCTTCTCAACTGAAAATTGGCGCCGATCCCCAGAGGAGATTAAATTCCTAATGGGATTTAATCGGCAAGTAATTCATGATCGCCGGGATGAATTAAATGATTTAGGGGTAAAGGTTCGCTGGGTGGGTAGAGAAAAAAAACTTTGGTCAAGTGTGATCACCGAGCTAAAGCAGGCAGAAGCACTTACTAAGAATAATAAGGTTCTAACCTTAAATATGTGTATTAACTATGGCGGCCAAGCAGAAATATTAGATGCAGCCACTGCAATTGCTAAGGATGTATTGCGTAAGAAGATAAAGCCAGATTCATTAAATGAAAAGATCTTTTCTAAGTATCTCTATGCCCCACAAATGAGTGATGTTGATTTATTTTTAAGATCTTCAGGTGAGCAGCGAACTAGTAATTTTCTTATGTGGCAATCAGCTTATTCTGAAATGGTATTTTTGGATGTTCTTTGGCCAGATGCAGATCGGCGCACACTTTGGCGAGCAATTGAGATCTATGCTGAGCGTGAGCGCAGATTTGGTAAGGCTTAACTTAAGCTGCTGTGTAATCAGATGGTGTTGGCGCAGTTAGTAAAGCTTGGCAATTAGCGCACTTTGCATTATCCAACAAATACATATTTAGCTCATAAGTGTCTGGATCAAAACTTGCCGTTATCTGAATTAAGTTACTACCGCATGCTGGGCAAACAGGGGTTGGAATACCGCGAAAGTCACCCATACTTAACACCTAGCGCAAGTGCCAAATAATTCAACTACATGCCTTACCTGTCTAAATCCATTTTCTTTAGCCATATTATTTGCCCATTTTTCT
>VGAA01000022.1 GCA_016870895.1 Actinomycetota bacterium | reverse complement strand
ACACGTTGCCAACGATGCGGTCGCGTTCATTCGGTTTATCAAAAATTTGGCATTTGCCGTATTTGCTTCCGCGAAATGGCACATGCTGGAGAGTTACCAGGTATCACCAAGGCTTCTTGGTAATACAAACCCAACTATCAACTACGGAGCAGGTCCGCTAGTAACTAGCGGAAACCATTTCGAGAAAGGCCAGAGGCCAACAGAATGACAATGACAGATCCGATAGCAGACATGCTGGCGCGTTTGCGTAATGCAAACTCTGCCTACCATGAGAAGGTCTCTATGCCTTCATCCTCGGTAAAAGCGCGTATTGCTGAAATTTTAAAGCAGGAGGGTTATATCTCTGGTTATCACATTGAGAGTAATCAAACTGGTTTTGGTAAGACTTTAGTTTTAGATCTTAAGTTTGGTTCAAACCGTGAGCGATCAATCGCTGGGTTACGAAGAGTTTCAAAGCCAGGACTTCGGGTTTATGCAAAGTCCACCTCACTTCCTAAGGTATTAGGTGGTTTGGGTGTGGCAATTATTTCAACCTCCTCTGGATTGCTGACTGATAAGCAAGCCAATAAACAAGGTGTAGGCGGAGAAGTTCTCGCCTATGTATGGTGATCTGATGTCACGTATTGGAAAAATGCCGATCACAATTCCATCTGGTGTGGAAGTAAATGTTGCCGGGCAATCAGTTTCAGTTAAAGGGCCAAAGGGATCTTTGTCCTTTGAATTAGCTGGTGCTCTCTCTGCAAAACAGGAGGGTTCAACTCTGGTAATCAATCGTCCAGATGAAAGCCGTGAAGCACGCTCATTACATGGCATGTCTCGCACCATGATCTCCAATATGATCGAGGGGGTTACTAAGGGATATAGCAAGAAAATAAATATTGTTGGTGTTGGTTACAAGGTGGCTGCTAAGGGCAAGAACTTAGAGTTTGCGCTTGGTTACAGCCATCCGATTGAGTTCATTGCAGATGAAGGAATCACTTTTAAAATTGACTCTCCAACCGAAATTGTTATCTCAGGCATTAACAAACAATTAGTAGGCGAGACTGCAGCAAAGATTCAAAAATTACGTAAAACTGATCCTTACAAGGGTAAGGGTCTGCATCTGGACGGGGCGTACATTCGCCGCAAGCAAGGAAAGACAGGTAAGAAATAATGGCTATTGGTCAAAAAGTCGTTAAGGGCTCATTTACAAAAGCTCGAGTTCGCCGTCATTTCCGGTTGCGTAAGCGAGTTTCTGGAACACCACAACGTCCACGTTTAGTTGTTTCACGATCTGCTCGTCACTTATTTGTGCAGATAGTTGATGACACAACCTCAACTACATTGGCATCAGCATCAACAATGGAAAAAGATTTACGTGCTTTTGCTGGTGATAAAACTGCTAAGGCTAAGCAAGTTGGAGAGTTAATTGCTAAGCGGGCAAAAGAAAAAGGTGTTTCTGTCGTGGTCTTTGATCGTGGTGGTAATAAGTACCACGGACGTGTTGCAGCTGTTGCAACAAGTGCTCGTGCAAATGGATTGGAGTTCTAATGGCCGGTACAAATCCGACCGCAGGCAATCGCGAAGATCGCCCAAAAGGTGGTAGAGAAAAGCGCGAACGCCGCGATGGTGAGTTCCAGAAGGAGAAGTCTCCATACACCGAGCGCGTAGTTTTCATTAACCGAGTAGCTAAGGTAGTAAAGGGTGGTCGTCGATTCTCTTTCACAGCTTTAATTGTGGTTGGCGATGGTAAAGGAATGGTTGGCGTTGGTTATGGAAAAGCCAAAGAGGTTCCACAAGCTATTGCTAAGGCGGTTGAAGATGGCAAGAAGAATTTCTTTAAAGTGCCATTACTAAATGGAACTATTCCACACCCAGTTCAAGGCGAGAAAGCTGCTGGCATTATTTTGCTTCGCCCAGCATCCCCAGGTACTGGTGTAATTGCTGGTGGTCCAGTTCGTGCCGTTCTTGAGTGTGCCGGAATCACTGATGTCTTAACTAAATCATTAGGTTCTGGTAATCCAATCAATATGGTGCATGCAACTGCTGCAGCGTTAAAGATGTTAGAGAACCCAACTAAAATTGCAACTCGTCGTGGGCGTCCACTCGAGGATGTTGCACCAGCTGCTATTACTAGATTAATTGCAGAGCAAGTAAAGGTCGGTGCCTAATGCCAAGATTAAAAGTTACTCAAATTAGATCAAAGGTTGGAAATCCTCCTGATCAACGTGACACTCTTCGCTCGCTTGGTTTAAAGCGAATCGGTGATGTTGTAGTGAAGGAAGATCGGCCAGAGATTCGTGGCATGGTTTACGCCGTGCGTCACCTAATTGCTGTTGAGGAGGTTGAATAACAATGGTGCTTAAGGTTCATCATTTACGTCCAGCTCCAGGTGCCAAAACCGTAAAAACTCGTAAGGGTCGCGGAGAGGCATCTAAGGGAAAGACTGCAGGTCGTGGCGGTAAGGGAACTCGTGCACGAAATGTGGTTCGTGCTGGTTTTGAAGGCGGTCAATTGCCATTAGTTATGCGCTTGCCAAAACTTCGTGGATTTAAGAATCCAGAACGAATTGAGTATCAGGCGGTAAATATTTCAACTATTAAGTCACTTTATCCAAAAGGCGGCGAGGTAACGGTTGAAGATTTAGTTAAAAAAGGCGCAGCTCGTAAGGGTCATCCAGTTAAAGTTCTAGGAAATGGTGAGATATCTGTGAAGGTAACAGTATTAGCACATGCTTTCTCAAGTGCGGCGACTGAAAAGATTACCTCTGCTGGCGGTTCTGCCAAAACTTTATAAGAATTATCAAATAGAAAGGTAGAAGATCTTGTTATCAGCATTTGGTAAGGCGTTTAAGACTCCTGATCTGCGTAAGAAGATTTTCTTTACCCTTTCTATTATGGCGTTATTTCGATTTGGATCAGTAGTTCCAACTCCAGGTGTCTCATATGTAAATGTCCAAGAGTGTTTAAAAACTGCAGATACTGGTGGGTTATTCGGTTTAATTAACCTATTTAGTGGTGGTGCGTTACTTCAGTTAAGTATTTTTGCCCTCGGCATCATGCCTTACATAACCAGCTCCATTATTGTTCAACTATTAACCGTTGTAATCCCACGTTTTGAAGCGTTAAAGAAAGAGGGACAATCTGGTACGGCTAAGTTAACTCAGTACACCCGTTACTTAACTATTGGACTAGCAATTTTGCAGTCAACTGGTTTGGTTGCAGTAGCCAGAATTCAGGGAAGAATTTTCGCAAATTGTGCGCTACCAATTATTCCTGATACCTCTTGGCTCAGAATTATTACCATGATCGTAGTAATGACTGCCGGAACATCGGTAATTATGTGGTTAGGTGAGTTAATCACTGATCGCGGTGTTGGAAATGGAATGTCTATTTTAATCTTTACCTCCATTGCTGCCAGCTTCCCAAGCCAGCTATGGTCGATCAGATTACAAAAGGGTTGGTTTGCATTCCTATTTATCATGGCAGTTGGCGTATTAATCGTTGCAGCGGTGGTCTTTGTGGAACAAGCACAACGTCGTATTCCAGTTCAGTATGCCAAGCGCCAAGTAGGACGCCAGCAATATGGTGGAACTAGTACATATATTCCAATCAAGGTAAACCAGGCTGGCGTTATCCCAGTTATTTTTGCTTCATCTTTACTTTATATCCCATCATTAGTTGTTAATTTTAGTGGTTCACAAGCAGGCTGGGCGACTTGGATCTCTAAGTATTTAGTACTAGGTGATAACTACTTCTACATTTCAGTATATGCATTATTAATTGTTTTCTTCACCTATTTCTATGTTGCAATTACCTTTAATCCAGATGAGGTTGCCGACAATATGAAGCAATACGGTGGCTTTATTCCAGGAATTAGAGCAGGTAAGCCAACTAGTGAATATCTACAGTATGTACTATCTAGAATTACAGCTCCCGGCTCTTTGTATCTTTCAATTGTGGCAATAATTCCATTTATTGCCTTAATTCTTTTCCAAGCTTCACAAAACTTCCCATTTGGTGGAACTTCGATTTTGATTGTGGTTGGTGTTGGATTAGATACAGCTAAGCAGATTGAATCCCAACTACAACAACGCTCCTATGAGGGGTTCTTGCGCTAATGCGATTAATCCTGGTCGGACCACCAGGTGCTGGTAAAGGAACACAAGCAGTTCACTTAGCTGCACATTACAAAATTCCACACATTTCCACAGGTGATATTTTTCGGGCAAATTTAAAAAATGGCACTGAATTAGGTAAGAAAGCTCAGGGCTTTATGGATCGTGGTGAATTAGTGCCAGATTCTGTGACCAATGAAATGGTGAAAGATCGACTTGAGAACAGCGATGTCGCTAATGGCTTTTTATTGGATGGCTTTCCACGCAATACAAACCAAGCGCAAGTTTTAGATAGCATTTTAGCTGATAAAAAAATGCCGCTAGATGCGGTATTGGAATTATCGATTGATAACTCAGAAATTATCAAGCGATTATCTGGTCGTCGCACCTGTCAAAATTGCGCAGCTACTTTTCACAATGATTTTGAAAAGCCGAAGCAAGCAGGAGTCTGTGATAAATGTGGTGGGCAGTTATATCACAGAGAAGATGACAAAGAAGAGGTAATTTCACGCCGACTTGAGATCTATGCTGAGCAAACCAAACCCATAATCACATATTATAAAAAGACAGGATTACTTAAGAATATCTCAGCAATTGGTGATGTCTCTGATATCACTATAAAAGCCATCTCTGCTTTGAAGTAACGCTATGGCAATTGAAATAAAAGATTTAGCACAATTAAAATCTATGCGTAAGGCTGGATTAGTGGTGTCAGAAACTTTAAGAATTATCAAGCAATCAGCCAGCCAAGGAATGAGCACATTAGATTTAAATCAGATAGCAATTGAAAATTTAGCTAAACATGGTGCTAAATCTTCCTTTCTTGGTTACCATGGGTTTCCAGCTGTTATCTGCGCCTCAGTGAATGAAGAGGTAGTGCACGGCATTCCAAATAAACGAAAGTTAACTTCCGGGGATGTGTTATCAATTGATTTTGGCGCAATAGTTGAGAATTGGCATGGCGATGCTGCGATCTCATTTGGCATTGGTGAAGTCGATCCAGCTGATCAAAAATTAATGGATGTGTGTGAAGAATCTTTATGGCGCGGGATAGCAGCTGGACAAAAGGGTGCAAAATTAACTGATATTTCTTTTGCAATTGAAAGTTATATAAACTCCCAAGGAAAGTATGGCATTTTGCGCGAATATGGTGGTCATGGCATAGGAAGTGCGATGCATCAAGAACCACATATTTTAAATTTTGGCCCTGCTGGGAATGGTCCTGAGTTAACTATTGGCATGGCATTAGCTATTGAGCCAATGATTACTAGAGGAAATGAAAAGACAAAAGTGTTAGGCGATGATTGGACTGTAGTTGCTCATGACTCATCAAATAGTGCTCATTTTGAGCACACCTACACAATTGCTCCTGA
>VGAA01000021.1 GCA_016870895.1 Actinomycetota bacterium | reverse complement strand
GTGGGCGGTGAGGGTTTCGAACCCCCGACATCCTCGGTGTAAACGAGGCGCTCTACCACTGAGCTAACCACCCTGTTGAGAGTGCAGATATTACTAGTTAACTACTATTACTCCCAATTTCGGTTTGTTTAAAGGGCAGATAATGCACTTTTGTATTCAACAAGATTTCGAGCATCACCTAAGCCATTTACAACTTGCCACTTAATTTTTCCATCTTTACCGATAATAAATGTGCCGCGTTTGGCACATCCTCTACTTTCCTCAAAGGTGCCATAATCTTTGGCCACCTGACCATGTGGCCAAAAATCAGATAGAACTTGGAATTTATACCCCTCTTTTTCAGCAAAAACCTTATTGGCATACATCGGATCACAAGAGATAGCGATTAACTCTACATTATCATTTTGAAATGCTGAAAGATCATCCCGTAATGCACAAAGTTCACCAGTACAAATACCAGAGAAGGCAAAGGGATAGAAAATTACAACTACATTTTTCTTATCTTTATATGAAGCAAGTGAGATTTTTTCACCATGTTGATTAATTAATTCAAAATTTGGTGCAGTATCTCCGATTGCGAGCGCCATTTTATTTCTCTCCCTTATCCTTAAACAACTTAGATTTCTTTTTATTACTTCCAGCGTGACGGGCAACAAATCTAGTTGCAGTCCAATCTGCCCCGACAGGAAATGAGGTGGTAACAGACATGCCGGCGGTTGGGGCCGCATCTTGAATATCACTAGCCTCAACATAACCAGATCGACCCATTTTGGGAGTGAATAACCAGATTGGTCCATCCTCAGTTAAATAGGTAAGAGCATCCACTAGCTCATCAACTAAATCACCATCATCTTCGCGCCACCACAAAATAACTACATCCACCACCTCTTGGGCAGTTGCATCTAAAAATGGTGCGCCAGATTTACTGGTAATAGCATCGCGTAATGCGCCATCACAATCTGTAGTATCAAAGCCAACCTCAAGAATTAATTGGTCTTTGTTAATGCCAAGCCGTTCAACGGTGGCAGCTGGAGAATGGGCTGAGTTCATTAGGAGTAGTCCACCCAACTTTGGCTAATGGTGCAACTCCTAACTCAGCCTTTTTGGCGATTTAAGCCAGATCACCCCCACTGGTAGCGGTAAATATGACCAAAGTACCCTTTTAGATAGAGAATAAGCCCGTGAGTGAAAACTTTAAGGCCCCAGACCACCTAGTGGACCAATTAGTTGATACCGATCCAAGTGAGAGCGCTGAGTGGCAACAATCCTTTGATGCAGTTTTAAAAAATGCTGGTCCAGTAAGAGCGCGATATTTAATGCTCTCCCTGTTGCAAAGAGCTAATGAAAAAAATGTTGGTGTTTCAGGGCTGCGCACTACCGATTACATAAACACAATTCCACCGGCATTAGAGCCAAGTTTTCCAGGGGATGAGTATTTAGAGCGCAGAATTCGTGCCTACATCAGATGGAATGCCGCTGTTATGGTGCACCGAGCGCAACGACCTGGTGTTGGTGTCGGCGGACATATTTCAACTTATGCATCAAGTGCATCTTTATATGAGGTTGGTTTTAATCATTTCTTTCGTGGTAAAGAGCATGCCGGCGGCGGGGATCAAATATTTTTCCAAGGACATGCCTCCCCTGGCATGTATGCCAGAGCATTTATGGAAGGGCGCTTAACTCAAAAGCAATTAGATGGATTTAGGCAAGAGCTTTCCCATGAAGGTGGTGGCTTATCTTCCTATCCACACCCAAGACTTATGCCAAACTTCTGGGAGTTTCCAACTGTCTCAATGGGTATTGGTCCTATTAATGCAATTTATCAAGCAAGATTTAATCGCTATCTAAATGCCCGTGGTTTTAAAGATACTAGTGATCAAAATGTTTGGGCATTTTTAGGAGATGGTGAAATTGATGAGCCTGAGACGCTAAGTGCGATCTCATTAGCTGCTAGAGAGGGCTTAGATAATTTAACCTTTGTGGTCAATTGCAATCTACAAAGATTAGATGGACCAGTACGCGGTAATGGCAAAATTATTCAAGAGTTAGAGTCAGTATTTGGTGGGGCTGGCTGGAATGTAATTAAGGTGGTTTGGGGCAGGGAGTGGGATCCACTGCTGGCTGCCGATCGTGAGGGTGCCCTGGTTGATTTAATGAATAAGACACCAGATGGAGATTTCCAAACCTTTAAATCTGAAAATGGCGCATTTGTTAGAGAGAACTTCTTTGGCAAAGATCCAAGAACAGCGGCCATGGTTTCATCCTGGAGTGATGATGAGATTTGGAATCTAAAACGCGGTGGACATGATTATCAAAAACTATACGCCGCCTATAAAGCAGCTAGTGAACATAATGGCCGCCCCACCGTAATTTTGGCAAAAACTATTAAGGGTTGGACCTTGGGCTCACACTTTGAGGCTAGAAACTCAACTCACCAGATGAAGAAAATGACTCTTGAGGATTTGAAGAATTTTAGAGATCGATTATTTATTCCAATTAAAGATGAAGAGTTAGATGCCAAGTTACCTCCGTACTGTCATCCAGGAATAGATTCACCTGAGTACCAGTACATGATGGCAAGAAGAAAAGAATTAGGTGGCTTCTTACCATCGAGAAGAGCAGTTTCTAAAGCTCTGCCACAACCAAAGGATGAAAGCTATGAGTCGGTTAAACGTGGCTCTGGTGCGCAAGAGGTTGCCACCACAATGGCATTTGTTAGATTATTAAAAGATTTAATTAAAGATCCGGGAATGGGTAAGAGATTTGTGCCAATTATTCCCGATGAGGCTAGAACATTTGGTATGGATTCACTATTTCCTACGTTAAAAATTTACTCCCCACATGGTCAGTCCTACACCTCAGTTGACCGAGAGCTAATGCTTTCCTATAAGGAATCTAAAGAGGGTGTAATTTTGCATGAGGGTATTAATGAGGCTGGTTCAGTGGCCTCATTTACCGCAGTTGGCTCCTCCTATGCCACCCATGATGAGCCAATGATTCCAATTTATATCTTCTACTCCATGTTTGGTTTCCAACGAACTGGTGATTCATTTTGGGCAGCAAGTGATCAATTAGTTAGAGGATTTGTATTAGGGGCAACCGCTGGTCGCACCACATTAAATGGTGAAGGTCTGCAACATGAGGATGGCCATTCACTACTACTTGCCTCTACAAATCCGGCGGTGGTCTCCTATGATCCAGCATTTGGTTACGAGTTAGGTCATATTGTTAAAGATGGTTTGCGAAGAATGTATGGGGAAAATAGTGAGAATGTTTACTACTACCTAACGGTTTATAACGAGCCATATCAACAACCAGCTGAGCCAGATAATTTGGATGTGGAGGGGGTATTAAAGGGTATTTACCTACTTAAAAAACCAATAAGAAGAAGGCGCCGAAAGGTTGCCATCCTAGCTAGCGGGGTCTCAGTTAATTGGGCGCTAAAGGCTCAAAAATTATTAAATGATGATTTTAGAGTTGCTGCCACTATCTACTCAGTTACTTCATGGAATGAGTTGCGCAAAGATGGCCTTGAGGTTGATCGCCATAATTTATTAAATCCAGGTAAGAAGTTGACTGCTTATATAAGTAAGAAGTTAAAGAAGGAAAAGGGGCCAGTAATTGCCGTAAGTGATTTTATGAGATCAGTTCAGGATCAAATCTCACCTTGGGTATCTCAACCCTTTTACTCACTCGGCACCGATGGCTTTGGCTTATCAGATACTAGAGGAGCTCTTCGTCGCCACTTTAAGGTAGATGCTGAATCAATTGCAGTAGCGGCATTATCTCAACTTGCTCAAGCTGAAATGATTAGTAAGCGAGCGGTTAAAAAAGCTATTAAGAAGTACCAGATAAATGATGTTACCGCTGCTGAGGCTGGCAATACTGAAGGTTCTGGCTGAGAAATTAAATTATGGAGTCGTTGGCGATTTTTGCAGTCTTTATTATCTCGCTAACTGTGATCGGTGGACCACTAGCTGTTGCACTTACCTACCTACCACCGAGATTACTGCCAGCTGCGGTGCTTAAAATCTTTGCCGTATTAATTTCGCTGATCGCAATTTTTATTGGTGCCATGTTGATTATTAATGTGGATTCAATTGGGGCCAGAATTATGGGATCATTCGGCATCGCCTGCGGTATATTTGCAATTTATCGAGTAATTAGAAAGTTTAAGTAAATTAAGTAAAGTGGAGGTGCCGGGAATCGAACCCGGGTCCTCTAGCACTATTTCAAAGTTTCTACGGGCGTAGTGCAATTAGCGCTTTTTTAGTCCAAACTCTCACATGCACAAGTAGTTTGCGGACTTAGTTACAGATTTATGTCCCCATTAACCTCCGTAACACGGTTAGGGGTAAGTCCTCTAGCGACGTTAGATCCGAAGGCGAGAACAAACTTCGGGTAACGGATAACAGAGCTAGCTTAGGCAGCTAGTTGATAATCAGCGGCAGTTTTACTTGCGCTTATAGTTTGCCATGTTTTTGTGGTTAACGAGATCATCACGGCTTCCTCGGCCCGCTTGCCTTGAAGTAACGACTAAAGTCGAGACCGTTCACCCCCAAGAGTTAAGCGAATTACTTTTCAATATTTAGTTGTGTGAAGGGGTTATTTTACAGGCTATTTGTAAATACTGTTAATTCAACTACTAATCGTAATCTTCATCTGATTTTTTGCGCTTACCTTTACCACCACTCTTACCAGTTGCATGGCGAGATAGCTCTCGCTCTACCTCTCTACTTGCTTGCTGTTGCTTCAAAGTTTCGCGCTTATCATGAGCTTTCTTACCCTTGGCCACTGCAATCTCAACCTTTGCTTTACCATCTTTAAAGTAAAGAGAGAGTGGAATTAGGGTCAAGCCGCCTTGTTTTATCACTCCAGCTATTTGCGCAATCTCTCGCTTATGCAAAAGTAATTTTCGCTCCCGACGCGGCATATGGTTAGTCCAAGAACCCTGGTTGTACTCTGGAATATGAATTCCGCTAACCCAAATCTCGCCCTCCTTTGCCATGGCATAGCCATCGGTTAAGGATGCTCTACCTGCCCTTAGGGATTTAACCTCAGTGCCAGTTAAAACTAATCCGCACTCATAAACTGATTCAATAAAGTAATCATGGCGAGCGCTCTTGTTTTGGGCAATTACTTTCCTACCAAGCTCCTTGACCACAAGCAACCCCCTTAATCTTAAGTTGGTGGTGGTTAAACCTTAAGATACTTGCGAAGTGTAAGCACAGATGCGACGGTAGAAACAAATAATCCAGTAAATAGTAGCCAGGCAGATGCCACCCAGACATCTTGCCAGGTGAAAAATTGAGTAAAGGTTAAAAGTGGTGCCACTCTAGAATCAACCACAGCTTTGAAGGCTGCAAGTACTCCGGTTGCAACTATCCAACCAGAGAATGCTGCAAAAACTCCTTCAAGTAAAAAGGGTAATTGAATTGAAAAGCTAGATGCGCCAACCAACTTCATAACCCCAGTCTCCCGGCGGCGGTTAAAGGCAGCAATTCTTAAGGTATTACTAATTAACAAGGCAGCGGTTAGGACTGAGGCAGCACCTATTACTAGTGCGCCATTTCTTAATACATTAAGTA
>VGAA01000020.1 GCA_016870895.1 Actinomycetota bacterium | reverse complement strand
ATAGATTCAGAGATTTTAAAACTTCCACATCCTCTTGCCCATACAAGAGAGTTTGTAATTGGCCCTTGGCTATCGATAGATCCAGACGGTTTTATTCCAGGAATTGGGGATATTAAAACAATTTTGGCATCTTTAACTCAAAAGAGTTAAACTTAATTTCTAGCCCGGTACCCGGAAAGGACTGGAGCAATGATAGAAATTCATAAATCCGCTGTAGATTTTGCACGCCAAAAATATGATGTATTGGTGCCAACTATGGGCGCTCTTCACGCAGGGCATGAGTCATTAATTAAAATCGGCAAATCTTTAGGGACAAAAGTATTAGTTAGTATTTTTGTTAATCCCCTTCAATTTGAAAATAAAAATGATTTTGCAAACTACCCTAAATCAATTGAAAAGGACGTAGCGTTAGCTGAATCGGCAGGTGCTGATGGAGTTTTTATCCCAAACAAAGAGGAGATTTATCCAGGTAAGGTAAATGAAGTTTCTGCCGGTGCATTAGGTGAAATTTATGAAGGGAAATCGAGACCTAACCATTTTAATGGGGTCCTAACTGTAGTTAAAAGACTTTTTGAAATAACTAGCCCCCGCTTGGCAGTTTTTGGTGAAAAGGATTTCCAGCAACTATTTCTGATTAGAAAAATGGTCAAAGAACATGGTTTACCGATTGGAATATCGGCAGCGCCTACTATCAGAGATGAATTTGGACTTGCTCTCTCGTCACGGAATGTTTTTCTAGATATCGATCAAAGGAAAAGTGCGCAAGTACTTTTTCGAACGCTTAAAAAGTCTAGCATTGATGAAATGAAGCAAGAGATTAAAAATGAACCTAATTTTAAGTTAGATTATTTGGAGATTATTGATGAAGAGTCCCTTTCAAAAGCAGATAAAAGCACTCAATATAAGCGTGGAATTATTGCTGGCTGGATAAATGAAGTTAGATTAATCGATAATATGCGGGTGAGTTTCACATCATGAGATTATTAACAGGTAAGCCTGGCTGGAGCACCAGCGCAGATGTTGTAGTAATTGGATCTGGTGTGGCTGGCTTAACTACTGCTCTTAATCTTCGATCTCACAACTTATCAGTTTTACTTGTAACTAAAGCCACAATAGATGAAGGTTCAACTAAGTGGGCACAGGGCGGAATTGCTGCCGCATTAGGACCAGGGGATACACCAGACCAACACAAAAAAGACACATTAATTGCTGGTGCTGGTTTGTGTGATACCAAAGCTGTTGATGTCTTAGTTTCAGAAGGCCCAGAGGCAGTAAGAAAATTAATTGCACAAGGTGCTGTGTTTGATAAATCTGCAACTGGTGAGATTGCACTAACTCGTGAGGGTGGACATTTAAGGGATCGAATTCTTCATGCTGGTGGTGATGCAACTGGAGCGGAGGTATCTAGAGCACTACTAGCTGCGGTAAAAGATGATAAAGGTATTGAGATTATTGAACATGCCCTTGCGATTGATGCACTAAAAAGTAAATCTGGTCGAGTTTGCGGCGTAGTTCTGCATGTAATTGGCGCAGGAAGTAGAGATGGTGTTGGAATGGCTTTAGCTAAAGCTGTAGTAATCGCAACTGGTGGATTAGGGCAAGTTTATTCACAAACTACAAACCCTTCAGTTTCAACTGGTGATGGTGTTGCTTTGGCCCTACGTGCAGGAGCTAAGGTTGCAGATGTTGAGTTCATACAATTCCACCCAACTGTTTTATGGCGAGATTTGGCGAATAGGGGTCAGCAGCCATTGATTAGCGAAGCAGTTCGTGGTGAAGGGGCTATTTTATTAAATCATAAGAATGAGCAATTTATGATTGGTAAGCATCCACAAGCAGATCTTGCTCCCAGAGACATTGTTTCTAAAGAAATTTTCAATCAAATGCAAGAAAGTGGTCAGCCATTTGTATGGTTAGATGCAACTAAAGTAAAAGAATTTAAGAATAGATTTCCAACAATTCATGCTTCATGTTTAGCAAATGGGATTGATCCAACAATAGAAAAAATACCTGTTGCGCCCGCATCTCATTACGCATCAGGAGGCGTCAGGGTTGATTTAGATGGGCAATCTTCGGTGGCTGGACTATATGTATGTGGAGAGTCAGCGTGTACAGGTGCACATGGTGCAAATCGGCTTGCCTCGAATTCATTGCTAGAAGGATTAGTTTTTGGTGCCAGAATTGCTGCTGCTTTAGCTAAGAATTTACCAAATCAAGAAGAGCCAATTGAAGATAGCAAAACTAATCTACTTGACCCTAAAATAGTTCTACCGCTACAAATTTCAATGAGTGAAGGTGCCGGTGTATTGCGAACCGAAGCTTCCTTACGTAAAACAAGACAAACTTTAAGTGAGTTATCAAGACTGACAAGTGAACAACCTGAAATACAATCTTGGGAAGCTTCAAACCTTCACCTACTTGCCACAGCAATAGTGAATTCTGCGCTTACCAGAAAAGAGTCTCGCGGTTCACATTGGCGAAGTGATTACCCCAATATTTCAGATGAATGGTTATGTCGAATTACCGGTGAACTTGATTCAAATGGGACATGGAAGACCGAGTTGGAGCCAGTTAAATGAATCAATTAAGAGATAATCTAAAATTGATTGGGTTGTCACCAAATCATATTTTCCAACAAGTTAAAGATGCAATTGCTGAAGATTTAACTGGAGGTGAGGATGTAACCTCAGTTGCGACTATTCCAGATTCACAAGTATCTACAGCTGACTTCATATCCAAATCCGATGGAGTCGTCAGTGGCTTACATGTTGCAGCAGCTGTCCTAGAGTATTGTGGCGTTAATAATTATGAAGTTCTAGTCGATGAAGGAATGCAGGTTAAATCTGGGAAGGTATTGATTACAGCTAAAGGCAATACAAAAAAATTACTACTAGCCGAGAGAACCGCCCTTAACTTTCTATCACATTTAAGCGGTATTTCAACTTTAACAAATAGATGGGTAACTCAAATAGCCGGGACTAAATGCAAAATTAGAGATACTAGAAAAACCACTCCTGGACTTAGGCAGCTAGAAAAGTTTGCCGTAAAAATGGGTGGTGGAGAGAATCATCGTCTTTCACTATCCCATTCAGTATTGCTCAAGGATAACCACATTATTGCCGCTGGAAGTATTACAAAAGCATTCAATTTAATTAAGGAAAAATATCCAACTAAAGAGTTAGAGATCGAAGTAGATAACTTAGATCAATTGTCTGAAGTTATTTTACTTCAGCCAAATTTGGTCTTACTAGACAACATGAGTGTAGATGAGTGCCAAAAAGCAGTTGAAATAGTAAAAGGTAAATTTCAGTTAGAGGCTTCAGGAGGTCTAACTTTAGAAAATGCTAAAGCATATGCACAGACCGGGGTTGATTTCTTAGCTGTTGGTGCATTAACTCATTCAGCTCCAGCTTTTGATATCGGACTAGATTTTAGAAAGGGAAAATAATGCTACTTGCAATAGATGTAGGAAATACCAACACTGTACTTGGAGTTTTCAATGGCGATGTTTTAGAGCACTCATGGCGAGTTAAAACAGACCCAAGGGATACAGCAGATGAGTTATGGCTGCAATACAGTTCATTGGTAGAAGGTTTTGATATTACAGGTATTGCAATTTGTTCAACAGTTCCTGCGGTATTACGTGAGGTAAGAAAACTAGTAAATGATCATTACTCTGATTTAAAAAGTGTGATTATTGAACCTGGCATAAAGACTGGCGTACCTTTATTAGTTGATAATCCAAAAGAGATTGGTGCAGATCGAATAGTTAATACTTTAGCTGCATCTACTTTATACGGGAAAGATGGGCCAGCTATTGTGGTTGATTTTGGCACCTCAACAAATTTAGATGTTGTCTCTCCTAAGGGTGAATTTTTAGGAGGAGCTTTGGCACCCGGAATAGAGATCTCTGTTGAGGCACTTGCCGCTAGGGCAGCTCAGTTAAGAAAAGTAGAACTAATTAAGCCAAAATCAGTAATTGGTAAAAATACTGTAGAAGCGCTGCAATCTGGAACTATTTTTGGCTTTGCTGGTCAAGTAGATGGCTTAGTAAATCGAATAATTGATGAACTAGAAGATTTGTATCCAAATTCAGGTGTTGTATCAGTGATTGCAACTGGTGGACTTGCGCCACTAGTACTGGGTATTAGCGAAAGTATTGAATTTCATGAGCCAGATCTAACACTCATTGGATTGCGCTTAGTGTATGAGCGTAATTAATTCATAACAGCAGCCAGCAGCGATAGGATTTAACACATTATGGCTGATGAGGATGATCTACCAGAGCAATTAAGAGTACGGCGAGAAAAGCGCGCCTCAATTTTAAAGCGGGGTGCTGAGCCATATCCAATTGCTGTGCCTAGAACTTCATCACTTTCAGAAATAAGAGCAAAGCATAAAGATTTACCAATTGATGTTTCAACAGGAATTATTGAATCGGTAACAGGCCGAGTGATTTTTAAGCGAGATACCGGAAAATTATGCTTTGCAAATTTGCGGGAAGGCGATGGCACAGAACTACAAGCCATGTTTTCTCTAGATAAAATCGGAGAAGACCAATTAGAAATATGGAAAACAGAGATTGATCTAGGGGACATAGTTTCCGTAACTGGCGAGGTAATTACTTCAAAAAGGGGCGAATTATCAATTCTGGCAAACTCATTCTTATTAGCTGCTAAATCACTGAGACCACTTCCGGTAGAGCACAAGCCACTCTCTGAAGAAAGTCGCGTTCGTATGAGATATGTAGATTTAATTGTTCGCCCTGAAGCTCGAAGTAATGCTCGTATTAGACCTGCAGTTATGCGCTCACTTCGAAATACTTTTAACACCAGGAATTTTTTAGAGGTTGAAACACCAATGTTGCAAGTAATGCACGGGGGTGCAGCCGCTAGACCATTTAAAACTTTTAGTAATGCCTATGAGATGGATCTATTTCTAAGAATTGCCCCAGAGTTATATTTAAAAAGATGTGTAGTCGGCGGTCTGGAAAAAGTTTATGAGATAAATAGAAATTTTCGTAATGAAGGGGCTGACTCATCTCATTCACCTGAGTTTGCAATGATTGAAACTTACGAGGCATTTGGTGACTGGAATAGCATGGCTGATTTAACTCAAACATTGGTACAGCAAGCGGCCAAGGATGTTTTTGGTTCACATACCGTAAAACATTTTGATGGTCGAGAGATTGATCTAGGTGGAAAGTGGAATGAAATTTCATTATTTGATGCTATTTCTGAAGGTGTTGGCCAAGAGGTAACAGCACTTACTAGTCACGAGGAGCTAAAGAAAATTGCTACAAAACTCGGTATAAAAATTGATCCAAAGTGGGTCACTGGAAAGTTAGCCGAAGAGATTTTTGAGCATGTAGCTAAAGATAAATTAATTAAGCCAACTTTTGTTAAGGGATTTCCAATTGATACCTCACCATTAGTCAGAGCCCATCGTGAGAAAGCAGGAGTCGCTGAAAAGTGGGATTTATATGTTGAAGGCTTTGAGTTAGCAACTGGTTACTCAGAGTTAGTTGATCCAGTAATTCAGCGTGAGCGGTTAGTTGAACAATCTAAACTAGGAGCTAGTGGTGATTTAGAAGCTATGGGAGTTGATGAAGATTTTCTAAAAGCTATGGAGTATGGCATGCCACCTATGGGTGGAATGGGAATGGGTGTCGATAGATTGTTAATGGCATTAACTGGTCTAGGTATCAGGGAAACTATCTTGTTTCCATTAGTTAAACCAACAAGTGGTGATGAGTAGTGTC
>VGAA01000019.1 GCA_016870895.1 Actinomycetota bacterium | reverse complement strand
ACGGTAAGACAACTCTTACTGCGGCAATTTCCAAGGTGCTTCATGACAAGTTCCCGGATGTAAATCCGCTGATGAATTTTGATCAAATTGATAAGGCGCCAGAAGAGCGTCAACGCGGTATTACTATTTCTATCGCACATATTGAGTACCAAACAGAGAAGCGTCACTACGCTCACGTTGACTGTCCAGGTCACGCTGACTACATCAAGAACATGATCACTGGTGCAGCACAAATGGATGGCGCGATTTTGGTAGTAGCAGCAACTGATGGACCAATGCCACAGACAAAGGAGCACGTACTACTTGCTCGTCAGGTTGGCGTTCCTTCAATCGTTGTTGCCTTAAACAAGTCAGACATGGTTGATGATGCTGAAATTCTTGAGCTTGTGGAAATGGAAGTTCGTGAACTTCTAAACAAGTATGAGTTCCCAGGAGATAAAACTCCAATCGTTCGTATCTCAGCTCTTAAAGCCCTTGAGGGTGACCAAAAGTGGGTAGATGCACTTCTTGAGTTAATGAATCAAGTAGATAGCTTCATTCCACAACCAGAGCGTGAGACTGATAAGCCATTCCTAATGCCAGTAGAAGATGTATTTACAATTACTGGTCGCGGAACAGTTGTTACTGGTCGTATCGAGCGCGGAATTGTTAAGGTCAACGAAGAGGTTGAAATCGTTGGTATCCGCCCAGATGCACAAAAGACAATTGTTACTGGTGTTGAAATGTTCCGTAAGTTACTTGATGAGGGTCAGGCTGGCGAAAACGTTGGTCTACTTCTTCGTGGAACTAAGCGTGAAGATGTTGAGCGCGGTCAGGTTGTATGTAAGCCTGGATCAATTACACCTCACACAGATTTCGAAGCCTCTGCATACATCCTGTCAAAGGATGAGGGTGGTCGTCACACACCATTCTTTAATAACTACCGTCCTCAGTTCTACTTCCGTACCACGGATGTAACTGGCGTGGTAACACTTCCTTCTGGTACTGAAATGGTTATGCCTGGCGATAACACCGCTATGACCGTAACTTTAATTCAGCCAGTTGCGATGGAAGAGGGACTTCGCTTTGCGATTCGTGAAGGTGGCCGCACTGTAGGTGCTGGTCGCGTTACCAAGATCGTTAAGTAAAAAAAGAATTATTTCTGGGTTGCTGAAATATGTGGCCCAGAAATAACTAAAAAGTTTTAACTAGCAAAAAAGGAGAAGCAAAATGGCCGGACAAAAGATCCGCATTAGGCTTAAGGCGTATGACCATGAGGTGATTGACACTTCAGCGAAGAAAATCGTTGAAACTGTTGAGCGCACCGGGGCAACCGTCGCAGGTCCAGTTCCGCTGCCTACTGAGAAAAACACTTACTGTGTTATTCGCTCTCCACACAAATATAAAGATAGCCGCGAGCATTTCGAGATGCGCACTCACAAGCGCTTAATCGACATCATCGATCCAACACCTAAAACAGTTGATTCATTGATGCGTCTTGATTTACCCGCTGGCGTCGACATCGAGATTAAGCTCTAAGGGAAAATTCAAATGACAACTACGCAATCTAGATCTTCTGCCATCAAGGGTATCTTGGGCAAGAAGCTGGGCATGACCCAGGTCTTTGATTCCCAAAATAAAATTGTGCCGGTAACTGTTATTGAGGCTGGCCCATGTGTAGTTACTCAAATTCGCACAATTGAAAAAGATGGCTATACCGCTGTGCAATTAGCTTATGGCGCAGTTGAGCCACGTAAGGTTTCAAAGCCAGCAACTGGTCAATTCGCAAAAGCTGGCGTTACCCCACGTCTTGAGGTTGCAGAGTTAAGAGTTTCAAACACTGATGGCTATTCAGTTGGTCAAGAATTAAAGGCAGATGTATTTACAGCTGGTGAAATTATTGATGCCACTGGTACATCAAAAGGAAAAGGAACTGCTGGTGTTATGAAGCGTCATGGTTTCTCTGGAATTGGCGCTGCCCACGGTGTAGATAAAAAGCACCGTATGTCTGGCTCTATTGGAAATAGAACTACACCGGGTCGCGTATTTAAAGGTAAGCGCATGATGGGTCGCATGGGTATTGATACTGTGACAGCACAAAATCTTTTAGTGCACTCAGTTGATGCATCCAGTAACAAGATATTAGTTCGTGGCGCAGTACCAGGTGCAATTGGTGCCACAATATTTATTAAGAGCGCAGCTAAAAAAGCTGCTGGTGAAACTATTAATACAAAGGCTGGTGCATAATGGCGCTAAAACTTGAGATTAAAGATATCACTGGCAAGCCAAGTGGCAGCATCGAATTACCTGCAACCATATTTGATGTGCAGGCAAATGTGCCATTAATTCACCAAGTAGTTGTTGCACAATTAGCCGCAGCGCGCGCTGGAACCCATAAGGCTAAAAATCGTGGTGAGGTATCAGGTGGTGGAAAGAAACCATTTAAGCAAAAGGGAACTGGTCGTGCTCGTCAGGGTTCAACTCGTTCACCTAACCAACGTCATGGTGGCGTTGCCCATGGTCCAGTACCTCGTAAGTATGACCAACGCACGCCAAAGAAAATGATTGCCGCTGCATTAAAAGGTGTCTTATCAGATCGCCAACGCGCATCTCGTATTCACGCTGTAAGTGGAATTGTGGAAGCAACCACAACTAAAGCAGCCATCTCTGCCGTTCGCCAATTTTCAGATCGTAAGAATTTATTAGTGGTTTTATCTAGAACTGAAAACGCAGCATGGCTAGCGCTAAGAAATCATGATGATTTACACCTAATCGTTAATGATCAATTAAACGCCTACGATGTTTTAGTTGCTGATGATGTGATCTTCTCTGAGTCAGCGCTTCGTGACTTTATTGCCGGTCCTGCAACTGGCAAAGGTGCAACAGCTGTTGCCCGCGAGAGTGAAGTAGGAGTATCAGCATGAAAAACTACCGCGATGTATTACTAGCACCTGTTGTATCTGAGAAGTCATACTCACTCTTAGACAGTAACAAGTACACATTCTTAGTGGCACCAGATGCCAACAAGACTGAAATTAAAATTGCAGTTGAGAAGGTATTTGGCGTGAAGGTATTAAGTGTTAACACCATGAACCGGGAGGGTAAGCGCAAGCGAACCGCGCTTGGTTTTGGAAAGCGTAAAGATATAAAGCGAGCAATTGTGCATGTGGCAGCTGGACAACGAATCGACATCTTTGGAGGACCAGTCTCCTAAGCGGGGATTGGCTCTTAATAGGAATAGGGAGAATAGATAATGGCACTGCGAAATCTGAGGCCGACCACACCTGGTCAGCGCGGAGCAAGCGTTCCTGATTTTGAAGAGATCACTCGTCAAAAGCCAGAGAAATCATTAGTGCGTCCGATTAATTCCAAAGGTGGTCGTAACGCAACTGGACGGGTAACCATGCGTCATCAAGGTGGCGGACATAAGCGGGCCTATCGATTAATTGATTTTGTTCGTAATGATAAAGATGGTGTACCAGCCAAGGTTGCCCAAATTGAATACGATCCAAACCGGACTGCAAATATTGCACTGCTTCACTTTGCCGATGGCGAGAAGCGTTACATCATTGCACCAGATGGTTTAACTCAAGGTTCACCTATTGAAAATGGACCTGCTGCAGATATTAAGCCAGGAAATAATTTGCCACTTCGTAATATTCCAGTTGGAACTATGATTCATGCAATTGAACTTCGTCCAGGTGGTGGCGCAAAGATTGGTAGATCAGCTGGCAGTGCTGTGCAATTAGTTGCAAAGGATGGACCATATGCACAACTTCGTATGCCATCTGGTGAAATTAGAAATGTTGATGTTCGCTGCCGAGCCACAGTTGGCACCGTTGGTAATGCTGAGCAATCAAATAGAAATTATGGAAAAGCTGGCCGTATGCGATGGAAGGGCAAGCGCCCATCTGTTCGTGGTGTAGTTATGAACCCGGTAGATCACCCACACGGTGGTGGTGAAGGTAAAACCTCTGGCGGCCGTCATCCAGTTTCACCTTGGGGATTACCAGAAAAGCGCACTCGCAAAAAGAAATCCAGTGATTCATTAATTATCCGTCGTCGCAAGTCGAACAAGAAGAGATAAGGGGGGATCTTAAGATGCCACGTAGTTTAAAGAAGGGTCCTTTCGTTGATCTTCATCTATCTAAAAAGGTAGCCGAACAAAACGAGAAGAACACTAAGAATGTTATTAAAACTTGGTCACGTCGTTCGATGATTACCCCAGAGATGATCGGTCACACCATTGCAGTTCATGATGGCCGCAAGCATGTACCAGTTTTTATTACTGAAGCAATGATCGGTCACAAGTTAGGTGAGTTTTCACCAACTAGAACTTTCAAAGGTCACTCTCGTGCTGATGGAAAGGCGGTTGTAAGTGAGTAATACAGCTACCGCTAACGCATTGGTATCACGCGCAGTACTTCGTGATTTCCGTGTCACACCACAAAAAGCACGTCGAGTTGTAAATCTAGTACGTGGTCAACGTGCTGACACCGCACTTAATATGATGAAGTTTGCTAATCAACCAGAGTTAGGCGCTGCAATTTACTCATTAATTGCATCAGCTGTAGCAAATGCAAAGCAGAAGAATCCTTCAATCCGGGATGCATCTGAGCTTTGGATTATTGAAGCATTAGTAGATGAAGGCTTCACTATGAAAAGATATCGGCCACGTGCACAAGGCCGCGGCTTTGCAATTGATAAGAGATCATCACAGGTAACTGTAATTCTCTCTGATGATAAGAATCTTCGCACCAATAAGAATTTAAAGGCATCCCAGATGCAAAAGCCAAAAGCATTAAGAAAACAGACACCAATTGCAGATGCACCAGCACCAACTAAGGCATCAAATGCAATTGCGGAAAAGCCTGTAGCAAAGAAGGCAGCGGCTAAGAAAGCTCCTGCTAAAAAAGCGCCAGCCAAAAAGGCTGCAACTAAAGGGAAGGCCGAGTAAATGGGTCAAAAAATAAATCCACACGGCTTCCGGTTAGGAATCACTACAGATTTCAAATCACGTTGGTATGCCGACAAGTTATACGGTGCTTACGTAAAAGAGGATATTCAGATTCGCAAACTTATGGCAAAAAAGATGGAGCGAGCTGGCGTATCTAAAATTGAGATCGAAAGAACTCGCGAGAAGGTACGTATCGACCTATTTACCGCTCGTCCTGGAATTGTTATTGGTCGTCGTGGCCAAGAGGCAGATAAGTTACGAATTGATTTAGAAAATCTAACTGGCAAGCAGGTTCAGTTAAATATTCTTGAGGTTAAAAATCCAGAGACTGATGCTCAACTTGTAGCACAAGGAATTGCTGAGCAATTAGCAGCTCGTGTTTCTTTCCGTCGTGCCATGCGAAAAGGAATGCAGACTGCATTAAAGGCAGGGGCAGAGGGAATTCGTGTTCAATGTGGTGGACGTTTAGGTGGAGCTGAAATGAGCCGATCTGAGTTCTATCGTGAAGGTCGAGTTCCATTGCACACACTTCGTGCTGATATTGATTATGGATTTGCTGAAGCCCACACAACATTTGGTCGTTTAGGAGTAAAGGTTTGGATTTATAAGGGTGAGGTTATTGAATCTCGCGCCGAGCGTGCTGCTGCAGCTCTTGCTGCTGCAAAAGCTCCAAAACCAAATCGTTCAAATCGTGCACCAAGAGCACCACGTGGTGAGGTAACAACTACAACTGTTGCTGCGCGTGCTGAAGCTGCTGCGGCTGCTGAGAGTACAACACCTAATGAGAGCGGAGCTAATTAATGTTAATTCCACGTCGGGTTAAGCATCGTAAACAGCACCATCCAAAGCGTGCTGGAAAATCTAAAGGTGGCACCACTGTTGCATTTGGTGATTACGGCGTGCAGGCGATGGAGCCAGCATATGTAACTAACCGCCAAATTGAAGCTGCTCGTATTGCGATGACTCGTCATATCAAGCGTGGTGGAAAAGTTTGGATCAATATTTATCCAGATCGTCCATTAACTAAGAAGCCAGCAGAAACTCGTATGGGTTCTGGAAAAGGTTCGCCAGAGTGGTGGATTGCTAACGTTAAACCAGGCCGAGTTATGTTTGAAATTTCAGGTGTAACTGAAGCTGTTGCTTCGGAAGCAATGACTCGTGCAATGCACAAATTGCCTATGAAGTGCCGAATTGTTCGCCGAGAGGAGTTCTAATGTCAACTACAACTGCTGAAACATTACGCGCAAGTTCAACTGATGAGTTGAATAATAAGTTGCGTGAAGCTAAAGAAGAGTTGTTTAACCTGCGCTTTCAAGCTGCAACTGGTCAATTAGAAAACCACGGTCGACTAACTGCAGTTCGTAAAGAGATTGCCCGGATTTATACAATTTT
>VGAA01000018.1 GCA_016870895.1 Actinomycetota bacterium | reverse complement strand
CCTTCTTGTAAATAATCCATTTCATAAAGATGCTCGCGCCATTTTTTATCTAAAACGGAAAGTAAAATTTTCCGCTCTAACTCTCGCATAATTGGTGCACCTAGCTCAGATTCCCGTTTCTCATAAGCCTTACGCGCATCAACAAGGACTCGATCAAGTAAAAATTCTGAATCTAATACACCAACTTCACCGACTTCATTGATAAGCTCTTGTGCTGAGAAAGAAATTGGAAATAATGCTTTTAATGCAAGCCAAAGAGTATTTAAATCCCAATTCTCAGCCACACCATCACTTGTAGCCGAATTTATATAGGCGGTAATGGTCTCCTCTAGGAATTTATTAGTTAAATCCTTAATATCAGCTCCCTCTAAGACTTCACGCCGCTCTGAATAAACAACACTTCTTTGTTTATTCATTACATCGTCATACTTCAAAACGTTCTTACGCATTTCAAAATTTAATGATTCAACTTGCGTCTGAGCTGATTTAATTGCATTGCTTACGATTTTAGATTCAAGCGGAGTATCATCTGGCATTCCAGCAGCTCCTAAAAAGCGTTCAACTAAACCAGAATTAAATCGCTTCATTAATTCATCCTGAAGTGATAAATAAAATCTGGATTCTCCGGGATCACCTTGTCGGCCTGATCGACCACGTAATTGATTGTCAATTCTTCGAGATTCATGCCGCTCTGTGCCAAGTACATATAACCCACCAAGTGAAGTAACGGTTTCGTGTTCTTTTTCTACGGCAGCCTTCTGTCGCGAAATTTCATCAGGCCAAGCCTTTTCATACTCTTGTGGTGTTTCAGATGGATTTAGACCTTTGCGTTGTAATTCAAAATCTGCCATAAATTCTGGATTGCCACCAAGCATTATGTCAGTTCCACGACCTGCCATATTTGTCGCCACAGTAACTGCACCAATTGTTCCTGCTCGAGCAATAATGGCAGCCTCTCGTTCATGCTGTTTGGCATTTAAAACCTCGTGTGGCACGCCTCTTCGTTTTAACATGGCAGATAATTCTTCAGATTTTTCAACGCTGACAGTACCAACTAAAACTGGTTGTCCTTTTTTATTTCGATTAACTATATCTTCAACAACTGCAGTAAATTTCCCAACCTCTGACTTGTAAATCAAGTCAGACTGATCAGTTCGCTTCATGCTCTTATTTGTTGGAATAGGAATAACGCCAAGTTTATAAATCTGCATAAATTCAGAGGCCTCAGTCATTGCGGTACCAGTCATACCGCTGAGCTTTTCATATAACCTGAAGTAATTTTGAAGAGTGATTGTGGCTAGGGTCTGATTTTCATCCTGAATTTCGATTCTTTCTTTTGCTTCTAGGGCTTGGTGTAAACCTTCACTATATCTGCGGCCAGATAGCATACGTCCGGTATGTTCATCAACAATAAGTAACTCACCGTTCATAACTACGTAATCTTTATCCCGTTTAAAGAGCTCTTTTGCTTTAATTGCGTTGTTTAAATATCCAATCAGGTGCGTATTAGTAGCCTCATATAAATTTTCAATTCCAAACGTACTTTCAACAATTGTAACGCCAGCTTCTAAAATACCAACGGTACGTTTTTTAACATCTACTTCATAGTGAGTATCTTTATTGAGTTTATTAACTAAATTGGCAAATTCCACATACCATTTTGTTGCCTTATCAGCTGGCCCAGAAATAATTAATGGGGTTCTAGCTTCATCAATTAAAATTGAATCAACCTCATCTACTATTGCAAAATTATGATGACGCTGAACACAATCTGCAAGAGTCCAAGCCATATTATCTCGTAGGTAATCGAAACCAAATTCATTATTTGTTCCATAAGTAATATCAGCTGCGTAGGCTTCACGTCGCTCTGCCGGTGACATATTTGAGAGAATTACGCCAACTTTTAAACCTAGAAAGCGGTGAACTCTACCCATCCATTCACTATCCCGCTCGGCCAGATAGTCATTTACTGTTACAACGTGTACACCTTTTCCTGATAATGAATTTAAGTAGGCTGGTAATGTTGAAACTAGAGTCTTTCCTTCACCAGTTTTCATTTCAGCGATGTTTCCTTTATGAAGAGCAGCGCCGCCCATTATCTGCACATCGTAGTGTCGTTGACCTAAAGTTCTTTTTGCTGCTTCTCTTACTACAGCAAATACCTCTGGCAATAAAGAATCTAACGTTTCACCTTTACTAATTTTTTCTTTAAATTCTGTAGTTTTATTCCGTAACGAATTGTCATCTAAATTTGAAATTTCAGATTCAAATTTATTAACTTTTTTAGCTATTTTCTCTAGCTCTTTGATCGCCCTACCTTCACCTGCACGCAAGAGTTTGTCTAATAAGCCCACAACATCCCCCAACGGTTATATCTATGATTTATACAAATACTCAGTGGCTTATCGTATTAGAGAATTACGACCCGTCGCACACGCTGTTACCGCACCGATAGCCGTGATTTTGGCATCAGACAGGGCTCTAAACCCCTCCATAATAGAGCTTCCGGTGGCCACTAAATCATCTAATAAAATGAATGCACCCTCGCTTGGAATTAGACCCTGCAAAATATATGCATTCTCTAAATTATCTAACCTTTGATTTCTATTCAATCTAGATTGATCCTTAACGTTTTTAGATACTCTAAGGATTGGAGTGCTCATAGCTGCAATTGAAATATTTTTTAACTTTTTTGTCACATTTTCACATAACTCACTTACATGGTCTCTCCCTCTTTTTCGAATAGCCCTTGCGGCAGACGGGATTGTGACAATATTTAGTGGCACCTCAACTTTTTGATAATTTACAAGTAATTTTATAGATTCGACTAAAGCGCTAGAAATCACATCAATTGCAGTGGTATTGCCATTCTCTTTTGCTAATAAAATTACTTTTGAGGTATCAACGTTGTAGTCAGATAAATAGTACAAATTATGTTTACCTATAGTTGATATTTTAGGTTTATTACTCCACGGTGTAAGGCAAAATTTGCAAATACTGAAACCTTTTTTAGAGCAAACAATACAAAACTTTGGGTAAACCAATTCTTTAAACCCTACTAAAATACCTGTCATAAATGCTTTATAGCATTTATTGCCTCATTAAGAATTTTGCAGTGTTGACTGACTATCTGTTGGAATTAGATCGATTGGAAATGATTGGACAGAAGTACCATGGCGCTTGGGTAGAGTTAAAACAAAGTGAGCACCTTTATTTTTCTCGCCCCATGCTAGTAATTGTCCTTGATGAAGCTTTGCATCTTCTAGAGCAATTGATAGTCCAAGACCCGTACCACCACTTGTACGGGCTCGGGAGGGGTCAGCGCGCCAGAATCTATCAAAAAGTCGCGATGCATCCTCTTTATCAAAACCCAGTCCGAAATCACGAACACCTATTGCAACTTCATTTTCACTTTCCGTAACTAATACTTTTACAGTTTTTCCCTCACTATGCTCAAAAGCATTGGTAATTAGATTTCTTAAAATTCTCTCTATTCGCCTTGGATCTGCCTCAATAAATATCTGCTCTTTCGAGACAGTTATCTCAATTAAAGGAGATTTGCTTGGGTGCAAATAATCTATTGTCTTACGAACCAGGCCACATACATCAAAATTTTCAACGCCAAGGGCTGCAGCTTCAGCATCGAACCTGCTTACCTCTAGTAAGTCAGAGAGTAATAACTCAAACCTATCGATTTGATTAATCAATAACTCACTACTTCTTGCAATACTTGGATCAAACTCACCTTTCTGTTGATAAATTACCTCTGCGGCCATTCTGATGGTGGTAAGTGGCGTACGTAGTTCATGGGAAACATCGGAAACAAATCTTTGTTGAAGCCTAGATAAATTTTCTAGTCGGAAGATTTGCTGTTGGATTGATACTGCCATTTCATTAAATGAATTGCCTAAGCTAGCCAACTCATCTTGGCTAGAGACAGCCATTCGACTGGTTAAATCTCCACTTGTAAATTTTTCCGCAACAGCTGCAGCTTCTTTAACCGGTGAAACTACCTGTCGCAAAACAAATTGAGTGCTTAGTCCAATAAGCAACACTAACAAGAGTCCAGTAAAAATCAGAATCCACGTAATATATGAAACACTTGCATACTGAGCATCCAATTTAAACAAATAATAAATTTCATAAATACCAGATCTCGGAATATTTAGTTTTCCTCCGATTAAAAAACCTGGATGCTCCTTCCCATCCGAGTATCTAATAGTAATTCGCTTATCTAGAACTTCTTCACTTTCTCTAACCCGCTCTCGGAAATCCTCAGGGATAGAATCTAGAACTAAAAGTGTTGGAACAGTTTGATAAATATTTCTGTTATTAAAGTTATTAATAGGTAAGATAACAGTTTCTCTGCCTGATAAAGATCCATCTTCACGACTTGATGTAATAAATTCTTGAACAACCTTATTTAAGCCTGAGTCATCCTGAAACCTTGCTATATTAAAATGACCTTGCGCTAGAAACAAGGCATTCTTCGTTTCAACTTTAGAGATACTTATTTTCTCATTTACAAAGGTCGAAGAAACCCGATTTTGAACAATCACTCCAATTACTATCACGATAACAAATGCAAAAAGAATATTAGCTAACAATACTTTTAGGCTAAGTGACTGTTTTATCTTAACCCAACCCTTTAACATTTTAGATTTTTCCTACTCCAGCTTTATAACCAACACCTCGCACTGTTAAAACATATTTTGGATTATCAGCATCAATCTCAATTTTGGATCTAAGCCTTTGAACATGAACATTTACAAGTCTAGTATCAGCTGCGTGTTGATAGCCCCAAACTTCGCTTAACAAAGCCTCTCGGGTAAATACTCTTCCAGGTTCTTTTGCTAGCGCAACTAATAAATCAAATTCTAATCGAGTTAGCGGGATCTCTTTATGGTTGCTAATCACTTTATGTTCCATTTGATCAATAGTTAAATCTCCAATTGCTAGTGATCCGATTCGAGCGTTCCTTCGAAGTCTGGTTTTAATCCTTGCCACTAATTCTTGCGGTTTAAATGGTTTGATCATGTAATCGTCGGCCCCAGCTTCAAGCCCTAAAACAACATCCTGGGTGTCCCCTTTTGCAGTTAACATAACAATTGGCACCATTGATGTATCTCTAATTATTTTACAAACCTCAACACCATCTATGCCCGGAAGCATCACATCTAACAAAATTAAATCAGGGGTATGTTGATTAAAAACATCCATCACTTGGTCGCCACGATTTACTAAATCAACCTCCATGCCAGCACCAGTTAATACGATACTCAGCATTTCGGCTAAGTCTTGATCGTCATCAACGACCATGACTAGCGGCATTTAAGAACCGTGTTCCCAAGAATTTAAGTAAAGCTCTTGCGCGGGAGTTAGAACATCTAACTTGGCTCCCATGCTTTCAAGCTTTAATCTTGCAACATCCTTATCGATTATTGATGGTACATCATGTAAGCCAGCAGGTAGATCTTTACCTGACTTTAACAACCATTCAGCTGTCAATGCCTGATCTGAAAAAGACATATCCATTACTGATGCAGGATGACCTTCGGCAGCTCCAAGATTTGCCAGTCTACCCTCGGCAATAAGCAATATACTACGGCCATCGGCCATTACATATTCATCAGTTTGATGGCGCATCTTTGAATTCTTAACCTTTGCATTTTTCTCTAGCCACGCAACATCGATTTCAATATCAAAGTGGCCTGAATTTGCCAGGATCGCACCATCTTTCATTTGCTTAAAATGTTCATCTCGTAATACATCGCGGTTTCCAGTAACTGTTATGAAAACATCACCAATCGCAGCTGCTTTGGTCATTGGCATAACTCTAAAACCTTGCATTAGAGCATCCAATGCCTTAGTCGGATCTATCTCAGTTACAACTACCTCAGCGCCTAATCCCTTTGCTCGCTCTGCAACACCCTTACCGCAATATCCAAAACCTGCGACTACAATTACTTGTCCAGCAACTAAAGTATTGGTAGCGCGGAAGATTGCATCAAAGGTTGATTGTCCAGTGCCGTATCGATTATCAAACATGTGCTTTGTGTCAGTATCGTTTACGGCAATCATTGGAAATTTTAACGCTCCATCTTTTGCCATTTGGCTTAATCTGATAACACCTGTTGTTGTTTCTTCACAGCCGGCTAGCACTCCATCAATTAATTCTGTTCTAGATGTATGTATTACATTTACTAAATCGCAACCATCATCAAATACCAACTGTGGTTTGATATCTAATGCCGAATTGATATGTTGATAAAAACCATCGCGGTCAATTGCATTTTTTGCAAACACGGAAATTCCATATTCATAAACCAAGGCTGCTGCAGTTTCATCTTGAGTAGAGAGTGGATTCGATGCACACAGTGCAATCTCCGCACCGCCAGATTTTAGAGCTAACATCAAATTAGCAGTCTCCGTAGTTACGTGCATACAGGCTGCAATTCTGATTCCATTAAATGGCTTTTCTTTTGAAAATCTATCTTTTATTTGCGACAACACTGGCATATTACGGGCTGCCCACTCAATTCGTTTTTTTCCTTCAGCCGCAAGTGCTGGATTGGCAACATCACTCTTAATTTCAGTTGCTGTGTTCATTCTTCTCCTATAAGTAATGTGGCCTAAAATTATTTATTACAAGGGGCTAAAGATACCCTGCTAGCCACACATTTATCACCTTTTGATTTGGGCCAGTACTTCATCCCTTATCTTGGCCATGAGTTTTGGAGTATCGGCTTCAACATTTAACCTAAGAAGTGGCTCTGTATTTGAAGCCCTCAGGTTAAACCACCACTGATCTGCCGAGATAGTTAGACCATCCAATTCATCAACCTGATACTTACCTGCATACTTCTTTTTTATCGCCATAATGGATTTTTGTGAGTTTTTTACTTTGCTATTTATCTCACCACTAGAGAAATAACGATTATAAGGCAGGAGTAGCTCAGACAAAGTTTTGTCGGTATTCATTAGTTCAGCAAGGGCGTATAAAGCTGCAAGCATTCCAGAATCTGCTTTCCAGAAATTTTTAAAATAAAAATGACCTGAATGCTCACCAGCAAAAATGGCGCCGGTTTCGGCCATCAAGTTCTTTATATAGGAGTGCCCAACGCGACTACGCACTGCAACACCCTTATTCTCAGCAATCACTTCCGGAACTGTTTTTGATGAAATTAAATTGTAAATAATTGTCGACTTAGGACTCTTTTTCAATTCACTTGCAGCAATCAAGGCAGTAAGGGCAGATGGATTAACTAACTCTCCTCTTTCATCAATTAAAAAACACCGGTCAGCATCACCATCAAAAGCTAGACCAATATCAGCTTTTTCTTTCTTAACTTTTTTCTGAAGATCCGTTAAATTTTTTGGGTCGATCGGGTTAGCTTCATGATTAGGAAAATCACCATCTAATTCAAAATACAAAGGATATAACTTAACATTAAGTTTATTCATCACTGCTGGAGCAGTAAATCCAGCCATACCATTTCCAGCATCAATGACTACTTTAAGTTTTCGCTTAGTGAAGACTTTCTTTGGAAATTGTTTTATTAAATAATCAACATATTCATTTAATAAATTTTTTGAAGTAACTTTTCCAATAGGTCTAGTGGAGATTGGAACACCTTTTTCAATATACTCTTTAATCAAAAGCAAACCAGACTCTTGTCCGATTGGCCTTGCTCCACTCTTACACAACTTCATTCCATTATATTTTGCTGGGTTATGACTGGCAGTAAACATAATTCCAGGCAAGTTAAGTTTTCCACTAGCGAAATACAACATATCAGTTGATGCCAGCCCGATTCGGATTACATCCAAACCTTGACTGGTAACGCCATCGCAAAATGCCTTAGCTAATGAAGCCGAGGAGGAGCGCATATCTTCACCTGCGACAATTGTGGCTGGTTCTCTTTCATACTCTAAAAATTTTGCAAATGCGACGCCAACAGAGAAGGAGAATTCTGGAGTTATTTCATTTTTGACTAAGCCTCTAATGTCGTAAGCCTTTATAATTTTATCTAGCATTTAATCTTAAAGCCTTAAATAAATTTTAAATTTAGTTTGAAGGTAATACGCGTAAATGTCCGCGTCTACCTAACTCAGGCTGCATCGTTTTTCCACTTACATCATAGTTTGCAACCTCTCTAACAGCATTTGCAATGGCCATTAAATCTTCTTCGGTTGGACCTGTGTTGTTATTTATAACTTCCTCTTTAATTACATTCCAACCAACTGGAACCGTTAATCGTTCACTATGAATTGGACACAAATCATAACTGTGTGGTTCGGCGTAAGTAGATAGCGGACCAAGTACTGCAGTTGAGTCAGAATAGATATAAGTCAGTGTCTTTATTGCAGCACTAGTGCAACTCGCTCTAGAACACCTTCGGACTGAAGACCTTTTCATATGAACAGGTTATATGGGGTTGATTGGAAAAGCTGGGATTTAACGGCGTGTGATTACCGAGGCATCCGAAATTGGCTCAGAGACTGTTTCCAGATTAGCGCCATTATTCATTGGAATCGTGCTTATGCCGATATTTCCCGTTAATGGCAAAAATATAACACCACCACTTATCCCCTCATTTTTTGCAAAAATTTGTAATTTGTTTAAACCCACTGGTGATTGCCATGAAACAAAATCTTTACCTGAAATTTTTTTCTCAATCTTTCTGCCATTAATTCCACTTGCTTTTATGAGCACATCAATTTTGTCACCATCAAAAATTAAGATCGGACGTGATCCAGTTAAATTTGCACTCCAACTTTTAATTGGATCTGAGGCAGTTGTCCAGGTAATTTCATTACTGCGACCAAATGTAAAGTTTGAAAGAAGACTTGCTAAAACAGGTTGATCAGAATCTATCGAAAGTGAAAATGGCTGGTTCGATGGTGAATTCCTAAGCGGAATGCTCAATACTTTCTGACTCGATATTTTTACCTCTGACAATCCTTCGGGAACAAATTTTCCATCATTTGAATTAATCGTAACCTCTATATTTGCATCAATCTTGCCTGGCACAAACAATCGTAAATTGTGACTTATGGAGTTGTTATTGCTATTTAAACCCCCAACTAGACCTGGAATTGAAACTAATCTAACTTGTTTACTTGGAGCAGCAATAGCTGACACAAAATCTGCACCTAAAGATTTAAGTCCTTTTTTTCGCTCATCAAATAAAAAGGAACTAACTCGACCAGATTTTGTATTAACCGCAATGGCGATCTCTTCCTCCCCAGGAGCTAATGTGTCTACCGATATTCTTTTAGTTGAGTTTTGAGAAATTAAAAAATTTCGCTCTTCAATTGGCCCATTTGGCGTGAACACTTCAACTGTTACATTTGAATCGGAAAATCCACTATTTACAATAAATAGCAATGACTTACTAGTTACAGCTCCAGAGCCGCCAATAAACCATTGTTGACCATTACTTACTGAACAAGACACAACTGCTTTCCATTTATTATTTGCAAAGGTAAGCGCTGTATCAGAGTTTCCTGCCACCAAGATAGATGATTTTGTCAGCGGAATTTGATTTGACCTTCCAGGATTTAACTTCTTGCTAGTGCCATCAATTAATCTTCGACCAATTTTTGCTGAAGCAACACCTGCAATTGATGACACGTTATTACCAATTGCCGGACAAACCGTTGCAGGATACGCAGAAATAACCTTTATCTGGTCAGTCCGCTCTGGTGCAAAAAAGGAAATTAGTAATGAAATTAATAGAAACCCTACTAACACTATGAATTTAACTGAGAATTTATTTTTCATAGTAATTCCTCAAGTGGGACTTCTTTTCGTCTTCGGCCCGCTGGTAAAGCCAGGATAATCACGGA
>VGAA01000017.1 GCA_016870895.1 Actinomycetota bacterium | reverse complement strand
GGTGTTTCATTTGGTGCACATGAAAAGAAGATGGGATTTAGAGGCTCCCCAACTAGGGAAGTTTATTTTGATAATGTAAAACTAAGTGATGATCGAAGGTTAGGTGAGGTTGGTTCTGGTTTTTCACTTGCAATGAAAACTTTAGATCACACTAGAATTACTATCGCAGCTCAAGCATTAGGAATTGCACAAGGTGCCTTTGATGTAGCTAAAAAGTATGCCCATGAACGCCAGCAATTTGGTAAACCTATATTTGATTTTCAAGCCATTCAATTTATGTTGGCTGATATGGCGATGCAAATCGAAGCTGCTCGTCAACTTACCTATGCAGCGGCTGTTAAAAGTGAAAGAGGTGAAAGCGACCTAACCTTCTTCTCAGCGGCAAGTAAATGTTTTGCTACCGATGTGGCAATGAAGGTAACTACCGATGCAGTTCAAATACTTGGTGGATATGGATATGTAAGTGATTATCCAGTTGAACGTATGATGCGAGATGCCAAGCTAACACAGATATATGAAGGAACAAATCAAATTCAACGGGTTGTAATGGCCAGAAATCTCGATAACTTAACTATTTAAAACCGCACCATTATTTCTGGTGTTGCTGCTGCATTAACTTTTTGATCATGCGGCTCAACTGGTAGCTGCTCGTTGGTAATTTCACCCTTATGTAGTAGTGCAATTTTCCAGGCTTTACTGCTCACTAATGCACGGTCGTATGATCCACCACCTTGGCCTAATCGATTTCCATCTCGATCTACATGTAGTGCCGGCACAATTATTACATCTAGTTCAAAATCAGAACTAGCAGGACCAATTGGCTCCCATACCTTGCCATTTAAAGTTAGAGATTCTTGGGAGCCATCCCAACTAACCCATTCCAGATCATTATTTGGTAATAATCTTGGTAAAAATACTTTTTTATTTGATTTAACTAAAGCCTGATTTAAGTCCTTCGTTTCAGGTTCAAACTCATATGAGATATAGGTCGCAATATTTGTTGCAAGAATGATTTCGGTAACTGTCAGAATATGACTCCAACTATCTTCAACAAATCGCTCTTTTCGCTCTTGTCGAAACCTATTGCGAAGTTGAGATTTATTTTCCCTAATCACCATGGTGCTTACCTTAATTTATCGCAAGGTCAAAGTAGGGTTTAGGTATGGAAGAAACAGTCTCAGTTGCGCAGATGTATGAGCGCCTGCTTGAGCTGGCAACTCCGCTGGCAGCCCTTGATTTACCACTTTTAGATGCACATGGGGCAACAATGGCCAGTGATCTACTACTCGATGGAAAAGTTGCGATAAAAAGTGGTACCAAAATTAATTCAACTCAAATAGCCCTTGCCGCCTCACTTGGTTTGGATCGCCTGCCATGCCGACCTCATCCACGGGTGGTAATTATCAGTGCCGGTGATGACTTAGTAGAGCCAGGTAGCAAGTTAGCGAATGAAGATGATGAGTTTGAAAGTAACTCCTGGTTTTTAACCACCTTTATGAAGGAGACTGGTGCACATGCCTTTCGAGTACATACAATTCCAGAAACTAGTGAGGAGTTGAAATTAATTGTTGAAGATCAACTTGTGAGAGCAGATTTAATTGTAATAAGCGGTGAATCAGGCGATGAATCCTTTGAATTAATAAACTCTGTTCTTTCTCAACTTGGCCAAATAACTACGATTATTCCTAATCTTGCAGAGAGTGGAAAACATAATTACGGAGTGATTGGGCCAGATAAAACCCCAATCGTTACATTACCAGGAGATCCCATTGGAAACTTCTTATCAGCTGAGATTTTCATTCGTCCAATGATCTTAAAGATGTTAGCTATGAGTGATATAAATAGAGAAACAAGTAAGCTTAAATTAACTAAGGACATTATTCCTATACAAGAAAAAGCTAATTATATTCGAGGCAAAATTAACTCAAATGGAAGTGTTGAGCCATTAGAAAATCAGGAGTCAATATCGACACTTTCAATAGCAGATTGCCTAATAACCTTAGGAGAAAAGGATAAAAAGTTAAGTGCTGGTGATGCGGTAAATGTAATAATGATCAACCAGGGATAGTTTTGAAGATACTAATTGATGGTGAGTTAACACTTAAGCCAATAAAATTTAGAGATAAACACTTATGGGATGAAGTCAGATCAGTAAACAGAGATTGGCTTTCACCATGGGAGGCAACTAGGCCAAATGTAGATAACAAGTCACCGCTGCCTTCTTACTACGGCATGGTGATGCAATTAAATCGAGAAATGCGAGCCCTTAGATCAATCTCACTTGGCATCTGGCTCAATAACGGCAGAAATAAAACTTTAATTGGTCAAATTACTTTGGGTGGAATAATTTTTGGTGCAATGCGCGGGGCGCATATTGGATACTGGATTGATCAACGGTATTCAAATCGGGGATACACAACCAGAGCAGTTAAATTACTAACTAAGTTTGGATTTGAGGATTTAAAGCTACATAGAATCGAGATCAATTTACGACCAGAGAATGAAGCATCGAAAAAAGTTGCACTAAAAGCTGGTTATATTCTGGAAGGATCACGTAGTAAATATCTACACATTTCCGGGGATTGGCGAGATCACATAACTTTTGTTAGAGAGAACCCAGAAATAAAATAAAATTTAATTAGGACATACCCTATTAATTACCCCAAAATCCTCAACCTGACATTTATTGTTGTGCTTTATGAGTTCGGGTTTTATCTATTTAATCATCATAGGTATGTGGGCTTCCTATTTCCTACCCCAGTGGATTAGTAGGCATGAAGAGAGCTCTGGAAAAGCAATTGAAAGATATAAAAATGCAATGCAGGTTGTAGCCGATAATAACAAGAATATAAAGCACGAAATAAATATTAAAGAAAAAGAAAAAATTTTCTTTCGTCGCAGATTGATTTTTACGTCTTTATTTTCAATTTATTTAATCTCAAATATTTTTGCATTTGTTGGTTTTCTAGCCTTGAGTACAACATTAATTCCACTAACAGCCTTACTTATTTATTTTGTTAATGTTAGAAAACAAGTTGTTGCATCACAACTTCGAGCTCGCAGATTAGCTGCTCTTGAAAAGATTACAAATAGAAAAATCCCAACCGAGATCATTTCGTTTGAAGTCACTGAACATAAATCCAATGATCATTGGATTCCATTTTCCGAGCGACCGGAGGTTACTGGTGTAATTGTGGTGCCAAAGGAGCGAAAAGGTTGGCGACCAACAACTGTGCCAAAGCCGGTTTACACAACTTCTCCAAAAGCAATTCCAAGTAGGCGCACCATAGATTTAACTACACCAGGTCAATGGAGTGCTGAACAAGAGAGGATTAAGGCATTATCTGGTCGGGATGATGATTTATTTGATCAATCGCAAATTATTGAATCAGATGAGGATAGAGCGGTAAACGAGTAACTTAAATCCAACTCTCTAACCACATTCTACTCAACCACTCTGAATAGGGAATACTAATTCCAAGGTAAATTGGCAAAAAATAGAGAAAATTTATTGCTATAAATATTACATATATCTTTATATACATCTTATTTTTATCTGACTTAATCAATAGATTAAAACAATAAATAATCGCCAAAATTAGAAATGGTAGAGTGCTAATAGCGTAGAAATAAAAAGTAGTTCGCTCTTGAATCAAAAACCAAGGCAAATAGGTGGCGGTAAAGCCAATTAAAATAATGGCTGCCTTTCGATCTTTATTAGTAATAAAAAATCCAATAGTTATTGCGACAGCAAATACTGCACTCCACCATAAAAATGGTGTTCCCATGGCTAATATCTCTTGTGAGCACTTTGTTTGCCCACAATTTGAAGATTCCTCATAAAAAAAAGAGGTGGGTCTGCCTAAAATTAGCCAACTCCATGGGTTAGCTTGATAGGTGTGTTGCTCAACCAGATCTTGGTGGAAATTTAAAATTTGCCGATGATAACTCCAAAGGGATAAAAGTAGATTTGATTCTGAGTTTCTAGCCCAGCCTTTATCACTAAAAATCCAGCCACTCCATGAGATCAGGTAAACACTGACCGGAACCAGAACTAGCTGCCCAATTGGCTTTAGAATTTTTTTTAGATTAGCTCTATTTTCAATCATTATATAAAGCAGGAAAACCGGGATCAGAAATCCACCACTCCATTTAGTGGCCAGAGCCAAGCCCAATGAAATACTTACAGCTAAGTAATTGTTAAATAACAGGAAGTAAAATGATAATAAGATAAATACCATTAAAAAAATATCTAATAGTGCAACTCGTGACATAACTAGATTTAGTCCATCTAAGGCAAACAGCAGTGCAGCGGTAATACTTAAAAACTCTGAGGCAAATAATTTTTTAACAATTATGTAGATTAATAGAACAGCGACGCTGCCAAAGATAGCGGCAGAAAATCTCCAACCAAACTCATTATTACCAAAGATTTTAATCCCAATACCAATTAGCCACTTACCAAGTGGTGGATGGACTACAAATTCAGACTCTCCTTGATCATTTAACTCAACACCTGCGGTAATTAATGAGGCAGCATTTTTTGCATAGTAAACCTCATCAAAAATATAGCCACTTGGTAGATTTAATCGCCAAATCCGAAGCGCCAGGGCAAAGGCGAAAATCGCCGCAATCGGCCCAAACTGAATTAGTCGCTCAACTCTCATGGGATCAGCCTAAGACAGATGTGAGAGCAGATCAGAAGATAACCTGAGAGAATTGGCAAATGTTAATTTTAGCTTGCCTACCTATTGGCGATGTGCTCGATGCATCAACTCACTTAATTGAGTCGATCAAGCAAGCCAAATATATCGCCGCTGAAGACTCAAGAAAATTTGCCAGATTTTGTTCGGATCTAGATATCAATCACCATGCAAAAGTAATCTCTTTTTTTGAAGGAAATGAGAGTGATCGAGTTGAGGAACTAAGTGCAATTTTAAATTCAAATAAAGATATTTTGGTAGTGACCGATGCCGGTGCTCCGGGAATTTCTGATCCTGGTTACCGCTTGATTAGAGCAGCACTAAACCTAAATATTCAAATCAAAGTTTTGCCCGGACCGAGTGCAGTAACCACAGCGCTTTTATTATCAGGACTTCCAACTGACCGATTTTGTTTTGAAGGTTTTCCACCTCGTACAAAGGCAGCTAGAGAAAAATGGTTTAAAGATTTGGCACAAGAGCAACGGACTATTATCTTTTTTGAAGCACCACACCGAATGGTTGAATCCTTAATTGATGCTCAAACAGCATTTGGTGCAAATCGAAAGGGTGTTATATGCCGAGAGATGAGCAAACATTACGAAGAGGTAATTCGTGGCAGTATTGCTGAACTGATAACTTGGGCAGAATCTAAAGATATTTTAGGTGAGATAACTATGGTGGTTGAGGGCTTTGATTCAGGTACTCTACAGTTTTCGTCGGAAGAGTTAATTAGATTAGTTATTGAACAGGAAAACGCTGGTGAAAGCCGCAAGGAGGCAATTGCTCAAGTTGCAAAGCAAAATGGCGTAGCAAAGCGAGTAGTTTTTGATGCAATGGTGTCATATAAAAGTGGGGATAAGATCTGATCATGGCGGGTAAATCCTTTTATCTAACTACACCTATTTACTATGTAAATGACGCGCCCCATATCGGCCACGCCTATACAACGGTAGCTGGTGATGTATTAACTAGATGGTACCGGCAAAAAGGAGATTCCGTTTGGTTTTTAACTGGTACTGATGAACATGGACAAAAGGTTTTAAATACTGCCCAAAGTAATAACACAGCGCCTCAAGATTGGTGTGACAAATTAGTTGAATCAGCATGGAAGCCAGTTTGGAAAGATTTAAATATTGCTCATGATGATTTTATAAGGACAACTGAGGATCGACATACGCTACGGGTACAAAGATTCTTGCAAGGATTAAAAGATGCTGGTCACATTTATGCAGGAAAATTTGAAGGCCCATACTGTATTGGGTGCGAAGAGTTTAAATTACCGGGTGATTTAATCGAGGGTAAGTGCAAAATACATTCAAAGCCGGTGGAAATGTTAAGTGAAGATAATTGGTTTTTTAAATTATCAGCTTTTCGCCAGCCACTATTAGATCATTATAAGAATAATCCTCAGGCTTGTGAGCCAGAAAGTGCACGTAATGAGGTCATTGCATTCTTAGAAGGTGAAGTAAGAGATCTTTCAATCTCTAGATCAACCTTTGACTGGGGAATTCCAGTCCCATGGGATACAAAACAGGTCATTTACGTTTGGTTTGATGCCCTACTTAATTACGCCACTGCTGTTGGTTTAGGAGATGATCCTGCTTCAGAGGATGGCAAAAAGTTTGCCCACACATGGCCGGCAGATGTTCACTTAGTTGGAAAAGATATTTTGCGTTTTCATGCAGTTATTTGGCCGGCTATGTTAATGGCTGCTGGTGTTACAGTACCAAAAAAAATTTTTGCACATGGCTGGCTTTTAGTTGGCGGTGAAAAAATGTCTAAGAGTAAGCTAACGGGAATCGCACCAAGTGATATCACTAAAGATTTTGGAGTTGATGCGTTCAGATATTATTTTCTAAGAGCAATTCCTTTTGGTACTGATGGCTCATTTTCCTGGGAGGATATGGCTGCTAGATATACCAGTGAGCTAGCAAATGATTTTGGAAATCTAGCTTCAAGATTGATTGCCATGGTTGAGAAATACTGTGATAACAAGATCCCAACACCAACCAAGGATGAAGAGTTAGCAAAGATGTTGGCGACCACAGTTAAATCGGCTGATACTGCAATTTGCGCGCTAGATTTTCAAGGTGGCATTAATGCAATCATGGATTTCTGCAAGCGGGTAAATGGCTATGTCACCGAACAGCAACCTTGGGTTGTAGCAAAAGATCCGGCTAATAAGGCACAGCTAGACCAAATTTTATATAACACGGCTGAGTCACTTCGTGCTCTAGCGGTTTTACTTCATCCAGTTATGCCTAAGGTTACTGAAAAACTATGGCAAAGCTTGGGTGCAAATACCTGCATCGGATCGATTGCAAATCAGAAAATTGAGGATGTTTCAAAGTGGGGACAATTATCCGCAGGTAGTCTAGTAACAAAAACAGATGTTTTATTTCCAAGGCTAGAAGAGGTTAAATAATTTTATGGCAGATCGTCACAACCGCGATCTTGATCGAAAACCAGCTCCGCTTCCTGCGCCATTAAATAGTAAAACAGTTGATTCGCATGCCCATTTAGAGTTAATTCATAATAGCGAGCCCGATTCACCGCTCTTAAAAGAAACTCTCGATCAAGCCGCTAGTGTTGGCGTAGATAGAGTTGTTCAAGTTGGATATTCAGCAGAGCAATCTATTTGGTCTGTTAAATGTGCGGAGGCTTTTGTAGGAAGAGTATTGACAGCGGTAGCTCTACATCCAAATGAAGCACCTGTTGTTGATGATTTAGAGAAAGATCTACAAGTTATCCAAGAGTTAGCTAAGAATCCCCGAGTTAGAGCAATTGGGGAAACCGGATTAGATTTTTTTAGAACTCAACCCGAGCTACAAGAAAAACAAAAGTACTCATTTCGCCGCCACATAAAAATTGCCAAAGAAAACAACAAAGCTCTAATTATTCATGATCGCGATGCACATAGGGCAGTTTTAGATTTATTACTTGAAGAGGGAGCACCAGAAAAAACTATCTTTCACTGCTTTTCAGGAGATCTTGAAATGGCTAAAGAGTGTGTATCAAATGGGTATTTTCTCTCCTTTGCTGGCACAGTTACATTTAAAAATGCGCCAGAATTAAGACAAGCAGCAGAATTTACACCGATCGAGTTAATGCTAGTTGAAACAGATTCACCTTTTCTTTGCCCAATGCCAAATCGAGGAGCACTCAACACCCCAGCACAAATCCCACACACTTTAAGAGTAATAGCAGATGTAAGAGGAATATCTGCTGATTACTTAGCTGCTGCGATCTCGGAAAACTCTGAGCGGATTTTTGGCAGCTTTAAGTGAGTAATTTATTAGGTGCAGCAGAGGTAAGAGCACTAGCAGATCAATTAAATTTAAAACCAACAAAAAAACTAGGACAAAATTTTGTAGTAGATGCTAATACCTGTCTAAAGATTGTTAAGTTAGCAACAATAGAAAAATCTGATATTGCATTAGAGATTGGTCCCGGATTAGGTTCACTGACCCTAGCTCTTCTGGAAGAAGCAAGTCAGGTGATTGCAATTGAAATTGACTCTCGTCTGGCAGATCAACTTTCAATAACGGCAGCAGATCGAGGTTTTGATCAGAATAAATTGAAGGTCATCAATGATGATGCTATCTCGGTAAGAGATCTGCCCTTTAAGCCAACAGTTTTAGTAGCAAACTTGCCATACAACGTTTCTGTTCCTGTGCTTTTGAATATTTTGGAACACTTTCCAACGATTACTCGAGGAGTAATTATGGTTCAAAGTGAGGTAGCAGATCGATTAGTGGCGGTAGCAAATAATAAGGATTATGGCTCACCTACTGTTAAAGCTAATTGGTGGGCAAATCTTAAAATCGTAGGGCATGTGAGTAGATCAGTTTTTTGGCCAATCCCAAATGTTGATTCATCCCTAGTCAGATTTGATCGCCACTTACCGGCGGCCGGCGAAGCGGAGCGAGCTGCAACTTTTGCAGTTATTGATCATGCCTTTGCAAAACGACGGAAAATGCTGCGAAGTGCTCTTTCGCAATTGTTTAGATCAAATACTGAATCGGCTTTGATTCAAGCAGGAATTGATCCAACGAGCCGTGGTGAGGTTCTAACTGTTGAGCAATTTCTTAAAATTGGCAAGCAATTACTTAACGATAAATCCACCAAGTGAGTTACTAAACCAATACGCTTTGGCATCATGAGATCTAGAGGTGTTATCGCTCGGGTGCCGGCAAAGGTTAATTTGCAGTTATCGGTTGGGCCCTTAGGTAGCGATGGTTATCATGAAGTTACAACGGTTTTTCAAGCGATATCTCTTTTTGATGATGTAAGTGTGGCAACAGCTGCTATTGGTAATGGTTTAACTATTGATATCTCAGGCCAAACTTCAAAGGGTGTGCCCGCAGATAATTCAAATCTAGCGATCATGGCGGCTGAGCTGATGATAAAAAATTATGATCTGCCAAAGGATCTAGCGATTAAATTAAAGAAGGAAATTCCAGTAGCAGGTGGAATGGCAGGTGGCAGTGCCGATGCTGCTGGCGTAATTGTTGGCTTGGATTCATTATTTGAGTTGGGACTATCTCGGGATGAAATGGAATCTATTGGTAGCCAAATTGGTAGCGATGTGCCATTTTCAATTTGTGGTGGGGTAGCGATTGGTACTGGTCGGGGAGATCAGATAACTCCTGCACTTGCTAAGGGAACTTATTTTTGGGCATTAGCACTTTCTGGCCAGGGTTTATCTACTCCTGCTGTATATCAAGAGTGTGATCGCTTGCGCGAGGGGTTATCAATTTCAACGCCACAAGTAAGTGAACCATTAATGCAAGCACTTCGGGCTGGAGAGGCAAAGGCGCTTGGAAAATCATTAATTAACGATTTGCAATCTGCAGCATGTTCACTTCGACCTGCGCTTAAATTAATTTTAGATGTTGGTGTTGATTATGGTGCATTAGGTGGAATCGTTTCTGGCTCTGGTCCGACAGTTGCATTTCTAGTTTCAAGTGAAGAGCATGCAATGGATTTAACAGTTGCATTAAGTGCTAGTGGGGTTGTTTCATCAGTGGTTAGAGCAAACGGACCAGTTTCTGGCGCACGAATAATTGAAAGTTTTTAATTTAACCAGTTATAAGGGATAATTCAGGTTCCGCCATTGTGTAGTGGCTAGCACATGAGCCTTTGAAGCTCAGGGTCCAGGATCGATACCTGGTGGCGGAGCCACCAAACGAAAGGGGCTAATGATGAGTAAGTTAGAGCTTGTCATTGTCCTAGCAGCCGGCGATGGCACCAGAATGAAATCAAATAAGGCAAAAGTTCTTCATGAAATTGCTGGCCAGACAATTATTCAAACTGTCTTAGCAGCAGTTGAGCCCTTATCAGCAAAAAATTTAACAGTTGTAGTTGGGGCGGATAAGGATGTAGTAGTTGAGCATATTTCTAAAATCTCTACCAAAATTAAAACAGTGGAGCAGGTTAAGCGAAATGGCACTGGAGCTGCCGCTCAACTTGCATTAGATGAGCACAACGGCGATGGCACCGTTTTAATCCTGGCTGGTGATACACCTCTGCTAACAACCCAGACTTTGCAAGAGTTTTTTACTGCGCACACAGAGCAAGGCCATGATGCCTCTGTTCTAACAGCTCTTCTACCTGATCCAACTGGCTATGGCAGAGTTATTCGAAATGATCAAGGCTTGATCGCTCAAATTATTGAAGAAAAGGATGCTTCTTCATCTCAAAAAGAGATAGATGAGATAAATACTGGTGTCTATTTATTTGATCTTAAGGCACTAAGACAGGTGATATCTAAATTAGAGAGCAGAAATGCTCAAAAGGAATTTTATTTAACTGATGTAATTTCTCTAATAAACAAAAATGGTGGCTTAATTTCAGCGATAGTTTCTAATGATTACACTGAGACTCTGGGCATAAACGATAGGTCGCAATTGGCAGAGTGCGTTGCGATTATGCGTGATCGAATTAATCACCAACACATGTTGGACGGCGTCACAATTATTGATCCAACTACAACCTGGATTGATTCCCAGGTAAAGATCTCAGCAGATGTAGTAATTCATCCAAGTACTGCCCTAAGTGGTAAAACTATTGTGGGAGCTAAGGCAATAATTGGTCCACGTACTACTTTGATTGATTGCGAAGTCGGATCAGAGGCAACTGTGGTGGAAAGCTTTGCAATTAAATCAAAAATTGGACCATCAGCTCAAGTCGGCCCATATACCTATCTGCGCAAAGGCACGGTTTTAGATAATGAGAGTAAGGCTGGCGCATTTGTTGAAATTAAAAACTCTACCGTAGGTAAGGGCTCAAAGATTCCCCACCTTACATATGTTGGTGATGCGCAGATCGGACAAGAAAGCAATATTGGGGCTGCCACAGTTTTTGTTAATTATGATGGTGAAAATAAACATCAAACTAAGATTGGCGATCAGGTTCGAATTGGTAGCGACACAATGTTGGTAGCACCAGTAACAATCGGTGATGGTGCCTATACCGCTGCTGGATCAGTTATTAACGAGGATGTGCCAGCAGGTGCGTTGGGCGTTGGCCGGGCCAAGCAGGTAAATATCTTAGGTTGGGTACTTCGAAAGCGTAAGGATAGTAAATCCGCAACAGCTGCAAAAAAGGCTGGTGCAAAAGAGTGAGTAATTTCTAGTAGAGTTAAGCCAGATTCACCTAAAGGTCAGGGGGAAGCTAAACTGAACGAAATTCGCTTAACCTCCGAAAAAAGTTTGCGATTATTTACCGGACGTGCCTACCCAGAGTTAGCAGATGCGGTGGCATCAGAGCTTGGCATTCCAATCACACCCACCTCAGCATATGACTTTGCCAATGGTGAAATATTTGTCAGATTCGAAGAGAGTGTGCGTGGCAGTGATGCTTTTGTATTACAAAGCCATAGCGCACCGGTAAATAAACAAATAATGGAGCAGTTAATAATGGTGGATGCATTAAAGCGAGCATCCGCAAAACGAATTACGGTAATTTTGCCATTTTATGGATATGCCCGGCAGGATAAAAAACATCGAGGGCGAGAGCCGATTTCAGCCCGATTAATGGCAGATTTATTTAAGACCGCAGGAGCTGATCGATTAATGTGTGTGGATCTTCACAC
>VGAA01000016.1 GCA_016870895.1 Actinomycetota bacterium | reverse complement strand
GAGTCAAACCTTACCTGTTGTCATCGGTAGACTAAGCCCGTTCAAGTAATGCGCCTGTAGCTCAGTCGGATAGAGCAACTGCCTTCTAAGCAGTAGGTCGCAGGTTCGATTCCTGCCAGGCGCGCTTACTTTGGAACCAAAAATCTAATGCAGAAGTGAAGTAAATCGACTACCTACCTAATTTGGGAGTTAAACCCAATACTTTGAGTGCACCCTTACTATCAGATTTAACTAACACACCCTCACCTGAGTCCACACCTACACCCGTCAATGCTCCGATATTCACATAATGACCAACCAATATCAAAAGCCCTGATTTATTTCTGTGACCAAAAATTTGTTGGCGAACCTTTATTGTAGCTGGATGATTTGCGATATCAGACTCCTCAAATAAAGAATCTAGATTTTTATTTAACTTAACCTTACCTAAATTTAATAATTGCGCAGTCTCTTTTGCCCTACACCATCTACTAGATTCCACCCGGAAAATCTTAATCTCTCTGCGCTTTAACCACTCACCCACCTCCTTAGCATCCTGCCGGCCTACCTCAGATAGATTTCGCTGAGTTGAACAATCATTTAACTTAAAATTCTCTGGATCTCCAACACCTGGAGCTAATGTGTGCCGGAGAAGGAGCACATAACCCTTAGGCGCACTACCTTGCAATTTATCCCAAATTAAAAGCTCATTGGCAAAGCTACTTTGAGTGGCAAGGCTTAAAAATAATCCAAGAATTACAGGTAAGAGCAATCTTGATCGCATTTGCCAAGATTAACTTCTACAAATAGCTTTAACAATCTATTTACTAAAGACTCTAATCACACTCTCAGCATAAAGAGGGCACCACTTGATCCAGACCAGAAAAAGTTTTGGTAACTACCAATAAACAGCAATAACAATATTTGAGGTAGTAAGTAGGGTCATCAAGCTCCAAACCTTATTAGATAGTGCTGCCTTCTTAATATTTAGATATCCAATAGTTAACACAATAATAAGTATGGTGCTCTTTACCGCCACTTTTACATGATCGAGCACCTCAACAGTTGAATCATTGCTGTGCATCATCTGGTTGATTCCAACCATAACTATCGCGACGATAAAGGCTAGCCAAGCGCTGTGCAATACAAACTTAGGTAGCTGCTTTGGCTTTACCGCTATCTGGGCAAGTAAACCGCCGAGTAATCCTGAGATACCAATAAAGTGAAGGACTAAAAAAAGATTATATAAAAATTCCACACCTAGATATTATCTTGAAAAACTTAAAACCCTTCGCACCCTAGGGGAGGTGCGAGGGGTTTTAAAGTAGCTACTTACTTAATCTTTGCAATCTGAGACTTTGCTTTGTCATACAAAGGTCCAGTTATTTGTGAGTAACCTTTTTCTGGGAACTTCATTGCGCATTGATCAAGTAGATAGGTGTGCCATTGTGCAACAACTTTTTGCTTTTCAGCATCTTTCCTCGCTGACTCTGGATAGATGAGTCCGTAAGATGCAATTCCCAATGAGTAAGCACCAGAGATTGTCTTCTTGTAATCAACATCAACGGTGCCATTTGCATTGATAGTTCCACCACCTAGGAATGCAGAGGTTCCGGCAGCGGTAGGTGCTGTGAACTCACCAGCTGCATTTTGAATATTTGCCACTGGCAATTTGTTATCAGTTGCCCAGCTAACCTCGCCATATCCAATTGCACCAACTTTTCCTTTTACACCAGAGGCAACTAAAGCTGAGCCAGAGACACCTTGGAAGTTAAAGAAGGTTGAGATGTTATTTGGTGTGGTGTTTGAGAAGGTACCACTTGCAGTCTTTGGCCATAATCTCTCATTTGCACCAGCATTTGCACCCTTAAGGTACTTAGCAAAGTTTTCAGATGTACCTGAAGAATCTGTTCGGTAATAAACCGTAATTGGTTGATTTGGTAGATCAATGTTTACCACCTTCTCTGAGGTGCTTTTAACAATTGGCTTACCCTTTTTATCCAAAACTGGAACTGTCTTGGTAACTTTCTTACCACCAACTGTAGTTACTTGCTTCTTAGTTTGATAGGTAACAGTCTTTACAGTTCGCTCATTATCAGTAGCAATTAGCTTGTCATTCCAATTGGTAATGTAGCCTGAAAAGATTTGTGCCAAAGTAGAGGCGCTCAAGTAAATTGACTCTTTGACTGTAGGCAGGTTATAAAAAATAGCGATTGGCGCTACATAAACTGGCACATACTCTAGGTGTGCTGGAAATCCTGAGGTGTATGGTGCATCAGAGGCTGCAAAATCAACTAAGTTGTTGGTGAAATCAGTTCTTCCTTTGCCAGAGCCACCGCCAGTGTAATTAACGGTATGACCTGTTTCTTTCGAAAACTCAACTTTGCAGGCATCGATAAGTGGTACGGCAAATGTTGCACCGCTGCCATTAATTTGAGCAGCAAATGCAGGGGAAGATGAAAGTATTAATGAAGATGTAGCGATAGCTACTACCGCTACTTTCTTACCTAGCTTCATGAAGCCTCCTAGTGCTTTATCTAAAAACAAGGTTGAAATAACCTGGTTGGTAGTAAGAAAGGTAGTAAGAGAAGGCAAACAATTAACTTTTCTTAGGCAAACTCTATGTGTAAGTTAAGTTAACAATAGGTATACAAATACTGGCGTTAAATGTGCTTACGAATTAACCAAATCTTCCTGAGACATAATCCTCAGTTCGCTTCTGCTTTGGATTGGTAAATATCTCAGTGGTGGTAGCGCTCTCAATTAAGCGGCCCGGACCACCATCGGACAAAAAGAATCCGGTGTAATCAGAGACTCGTGCCGCCTGTTGCATATTATGAGTAACAATCACAATACTAATTGATGCCGATAACTCTCTGATGGTCTCTTCAATTCTTAAGGTCGAGCCTGGATCAAGGGCAGAGCATGGCTCATCCATCAATAAGACCTGTGGATTTACCGCCAGTGATCTGGCAATACATAATCTTTGTTGCTGACCACCAGAGAGTGCCCCGCCATACTCATCTAAGCGATCTTTAACCTCATCCCAAAGCCCTGCTCTTCTAAGGCAGCTTTCCAACAACTCCGCTTCATTTTCAATCTTTATTTGTGCAAGTCGAAGTCCAGAGAGCACATTCTCTTTAATTGTCATGGATGGAAATGGGTTTGGTTTTTGAAACACCATACCCACTCTTAATCTAATCTTGGTTACATCTACCCCTGGCTCATAAACATCCTTGCCATCTAAAATTACCTGTCCGGCAAGTGCTGCAGTTGGAATGAATTCATGCATCCGATTTAAGATTCTTATAAAGGTTGATTTACCACAACCAGATGGACCAATTAGGGCAGTAACGGTGCCAGAGAAAAAGTCCATTGAGATATCCTCGAGTACATGCTTTTTACCAAACCAGGCGTGAATATTTTTTGCTTCCAACCCAGTTGAGCCAGTTGTGGGTGCGCCAAGCTTGCTAGCTCTAGCATTTGCCACATCAGCTAGTGAATGGCTGGATACGGGGCTACTGCTTGCACCCCTAATAGCTGCTTTATCTACAGGCTTTCCGGTCACTTTGCTCATATTTGCCCCTCGATTTGTCTCTCGACTGTTTCCACTATTTGAATCTGTCTGATTACTCATTTAGGTGCACCCTTTGCCGCACCAAAGTATCGTGCTAAGGCGAAGAAAATTAAGACTAAAACCATCAATATAAATACGCCTTGCCATGCTCTACTTACCGCATTCTCACTTCCTAGTAATAAGTTTTTCCAGACGTAGTATGGAAATGCGGACATATTTCCCTGGGTTGGATTTAGATTTAATGCATCTGCTCCACCTAAAGTTAATAGCAGTGGCGCAGTCTCACCAACAACTCGAGCAATTCCTAAAATTACTGCGGTGATCAAACCACTCTTTGCCGCTGGGATTACCACCATAGCTACTGTGCGCCATTGAGTAGCACCGAGAGCTAATCCAGCTTCGCGAAGATCAGCTGGAATTAACTTCAACACCTCCTCGGAGGTTCTAGCTACAGTAGGAATCATCAAAACTGTTAGGGCTAAACCACCAGCTAAGCCACTATAGGAGTTTCCAAGTTGAATCATCCAAACTGCAAAAATAAATAAACCAGCGACAATTGATGGCACACCGCTCATTGCTTGAACAAAAAATCTCACTAATCCAGCAAATCTACCCTTCACCTCAACAATATAAAGTGCGGTCAAAATTCCGATTGGAGTCGAAAGTAGGGTCGCAAAGGTGACGATATATGCCGTACCCACAACAGCATGTAGTAAACCACCCTCAGTTAAAGGGGCTTCCGATGCAGTTTGTGACATGTCATTGGTAAACATATTAAAAGATAAGGAGGGTGCACCTAGTCTTACTATTTCATAGAGAACTGAGGTCAACGGAATAATTACAAATGCGGCAGCGATGTAAACCAATACCGTGGTTGTGGAATTCATCGCAGCTTTGCGATCTTGCCTAATCCAACTTACTGCAGTTGAAACTAGGATTGACATCGTAATCAAGGTTAAAGCAAATCCAAGTTTTCCCTTAAGGGGTGAGATTGCAACTATGGCGAAGGTGGCAGCCACGGTAAATATCGCCCCCAGTAAATCTGGCAGTAACTGCTTTGGCGTTAACTTCCAAGGCTTTTGCGGCGTATTTATAATCATGGTTTGGCTCATAGCTCTACTCCCGAGCCGTCTTATTAATAATGGTATTTGCTAAGAAATTAACTGCCAGGGTTACCAAAAATAGAACAAAGCCAGCTGCCATTAAAGCTTGTAGTTCGACTGGATCAGCCTCACCAAATTTGTTAACAATCATGGAGGCCACAGAGCCACCAGCGCTTAATAAAATTTCAATTCTTATGTCATAAACTAGATTTAAAACGGTATAGACGGCAACTGTTTCACCAAGTGCTCTACCTAAGCCAAGCATCGCTCCACCAATCACACCACCTCTACCATATGGAATTACCACCGCTTTAATCATGCTCCATTTAGTAGCACCTAATGCATAAGCTGCTTGAATTCGCTCAAGCGGAGTTTGGGCAAAAACCTCTCTGGCAATTGCGGTAACAATTGGGGTAATCATGATGGCAAGTACTAACCCGGCGATAAATGGAGATCTAGTAAATACTGGGGCTGGCATATCAAAAAATGGAATAAATCCAAAGTACTTGTGGATTAACTTCGCCCAGTACTCAGCATGTGGCATCAAGACAAAGTATCCCCAAAGGCCATAAACGATTGATGGAATAGCTGCCATTACATCTACTACAACTACCATTGGTTTTTTTAACCACTCCGGTGCGTAATAAGATAAAAATAAAGCAGTTCCAACAGCTACTGGCACACCCATAATCATTGCCAAAATCCCCGTCACCATCGTTCCATATAACATCGCGCCAATTCCATATGAGGCAGGTTGATTCTCCTCTGGAATTGCATCCACCCAATCAAAACCGGTTAAAAATGACAGGCCAGCATTACGCATTGCTTCAAAACCATTAAAGACTAAAAAGAAACCAATTAAGCCAAGTAAAACAAGTGAGATCATGCCACCTGAGGTGACAACTACACGAAAAACTTTGTCAGTAAATCTTGGTTCGGTAGTAATTACCCTGGGTCTTGGCGTAGCTTTTGGCCCAATCAGGGTTTGCGACATGGGCTAATAATCTAGGCTGGGGCGTTTTTTTGTAAAGACTTTACCTAAAAATAAGGTGAACTACAGGTGAACTTACCTTTAGGTGGCAATCCCATAGGCTTGCCCCTATGAGCCAGGATCTACCACATCTTATTTAGGTTTATTTAGGTCGATTGTGAGATGACTGGGCTAGATATCAATAATGACGCCCTAATTAAGAATGATTAAATTCACTTACTTCCCTTGATTGGCAACTGCTTCAATTGCTGCCTTGGCAAAGGTAAAGGTAACTGAATAAATTACTTTGCAGGCCAGGCTCCAACAAACGAAATGCATTTACTAGCTAGAATTGAGCCTTGATTTATCGCATCTCGCAAGTCATAACTTTTGAACCACTGACTGATAAACCCCGCAACAAAAGCGTCGCCAGCTCCAGTTGTATCGATCGGTTTCTTTCGCCCAATTCCAACTTCAACAATCTCTTTATCAATTGCAATTGCTCCTTTATCACCTAATTTAATAACCACAGTGGGAACAATTTTTTTCAGGTCCTTTAGTGCATCTAGAATTTTATTTTTATTAGAAATATATTTTGCTTCTTCACCATTCAAAATTAGAACTGCTGCATGACTAAGCCAGTTTTTGATCTCAATCAGGGGAATATTATTTAGTGCGCCAACTGTTCCTGGATCAATCACTATTGGCATTTTTAACGACTCTAAGATCTCTAATGCATTCCTACGTGATTGGGGATTAATAAGCGCATATCCTGAAAAATATGTAACCTCAAACTGATTTAAATCGGGCAAATCTTTCAAGGACAATCCGGAGTTTGCCCCTGAGTCAGGAAACATACTCCGCTCCCCATTTTTATCAACCAAAACTACTACCACTCCGGTTGATTCACCTTTAATTTGTCGTTGAGAGTTTTTTACCCCACGATTTGCCAATTCTCGAAGTAAGTATTCGCCAGGTTGATCATCTCCCACTCTGGTATTTAAAAAGACATCTTGATTGGCCTCTGCCAGCCATACCGCCACATTTGCAGCGGCGCCACCGCCCTGACTAGTGACCTTAGCTCGTGTATCACCGGCGAATTCAATCTCGGACTTAATTACAACACTTACATCCATCATGATGTCCCCGATAGAAAGGAATTTCATTACAGTGCTTTTGCAATTTCAGCAGCTAGCTTAGAATTAGCTTTAATAATCTCAATATTTATATCTAAAGTTCTTCCTTCTGAAACTCTATGGAAGTATTCAAGCAAAAATGGAGTGACCTCTTTCCCACTTATTTTTTGCTTCCCGGCTGCTTGCATTCCTTTAGTTAATAACTTGTCATGTAAGGCAGGATCTAATTGATTCATAACTGGATTTGCGATAACCACTGCGGATGCAATGGTGTGCACATTTTTGCGCTGATACCAGATATCAGAAATTTCTTTGGGACTTCCTACACGATACTCAAGGTTATAACCAGAATCTGTAAGAAAAAATCCAGGAAAACGATTTGTCTTATACCCCAAGACTGGGACAGAGAGTGTTTCAAGCCGCTCTAAAGTTGCCGAGACATTTAAAATCGATTTGACACCAGCGCAGACAATTATTATTGGTGTCATCGAAAGTGAGTGTAGATCTGCTGATTCATCAAACCCATCACCTATATGCACTCCACCCAATCCTCCTGTTGCAAAAACTGAAATTCCTACTTTTGCTGCAATGTGTGCTGTTGCAGCCACAGTTGTTGCCGCGCTCTTTTTCGTTGCCGCCAAAATCGCTAAATCGCGAGTAGAGGTTTTAATTACTGAAGTATCATTTGCAATTTGATCTAATTGATCGGGTTTTAAGCCAACATAGATCTCACCGTGAATCATTGCAATAGTTGCTGGAGTTGCTCCGTTGTCTCTAACTATTTTTTCTACCTCGATCGCTACCTCAAGGTTTCGTGGTCTGGGCAAGCCATGGCTTAGAATTGTTGATTCAAGGGCAACGATCGGTCGTTTTGCCTTTAATGCTGCCTCAACTTCATTTGAATATTTCATTGTGGGAGAAATCCTAATGGGTAAATCTTGCACTTATGTGTGCCCGTATCTCGGTAAACTATCGTAGTTGTGCTCTTGAACAGTAATTCGCAGGTTCAATTCCCACCTTACTTAGCCTGGCTTATCTACTCATATATCTGTTCACAAACTACACCACAAAATACAGTTAACTTAAAGAACTGAGTTTCTCTGATACTTGACTGGCTGAGGGATTTGTCATTGAACTACCATCGGAAAATACTAAAGTAGGAACAGTTCGGTTCCCATTGTTCAATCGCTCGACAATTTGTGCCGCATCCGCAACCTCTTCAATATTAATCTCTTCAAATTTAATTCCTAAATCGCCTAACTGCCTTTTCAGTCTTTTACAGTACCCACACCAGGTGGTTGAGTACAGAATAAAGGACACTGTTTCCTCTCTAAAAAAATTTGAGTCTGCTATTTGATTATAACTGAAACCCCATAAAAGTAGATATCAATTCTGGTTACCCATCCTGTGCTTACTTCAAGGCTCTTGAAGAATCCACTCGACACCATCAGGAGTGTCGCGAACCTCTACACGGTTTTTGGCTAAAACATCCCGAATTATGTCTGATAACTCATAGCGCTTCTCTTCACGCACTACTTTACGAATGGCCAGAATTGCTTCGATGTATGGTGCGACAGAATTGCGTGGGTCAACTAGACCTGACATTGCCGCCTCTCCTAACTTCAAAATCATTCCTCGAAAAATGTTACGAGCGAAGTCACCATCTGGACCCGTCAAAGTATCGGCAGACCATTGGCGAATGTCGGCTTCTAGATCAAGAGCGGCGCGTGTTGCAGCTGACGAATCGCGCACTGCAAATGCACCATCAAACTCCGCTTTTCGCGCCTCGGCGGCGGCTCGGAGTGATATTAAATTTTGGCCAGTTACGTGTATAGATTCTTTCTTGATAGCTGGCAGCTCAGGTGAGGTCCGCAGTGGAAAAGAATCATTTCGAGGGTTTTGAAGTAATGCCAATGGAATCGTCTCACCCGCAGGAAAGGTGCGCGATGTGCTATCAAAGCGGAGAGTAACTACGCCGTTACCAACAACTCGGGCTGAGGAGATATTAAAATCTATAATGAGTGCCGTATGTTCATCAACACCTAGAACATACTCTGTTGTTTGTAGCTCCTGCTCAAGTACAGACAGACGCCGTTCACCTAAATAACAAAATCGGGTGTCGTGTTGGCCACCCTCAGTATTATTAAAATGAGGAATAACGATTGCAGAAATACCCACGTCTTTCAAAAGGTTCAAGCCATTGAGCCAGTGCGGCTCCTCACCACATTTATATATTTCATAAACCGGAATCGTTCTAGTTCCAAGAGTAAGCGCGGCAGCCGATGCAAATGTAACCATGCCACCAGAGCGAATCTTTTCCAGTAATAGATCTGGTACGCCACTTCCCTCCCACTGTCGTAAGGAGTAAGTTGGAGAGCCTGGACCGGAAAATACATAATTGGCATCTGATAAAAGATTTAAGCCCTGTTGAAGAGCGAGGCTATCCGCACCTTTAATACGGCCTAGGCCTGCTGGGATAATCTCAATATTGACACTGGTTTTAAAATAATCAACCGCACGCAAAGCCAACTCAGGAGCATTTTCTTGGAATCCATAAGGGGTATCAAGAAGAACCGCACGCTTTGGATCAACTAAGTTGACAAGTTCTCGGTGAACTTTAACCATCGTTGGTGCGGTTTCACCTGAGCCCATTATGGTCAAAATTCGAGGAGGTGATGTCATAAAAAAATCCCTTTGATAACTGGGTTTGCCAGCGCTCTCGCCACTCGTGAAGAATACTGTGTAAGAAAGTCGTGGGTGGTTTTTCTCATCCTAGGACTTAGACTTACACAATGAAACGCATCAAAATAGCAGCGCCTGTAAAGAGAAACTCGACGCGACGAGATAAAATTCATCAAGTACTGACCGAAAAACGGTCTTTCCTCAGCTCGCAAGAGATTCACAAGGTGCTCATTCGCCAGGGAATTTCAATTGGAATTGCAACTGTATATCGGCAACTGGAAAGTCTTGTGCAACAAGGGCGTGCTGACACGATTATCAGCCCAAAAGGTGAGCGACTTTATAGTAATTGTAGCCAGGCTGAAACGCACCATCATCATATTATCTGCCGTATTTGTGGAGCAGCGGAAGAGTTAGATATACCAGAGGTGGAGAAGCTGTCGAAAATTTTTGCTCAACACCACAAGTACACTGATGTAAGTCACTCATTAGAATTGTTTGGGGTGTGCTTTTCTTGTGCTTCAATTCAAAGCTCCTCTATAAAATCAAAGCGAAAGCCAAAACTTTCATAGAGTTTTCGGGCACGAGTGTTAGACTCATCCGTGTACACCCATGCGGTCGAGTAGCCAAGTTTTTTTATCACATCGAGTGCAGAGGATACTAAATACTTACCCAAACCTAACCCTCTAAGTTTATCTAAAACCCCCATGACAAAAATTTCGCATACAGCAAATCCACTTTGGTCGTGGTGCTTAAGCCAGATAAATCCAGATGGCTCACCCTCATAGTGGAGAATTTGAAGGTCTGAATCAAATTTAATCGTCTCATTGAGCTTGTTGATTAATGTGTCCATGTTCCAGGAGCCCTGGTCGGGATGTTCGCTAAATATCTGGTTATTTAAGGCTAACAGCAAACTCTCATCGCGACCCCGTTGAAACAAAACTAATTTGCAACCGCCTCCTTTACCTGGCAAATCAGATAGATATTGCTTGAGAGGTAGCTCGTACCTAACAATACGACGTTTACGCCGTGCATCCATGTATTTGACATGCCCAATTCATACTCGTAGTATAGTAAATGATAATCATTCTTATTATCAACAAGGAGGTCTCATGGAAGACAATCGCATCCCCGTCACCGTGCTAACAGGCTTTTTAGGCTCAGGTAAGACCACCTTGTTAAATCGTATTTTGAGCGAAAATCATGGCATGCGTATTGCGGTAATTGAGAATGAGTTTGGCGAGGTAGGCATTGATGACGCCTTGGTAATGGCTGCAGACGAGGAAATTTTTGAAATGAACAATGGCTGCATCTGTTGCACTGTTCGTGGCGACCTTATTCGAATCCTTGGCAACCTATTACAGCGTAAGGATAAATTCGATCGAATTTTGATTGAGACGACCGGAATGGCTGATCCAGCTCCTGTTGCGCAAACCTTTTTTGTAGATGATGAACTCAAAGAGTCCTGTCGCCTTGATGCCATAATCACGATGGTGGATGCCAAGCATGCCCTGCAACACCTAACGGAGGTAAAGAGCCAGGGTTTTGAAAATGAGGCTGTTGAACAGGTTGCTTTTGCTGATCGCATTATTTTAAATAAAATTGATGTAGCTTCGCAAAAGGAGCAAGAGGATGTCGTCGCCGAGATAAAAAAAATAAATTCAGCAGCACCGATTTTCAAGGCAACAAATGCTGATATTAATTTAAAGGAAGTGTTAGATATTGGTGCTTTTGATTTACAAAAAGTTCTCGAAACTGATCCAGCATTTTTGATAGATACTGATCACCTACATGACTCTTCAATTAGTAGTGTGGGAATTGAAATAAGTGGAGACTTAGATATTGAAAAACTCAATAAATGGTTAGGTAAGCTGCTGGGTGAGAAAGGCACCGACATTTTCCGAAGCAAGGGAATTCTCTCAATTGATGGCAGTGATGAGAGATATTGTTTTCATGCAGTACACATGCTCTTTAGCGGTGAGTTCACCACGCCATGGGGTGATGGAGAGCGAGTGAATAGAATGGTGTTTATCGGGCGGGATCTTGATCGCAAAGAATTGACGGATGGTTTCAAGAAATGCATAGTCTCAGCCAGATCTGCTAAAACACTGGCTGGACAAAAATGATCGCGGTCTCCTCGCAAACCAATTTTTCAGTAGACACTTATCCAATAGATGCTTGCCTGGTTGATGATGATCAAATTCTTTTGTTGGATGCAGAGGGTTGCGTATTTAAAGTATCCATAAGTGGCAAAACTGCGGTTCTACTGTGTGAGGCCTCTGTTGGCGGAAATCAAATTTCTCTCTCGCCCGATCGCCAAACTCTTGCCTGTGCAGGGCCTGAAGGGTTTGCGCTATTCCAATTAAATGATGGAAAGTTAATTGAACAAAGAAGAGGAGCTTGGTCCTCGGTAGCAAAATGGCATGAATCTGGAGCAAAGGTGCTCTTTACATTTGGCAAGATCATTTGTGTCACCAATCCACTTGGAGTTCCCATTTTAGAGAGTGAGAGTTTCTCATCAACCGTTACTGATGCCTCTTGGATTAAGAGCAAGATTGCAGTAGCTGCATATGGAGGCGTTAGTGTTTCCGATGAAAATGGAAAAAATTTTTCCAAACGAGAATTCATTGGGTCTTTACTATGTTTAAGCCCCTCTCCTACCGGAGACTGGATAGTTAGTGGTAATCAGGATGCATCATTACAAGTTTACAAAGTGTCAGATGACACTCGGTTGGAGATGCAAGGTTTTCCTCGAAAGATAACAATTGCCAAATTTAATTTAGATGGAAAATGGTTAGCAAATAATGGTGCAGAGGAAGTGACTGTCTGGAGCTTTGCTGGTAAGGGCCCTAAAGGAAGATCTCCTGTAATCCTTGCCAAACATGTTGGGGGTGGAACGGCGATTTCTTGGAGCCCATATGATGCCAACCTCATTGCAACCGGGGATTCAATAGGTCAACTCAGGATTTATGATTTGAAGCTCGGTCTTGAGGGTAAACCGCTCATTCCCCGTAATAATTTTAACCCGCTCGCTAATTCTCCAATCAAATCAATACTTTGGAGCTCATCTGGAGATGCAATCACAGTAATTCATCAAGATGGAGCTATTTATGGGTGCGTGTTGAAATGACACAAGCCTTATTGGAAGGCCACGATCTTGATGTTTATAGAGGTGAGAGATTGGTGCTGTCAAAAATATCTCTTAACTTTAATAAAGGTGAGAAGGTTGCGGTAATTGGCAGAAATGGTGCGGGGAAAACAACTCTCCTTATGGCCCTGGCTGGAATTACTAAATACGAGGGAAATTTGTTTTACCAAAGTAAACCTTGCCACCATGGGGAGCATCGTCAG
>VGAA01000015.1 GCA_016870895.1 Actinomycetota bacterium | reverse complement strand
CCATATATTTCAAACATATTTTCACTTTCTGGCCCTACTACAGTTCTACTTGTTTCAAAAGTACCAGTTGCTCCATTTTTGAATCTACATAGCATTGAAGCAAAATCTTCATTCTCAACCTCACCGGTAGGATCGCCAATATTTCCTCTGCTGTAGTGGCTTGAATTTCCAGTTGGAAGTGGGCGCTGCTTAATTGTAGTTTCTCTCATGCCAACTACCTCAGCTATATCACCAATCAAAAATTGGGCGAGTGAAACGCTATGACTAAGAATATCGCTCGATACGCCATAACCTGCTTGATCAAACTTAAATCTCCAGGAAAGTAGTCCTAACTCATCACTGCCATACATAGAAAAAAAGCGTCCCTTGTAATGAATTATCTCGCCAAGCTCTCCTGAGGCAATCATTTTCTTTGCATGAAGGACTAATGGCGCCCACAGATAGTTGTAGCCAACTCCAGTAAATGTCTTGTTCTTTTTAGCAATTTCAAATGCTTCAATGGTTTGCTCTGGTTTTCCTCCAATAGGTTTTTCAGAGAAAACAACCTTTCCAGCACTACTTGCAGCTTTGATAATAGGAATATGTAGCATATTTGGGGCACAAACCCAAACCGCATCTACATCACTTGCTGTAACAGCCTCATTCCAATCAGTTGTAGCTCTTTCAAATCCAAAATCATCAATTGCTTGCTTGCCCCGATAGCTGTCAAAATCGGCACATACTTTTAAAATAGGATTAAATTTTCTATTTGGAAATAGTGTAGGAATTCGAATTAAAGATCGACTATGGGCTTGACCCATCCAACCTAGGCCTACTACGGCAACGGAGATATCTTTCCGGGTGCTCATATTAAATCCTTTTGCCATTTACATTAGTCATGGGTAATCGAGAATCTTGCTTTTGATTTTTCCAATCTTCCCTGATCCAATGATGACTTGGATCATCACAAAATCCCATAGTTCGATTTTCGGCTGGTCCTGCAAGTACATTTAAAAAGTACATAGGATACTCAGGAGCTGCTATAGATGGTCCGTGATAGCCATGAGGCACAATCACAAAATCTCGATCATTTATAGTCATGGTCTCATCAATACTTTTATCATATGAATACACCCTGAAATATCCACGTCCCTCATTTGAACCATGATCTGAATTCTGCTTTCCAATCTGGAAATAGTAAATCTCCTCATTATTAAAATCACAACCTGCAATTCCATCATGGCGATGTGGCGGCCAGGATGACCAATTACCACCAGGGGTTATAACTTCACACACCAGTATCTTCTCAGCACCCAAGAAAGAGTCTGGTGTAGCAATGTTATTTACTTGCCTGGTTGCAAACCCGCTTCCTCTTATTTCAACCAAGACTTTATCCTTGCTGGTATAGGTAGCAGGGAATTTCTTTGTGGCCGCAGCAGTAGATAAAGCTAGTAATCCATTTTTCCCACTTATAACTAATTTTGCACCTACAGGTATATATATCCAATCAGAAATTCCTGCAAACACACCAGTACGGCCAATTAAATTAAACTCAACACTGTCAACTACTACTCTCACATTTTCAGCAGATAAACTTAACAAGACGCCCTCAAAATCATTAAATAAAATCTCATGATTATTTTGCTCTGATAAATCTAGAATATGCATACCACAATATTTCCACTTAGCACTCTTAGGAGTTATTGAGTTAATACCTCGATATAACCAGCTCATTAGATCTTCCTAACGATCGATACAGCTTTAGATACTGCCTGTTCTACACTTAACTCCGGACTAAATAGGAGCGTGCGACCTGGAATTAGTGCTCGCACATTTTCAAATTTAAATGCTTGCTCCCACTTATTAAAGGTGGCTTGCCAATCTTTGCCAGGATCACCACCGAGTAGCATTAGTGGCAGTGAAGTAGCTCTAGCGGCGTACTTGAAATCCTCAAACGCTGGAACTTTAAGCCATGTATAAGCACTAGTTGTACCCAGTGCTGATGCGATTCCAATAACCCTGACTAACTCTTGAATATCATTTTGTAACTCAAATTTACCCGCAGCATTTTTGATGTATGGCAGTGGTTCAATTATAGAAAGTTTCTTTGCTCTAGCTAATGCTGAATTCACTGAAGCTACCATCTCAATAGTTCTAAGCACACCAGGATCACTTTTTTCAATTCTTAATAAAGTTTTGCCACCATCTAATCCAAACTCTTTAATACCTGCAACATCATAAGCACTTTGGCGGTCATCTAACTCCCATTCAGCACCCAAAATTCCCGCCCTATTTATGCTTCCAAAAATCAATTTATTATCAAGAGCACCAAAGTAGGCCAGCTCCTCAACTAGGTCTGGTGTGGCCAAAATTCCATCCACACCAGGCACTGCTAATGCTCTGATTAATCTATCTAGCAGGTCATATCTATCCGCCATTGCCAAAGGTTGGCCCGAGGCTGAAATAATTCCTCTAGCAGTATGGTCAGCAGCCACTATAAATAATTTTCCATCTTTACTTAATTTAGCTCGACGTTTTCTACCTTTAAGCAGTTTTTGAAGTTTTGCTGGATTATTAACTCGATCATCACATAACTTTGCGTAGTTTTTTTCATTGAATTTCATCAACTTAATACCCCAGACACTAAATCCTGCACTTCATCAAAATTAGGCATGGCATCAGAACATAACAATCTTGAGGCAACTATAGCCCCTGAGGCATTGGCGTAATTTCCAATTTTTTCAATCTCCCACGATTTAATCAGGCCATGAACCAACATTCCACCAAATGCATCCCCAGCACCCAGTCCACATCTAACATTAACCTTTATTGGTTTAACCACCAGGTTAGTTTCCTTATTTGCAATATAGACACCATTTTCGCCTAATTTAACAATAACCAGAGATACTTGTTTTCCAAGAAATTTTTTGCGGATTTGATCTGGGTCAGTTAAACCAGTTGCTACTTCAAACTCTTTTCGATTACCAACTAAAATATTGCTACTTTCAATTGCCTTCATGGTTACAGTTCTTGCTATGGATTCACTTTGCCAAAATGTTGGTCGATAATCTAAATCAAGTACAGTTTGCCCTTGGAGATTTCTAGCTAGTAGCCAACTTTGAATAGACTTTGCAGTTTCACCCGTGGCTAGCGCACATGCTGAAACCCAAAATACCCTTGCGGCCTTAATCACTTGCTCAGAGATACGATCGGCTGAAATCTTGGTATCAGGAGCATTTAGAGGTCGATTAAAAAAAATTGTGGGGTTATACGGATCATCCATAGCAGCAAATACCGCCGGGCTAAACTGGCTCTCATCTATCCCGACATAACTTGTATCTACATTAAATTCCTTCAATTTTCCTAGAATGTAATCGGTAAAGGAATCCTTGCCAACATTAGTGATAATTGCAGATCTATTTCCAAGTTTGGCAGCTGCGATAGCAACATTTGTTGGACTGCCGCCGATAGACATACTAAATGTCTTAACATCTTTAAACCCTACATTTGATTCATTTGCATAAAAATCTAGGCTTATACGCCCAACACTAATTAAATCCAATTGTGTACTCATTTTAATTAATTTAATGCCAAAGAGTTTAGGAATTCCATTGACTGGCTAATCATTTTAACTGGGCCATCTCCATTAGCAGGTAAATCTCCCGTGATGGCACAATCTTGCTCAATTACATACCATCCTTGATATCCCGCACCTTCTAATGTTCGTATCACATCAGCAATAGGGACGTCCCCGGAGCCTAGCGGCGTGAATAAACCTTTTTGAACACCACTCATGATGGACTCTTGACGTGCTAAAACTGATTTAGATTTAGACAAATTTACATCCTTCAAATGCACATGCCCAACTCGATCTAATGCTTTTTTTGCAAAATCAACCACGTCAACACCACCTATTGCCATGTGCCCGGTATCAAGGCACCACTTCACATCACAGCCATCTAGCACCCGATTTACATCATCCTTTGTCTCAACCGTTGTTTGCAAGTGAGGATGCAATACATTTTGCAAACCATTATCCTCACAAATTTTGTCAATCTCTGAAAACATTTGAAACATGTTCTTATACTCTTCATTTGAAAGTGGCTGTGGATTATCCCAATTCCAGGTATAGACAGGGGAAGAGACTAAGTGTGTAGCGCCAGTTTTCTTGAATAATTCTGCAGTTTTCCTTACTTGCTTAACCGTTTCCTGATTCTGATTTTTGTCATGTACAACTACTGGAGTAAATCCACCGATTAAACTCATTCCAAACTGATCTAACTTTTCAGAAATTTCATTTGGATTTGTTGGTAAAAATCCGGGAGCTCCTAATTCAGTCGCTGGCAACCCTAAGTTTTGCATCTCTGTTAAAACTCTGTCGGTGGGAAGCATCTTGCCCCATCCAGGTACCTCGCAAATTCCCCAAGATATCGGGGCTGATGCGATTCTGGAGTAGAAGGATTTCATTGACTCATTCTTTCACAAATGATGATAAGTAGATAGGGTACGAACGTGAAATTAACTACCTCTGAGGCTTTAGTTAAGTATCTAATTGCACAGAAAATTCAATTAGATAACAAAGTTGTTTCTTTCTTTCCATTTTCTTTTGCAATATTTGGTCATGGTAATGCCCTTGGTTTAGGTGATGCATTAGAGCGAAACAGAAAAGCTATTCCAACCCTTCGTGGACAAAATGAACAAGGAATGGCATTGGCTGCTGTTGCATTTAGTAAAGCACAGTTGAGAAAACAATGCGCAGTAGTTACAACCTCAATAGGACCTGGTGCAACAAATGTAGTAACAGCAGCTGCAGTTGCTATGGCAAATCGACTACCAATGTTGATTTTATCTGGCGATACTTTTCAATCTCGCCGGCCTGATCCAGTATTGCAGCAAGTAGAACATTTTGATTCTCCAATTACGACGGTAAATGATTCTTTTAGAGCTGTTACTAAGTATTGGGATCGAGTAAATAGGCCAGAGCAGTTGCTTAATACTTTGCCAAATATGATTCAAACCTTGCTCGATCCAGCAGATTGCGGTCCAGTATTTCTTGCATTGCCACAAGATGTTCAGGTTGAAACCTTTGATTTTCCAGAGGAGTTTTTTAAAGAAGTGATTCATCAGATTCGTAGGCCAAGGCCAGATTTAAATTCAATTTCAAAAGCTGTTGAAATCATTAAATCTGCTAAGAAACCATTAATAATTGCAGGTGGTGGCGCTAGATATAGTCAGGCTCACAGTGAGCTCTCTGAGTTTGCCAACAAGTTTGGTGTTGCAGTTGTTGAAACTGTGGCTGGAAAATCCACATTACTGGCCTCAGACCCCGCTTGGTGTGGGCCGGTTGGGGTAACAGGATGTGATCCAGCAAATAAACTAGCAGAAGAGGCTGATTTAATAATCTCAGTAGGTTGCAGGCTTCAAGATTTCACTACTGGCTCATGGACTCTTTTTAAGAACCCGGCTCATAAATTAATTTCAATTAATACTGCAAGATTTGATGCCACAAAGCGAAGCGCGGTAGCAATTATCGGGGATGCAAAAGAGTGCTTAATGGAGCTTGGAAGCCTGCTTGGTAGTTACAAAGCTGAACCAGCTTGGAGTCAAAAAAGAGTTTCTACTCGAGATGAAGTATTAAGAAATATTAAAACTAGAACTTCAGAAAAATTAGATCTGCCATCATATGCCCAGGTTGTGAAGTTAATCAATGAAGCCGCATTAAATGACGATTACGTATTAACTGCAGCTGGAGGACTACCAGGGGAGTTAAACAATAATTGGCTAACTAAGAGTAGAGATTCATTTGATTGTGAGTATGGCTATTCATGCATGGGGTATGAGATTGCTGGTGCTTGGGGGGCAGCCTTGGCATATGAGAGCTCTGGTCGAGCAGGAAAAGTTATCTCAATGGTTGGTGATGGTTCATATTTAATGCTTAACAGCGAAATTCTATCTGCTGTAAATAATGGAAACTCAATAATCTATATTCTGTGTGACAATAAAGGTTTTGCCGTTATTCAAAGGTTACAAACCTCCAATGGCTCTAAGAGTTTTAGAACTATGTTCAATGATTCTGATTTAGACAAACCAGCTAATGTTGACTTTGTGGCCCACGCTAAATCCATGGGAGCAAATGCAAAAAAGGTAACTTTAGAAACATTAAAAGAAGAGTTCACTTCTGCAAAAAATTATGCTGGTGTTAGTGTTTTGGTGATTGATACACACCCAAGTAAATGGACTGAAGGCGGAGCGTTTTGGGAGGTCGGTGTTTCTGGCAGTAGTACCGAACCTGAGATTCAAAGTGCACATGCCAGACAGGTTGAAGGTAAAGCAAAGCGGCGTTTATAACTAAAGTTTTTTAACGCCAAGACCACATGCAATGCTTGCTGCTAAGCCATCCTCAACTGTTGCAAAATTCTTATCTAATTTACCTTTTTGAAGTGAGTTAACAAAAGCCGTTAGCTCAGCTATATAAGCCGGCTTAAAGCGACCCATCCAATTTTTATGTAAAGTCCCACCTTTTCTTGCCGAAAGCTTAAAGTTATAGGCAATATTAAGTTGACCTAAATTTTCAATAACTAAAGATCCGTTTTCGGTAATAACCTCCATACCTACCTCATATCCGTAAGTACTATTTGCACAAATATCAATAGTAACTAGCACACCTGATTCTGTGTGACAATTTACGGAAATTGGATCGGAAAGGTTTGAGTTAGCTCGACGAGTCTTTTTTGCATAATTCACACCAACTGAAACTATTTCCTCACCAAGCAACCATCTAATTATATCTATTTCATGGACAGCAACATTTGTTAATAGCATTGCGGTCGTTGCAGTTGGCGAGCTAACATTCCTTGAGGTGCAGCGAATCTGAAGTACTTTTCCATACTTACCACTTTCAATCTCTTTTTTTAAATCTTGGTATGGGCGATCAAATCTCCGCATAAAGCCAATTCCAACAATAGATTTAGAGTTACGAACAAGTTTTGCTACTTTTCTAGCATCCTTTTCCTTTGAAGCCAGCGGCTTTTCGCATAAGACATCTTTGCCTGCCAAAATCGCCTGCTCTAAATGATTAGCATGTAGATGATCAGGCGAGGCAATAATCACAGCTTTAACTTGCTGGTCATCTAAAATCATCGATAATTCTTTATAAACTTTAGGAAGGACTTTAGTTTTCTTAAAAACTTCCTTAGCTACTTTTTGTGCAGTCACTAAATTTGCATCATAGATAGCTACAACTTTGCCACCTTTTACATAATCTGATAGATAAAGTGCGTGCCCTCTACCCATAATTCCAACACCAATAATGCCGATTCCAATATCTTTTGCACTTTTAATCATCTCGCTATTCTAGTAAGGTAAATCTATGAGCGAAACCTTTTTGAGTGAATTAACTGGAAGTTTTTCAACTCCCTCTGCTGGTAATCCAACAGTTGCAATGGTTGAAGCAGCATATAAGCACCATAAATTAAATTTTCGTTACATAAATTGTGAAGTCCAACCACAAGATTTAGCTAACGCAGTTTTAGGAGCTCGGGCAATGAATTGGGCTGGATTTAACCTTTCTATCCCGCATAAAGTTTCAGTCATTCAATACTTAGATGGCCTGGGGCAATCTGCGCAAATAATGGGTGCAGTAAATTGTGTAGTTAATCGGGCTGGCAAGTTAATTGGCGAAAATACCGATGGCAAAGGGTTTTTGCAGGCATTTAAAAAGGTTGATTCGCCAAATGGAAAGCAGATTGCAATTTTAGGTGCCGGTGGAGCAGCGAGAGCAATAGCGGTTGAGTTGGCATTAGATGGTGCAAAGGATTTTATGATTATCAATCGGGATGAAAAGCGAGGAAAAGATTTAGTTGCTTTACTAAAAGATAAGCTCAAAGTTTCGGCCCAATTTGTTGCCTGGAGTGCCAAATTTAAGATCCCAGATTTTATAGATGTGCTCATTAATGCAACATCGGTTGGTATGGCAGATAGTGGAAGCTACGACTTAGATATAGACCTTGCCTCCATTAAAAAAACCATGATTGTCGCTGATGTCATCGTTAACCCACCACATACAAATTTACTTAAAAGCGCATCAAGTATTGGTGCAAAAACCATTGATGGCTTGGGTATGGTGGTAAATCAAGCAGTCATTGGTGTTAAGTACTGGACTAATTTTGATGTAGACCCAACCACCATGCATGCTGAGTTGCAGCGCGTTCTAAAGTTGTAAAGATTATGGCAGTTAAACGAATTGGGCAGGTTATTGGCATAAAACCTGAGGATATCCAGGAGTACGAGAATTTACATGCTAACGCTTGGCCCAGCATCATAAAAATAATCAAGCAAGCCAATATCTCTAACTACTCAATTTTCCGCTATCAAAATTTACTTTTTGCCTACCTTGAATACACTGGAACTGATTATGAAGCAGATATGGCTAAGTTAGCGGCTGAGCCTGAGATGCAAAGATGGTGGAAGATTACCGATCAAATGCAATGGCAAGTTCCCGAGGCTAAGGTGAATGAATGGTGGCATGTAATTAATGAAAACTTTCACGTTGACTAAACTCTCTAATTAAATAGCTTTAAACCTGATTTATCTACAACTCTAAGAGCCTGAGCTGCAATCGTTAGCGCTGGGTTCATAGCTGCAGATGATGGAAAAAATCCACTATCAATCAAATAAAGATTTTCAACATCATGTGTTCTGCAATATTGATCAACCACACTTAATTTTGGATCATGACCTGCCACCGAGGTACCACATTGATGGGAGTTCATTGAGATATCAAATGGTTGAACAAAAATTGCTTGAAAGCCACTTTTTCGTAACACCTTTTTAGTTTTCTGCATCAACTCTCTATGGGCTGAGGTGTTTACCGCTTTTCGATAGATCTGAATCATGCCATTTGAATTAATCTCCACTCGATTTGAAGTGTCCGGTAGATCCTCATTCATAACGACAAACTCAACCGATCTATCGGCAATAAATTTCAAAATAGCAAGCGGCACCTTAGTTGCATAACTTTTCATCATAATCGGTTGTACTTTTCCAATAAGTTGCACAGCTCCTAATGGATAGCCAGAGCCACCATCAAAGTACCAATCTGAAAATGAGAGTGTTTTTTGAAAAATTACATCATTCTTGCTTTTTACATTAAAGGCAGCAATATGGGCATTGTTGTGCATCATAAAGTTTTTACCCAATAAACCCGAGGAGTTAGCTACTGCACCAGATCTTAAAAGCAGGGCAGCGGTATTCACCGCACCTAAACTTAGAACATACTTTTTAGCAACAATCTTCACTTCAAGCCCTTCTCTTTGGGCTAATAAATGATCAACCTTGCCATTTTTTACAACAACTTTAGTAACTTTTAAATTGGTCTCAAGCTTTACCTTTCCCGTCTTAATTGCCGGCTCTAGTGCACAGGTTTGTGCATCACTTTTGGCATCTAATTTACAAACAAAGCCATCACAGGTACCACATCTAATACATTTTCCATCACTTTTAAGATCAACCCCCATGGCATTTGAATGTGGTTTCACGCCAGCAGCGGTTAGCTTGGTGGCTAAATTTGAAATGTATTTTTCATGCGCTAAAGCTGGATATGGAAATGGTTGACTGCGATGTGGTTCAGTTGGGTCCTCACCAGTAGCTCCATGAACTTTATATAACTGCTCAGCCTGACAGTAATATGGCTCAAGATCTGCATAACTAAATGGCCAAGCAGGTGAGATTCCTTCTTTGTGTTTGGTCTCAAGAAAATCTTGCTCTCTAAATCTTGGCAGGGATGAGCCATATACTTTGGTATTTCCACCTACTAGGTAATGCACACCCGGGGTAAACTCTCTGCCTTTATGATCTATCCATTTTTCATTTGGTTTATATCTTTGGTTTATAAATATTTCACGGGCAGACCAATTAGCATCCTCTTTTTTTACAAAATCACCACGCTCAATAACTAAGCAATCAATACCGGCTTGCGCTAAGCCGTAAGCGGTAGTGGCACCACCCATCCCAGAGCCAACAATTGCTACTGAGGTTTCTAAGATCACCGAACTGGCTTTAGTGTCTGATCCTTAGCATCAACCTTTACCGCACCAGTCATAATCGCAACTGCATCCTTCATATCATGGGTTTTTGGTGTTACCACAGCAGCCCGTTTTCCTAACCGCATAACATGAATACGATCTGCAACCTCAAAAACTTGTGGCATGTTGTGGGAGATGAGGATTACCGGCATACCGCGCTCACGTAGAGATTCAATTAATTTTAAAACTTGATTTGATTCTCTAACGCCAAGGGCAGCGGTAGGCTCATCCATAATAATTAATCGCTGACCAAAGGTGGCAGCTCTAGCAACAGCAACTGCTTGTCGCTGGCCACCAGATAAGGTCTCAACCGCTTGGCTCATATTTTGAATTGTGCCAATACCTAAAGCTGCAATATGTTCTTTTGCTTGTTTTTTCATTCCTGAGGTATCTAACATTCTGAAAATTAATCCCGCAGGACCCTTTTTTCTTATTTCGCGTCCTAAATATAAATTTGATGAAATATCTAGGGCAGGAGATACCGCTAATGTCTGGTAAACAGTCTCGATACCAGCTTCGCGCCCATCTTGTGGTCGCTTTAACGCCACCGTTTGGCCATCAATCTCAACACTGCCAGTATCTGGGGTTTCAGCACCTGACAAACATTTAATTAAGGTTGATTTACCGGCGCCATTATCACCAATTACGGCAAGCACCTCACCTGGGAATAACTCTAAATCAGCACCATCTAAAGCAACGACCCGGCCATAAGTTTTCGTAATATTTTTAGCTTGTAAGACCGCTGCTGTACTCATGCTCGTGCCTTTCTAATCCACTGATCTACGGTTACGGCGAAAATAATCAATAATCCAACGGCCAGGATTTGGTAGTACAAATCTACGCCAGCAAGTGTTAATCCATTACGGAATACACCAACAATTACAGCGCCAATTAGGGAGCCAAATATCGCGCCACGTCCGCCAAAGAGTGAGGTACCACCGATTACCACCGCGGTAATAGTGTCCAAATTCAAATCTGGTCCGGTATTAGGACTGGCAACTGTAACTCTTCCCATAATGATCCAAGCTGCTAATCCAAAAACTAACCCAGCAACCATATACACAGACATGATAACCCTGTTCACCTCGATACCAGCTAACCGGGCGGCAACTGGATCATCGCCAACGGCGTAGACATGTCGACCCCACCCAGTAAAGCGGAGTGCAAATGCCAAAACTATGTAAATTAAAAGCATCACCAAAACTCCATAGGTAATGCTGAATTCACCTATATCTATGTAATTTCCTAATACTAGAAAAAAATCAGGTAATTCATTGGTCGAAACAGTTCTGCCTGAGGCATAGATTAAAGTGAATGCTATAAATACATTTAGTGTTCCTAAAGTTACAATAAAGGGCGGCAACTTAAATCTAGTTACTAGATATCCATTAAATGCTCCCGCCAAGGTTCCAACTAATAAGCCAAGTACAAAGGACCAAAATACCGGCAGTCCATCATTTGGGTCGGTCCAATCTCCTGAGAAGGTTTTTGCCATTACCATCGATACAAAAATTGCGATCGCACCACAAGATAAATCAATTCCTGCCGTTAAAATAATTAAAGTTTGACCAGCTGCAATTGCACCAACTATCGCTACTTGTTGAAGTATCAGCGAGAGGTTGCCAGGTGTTAGGAAATTTTCATTAAAGAAACTAAAGGTAATTATGGCGATAAGAAGTACTAATGCCGAACTCAGCCAAGGATAGCGATGTAGTAGCGCCTGTATTTTTTGAGCATTTGTCGCCCGCCCCATAAATTCGGCTGCGGCATCTTGAGTCTCAACTTTACTCACTAATATCTCCTCACAACTTGCGCCTAGGTTTTAAGCCTAACTTGCTAGTGCACTAACTTAAATAGTACTACCTAAATTAGCAAGGGCGGCCACTAAGTCAGCCGCCCCCACTAACTACTTACTTATCACATAGGTTTTGATAAAAACTTGGTATTACCAAGCGTTATCAATTCCATACTGTGTGTTTTCTGATTTAACACCTTCTTGTGGGTCATCAGTAATTAAGGTTACGCCAGTGTCGAAGAAGTCTTTACCAGCAGTTACTTCTGGCTTCTTTCCTGTCTTCACAAGGTCATAGATCGCCTGAAGGCCAATATCAGCCATTCGCAATGGATACTGCTGTGATGTAGCACCAATGCAACCGCTCTTAACAGCCTCGATACCTGGTAGTCCACCATCAACTGAAACAACGATGGCGCTCTTCTTTGCAGCCTTTAGAGCAGCACAAGCACCGATGGCAGTTGGTTCATTGATTGTGTAGACGATGTTAATCTTTGAATTCTTTGCAAGTAGTTTCTCCATACCTGCACGTCCTCCATCTTCGTTAGCACCTGTAGCAACGTTTCCTACGATTTCATAGTCGCCACCAGAGTACTTACCTTTTGGAGCTTCATCAGCCATTTTGTTTGGATCGTTTACTGGAATTCCCATACCCTCTAGGAATCCGTTATCACGTAGATAATCTACTGGAGATACGCGATCATCAAAAATGTTTAGAAGTGCAATTACAGCCTTCTGGCCGCCAAGTTTCTTAGCACCCCATTGACCAATTAGTCGTCCAGCTTCGCGGTTATCAGTTGCGAATGTAATGTCAGCGATATCAGCTGGATCAGTTGGTGTATCCAATGCGATTACAAGTAATCCTGCTTCACGAGCCTTGGTAATTGCTGCGTTAACATTTGTGGACATTACTGTAATAACAATACCGGCGTGCTTAGCAGAGATCGCATTTTCAATTGCTGCAATCTGTGCTGCATCATCGCCTTCTTCTTTTCCTGAGCTGATTGTTAAGTCAATTCCAAGTTCAGCTGCCTTTGCTTCGGCACCTTTAACCATGGATACGAAGAATGGGTTTGTTTGATTCTTTAGAATCAAACTTACTTTAACATCACCAGATGCATCATCAGAGCCTCCTCCACCACAAGCTGAAAGGACTAATGCTGACACAGCTAAAAGCGCTACAAGCGCTTTGCGTGAGAACTTTCTTTTCATTTATTTCCTCCTATAGGGGTCCGTGGATCACGGACTTAAGCAGAGCCTACATAAACAGCAGGAAGATGAGAAGTTTTAGCCTTAATAAATTATTATTACTTAAAAGTTATAAAACTAGGTTAATACGGTTAAAATCCATTATTTTCCCACCAGTTATCCACAATAGATGGTTGAAGATCTGCAAAAAAACAAGCCAGACCTACCTGGTAAAGCGCTTCTCCTTCATTAGGGCATCCCAAATAGTGGCTTGGGCGGCCAGAGCATCTTGAGCATTGCGAGCTTGGTTTAGTTCAGTAATATCAATGCGATCACACACCTCTTCAAAATATTTAATGATCTCAATGCTGCGAGTTAGTGCTCGTACGGGATCTTCACGGAAGGGAAATTGATCAAGCAAAATCGGATCACTCCAATTAATACTGCGAAGTGCCAGCATTTTTAATCGTTTGTAAAACTTGTAAGCGAACATCTCTGGCTAGATCAGCTATTTCCTTAATGTTTGCATCAGTCATAAATGAACCTTAGCGGATAAGAAAACATAAAGATAATGGGTA
>VGAA01000014.1 GCA_016870895.1 Actinomycetota bacterium | reverse complement strand
TAGCTATTGAGCCAATGATTACTAGAGGAAATGAAAAGACAAAAGTGTTAGGCGATGATTGGACTGTAGTTGCTCATGACTCATCAAATAGTGCTCATTTTGAGCACACCTACACAATTGCTCCTGACGGGAAAGTATTTGTGCTAACGGCATTCGATGGTGGTAAAGCTGAATTAAGCCGACTTGGAGTTGAAATTTCAACACTGTTGTAAAGTATGTCAATGAGCAAAAATTATGGAGAAATCATGCGGGCAGAAATTGCTCAGACTCCTGAAGTTTTTGAAAGGCTAAATAATAAGTTATTAGATTATCAAAAGCAGATAAATGCTTTAGATTTAAGTAAAATTCAATCGGTGGTATTGGTAGCCAGGGGAACCTCAGATAACGCAGCATTATTCTTGAAGTATTTGATTGAAACCAATATTGGCATTCCATGTGGCTTAGCATCACCATCGGTGGTAACAGTTTATAAAACTAAGCTTAAGCTCAATAATTGTCTTGTAATATCAATCTCACAAAGTGGTCAATCACCAGACATAGTTTCCTATACCAAAGCCGCAAAGGAATCTGGTGCCATAACAGTATCAATGACAAATGATCGAAATAGTCCATTAGCGCAAGCTTCAGATTTACATTTATATATTGAAGCCGATAAGGAGATTGCGGTTGCAGCAACAAAAAGCTACTCAGCCCAACTTTTAACTGCTTATATTTTTACAGCCACTTGGGCAAATCTACCTATGAATTTATCTAATTTAATTGCTCAGGTTAAGAAACAGGTATCAGATATATCTAACATAGAAAATGCCGTAGAAATATTTGACCATAAATCTGGTGTAACTGTTATGGGCCGGGGATTTGCTTATGCTAATGCTCATGAAGCTGCACTAAAAATTCAAGAGACTTTAAAGGTACCAGTTGCATCCTTTTCATCAGCAGATTACTTGCATGGCCCAATCTCATCTTTAACGGATGAATCAAGAGTAATTTTATTCGCGCCAACTGGATTTTCATCTGATTCAATTTTGGCAACCGTTACTAAAATCAGAGCAATTACAAATAATATATTTTGGATTGGTCAGGGTTTTACTACTGAACCAAGTGAAATAAAGATTGGTGGCTCATCGGGCTTAAGTGAAATTGAATCTACGATTGCTGATGTTATTGTTTTACAACAATTCGCAATGTTGCTTGCAATTAAAAATGGATTAAACCCTGATGCACCCACAGGGTTATTAAAAGTTACTCAAACTCTATAAATGTTATTAGAAGCCGGTGCCTTTAAAACCGCTCGAGCATATATTGATAGTAAATGGGTTGATGGTGGAATAAAAATTTCCAATTATAAATTGTCTTCATATGGTGAGGTAAGTGGTGATGAGGGATTGGCAATTCCAGGCTTTGTTGATTTACAGGTCAATGGCCATGGTGGAGTGGATTTATTAAAAGCTAAAGACGCTGAGGATATTAGAAAAGTTTCCCGTTCACTTTTTAAGTCAGGTGTGTCTGCCTATTTACCAACACTAATCACCGGACCTATTGCGAATACTTTAAGAGTATTAGCCCTAATTGAAATTGTAAGAAAAGAACCTAAAGTTGGTGAAGCAGAGATTATGGGCACACATTTAGAGGGTCCATTTATCTCTCACTTAAAACCAGGTGTACATCCAATCGAACATATCTTGCAGCCAGATTTAAAAATACTAGGGGATTTCTTACGTGCTGGAAAAATCTCTCAAGTGACAATTGCCCCAGAAATTTCTGGAGCCATTGATGCGATTAAATTTTTATCAGACTCTGGTGTGGTAGTTTCACTTGGTCATTCAAATGCTAACTCAAGCCAGGCAAATGCTGGCTTTGAGGCCGGAGCTAAAACAGTTACTCACCTTTGGAATGCAATGAAGAAGCCAAATGAAGGTGAACCAGGTCTAGCCCAGGTGGCACTTGATCGCGATGATGTAATTGTGCAGCTCATTGTCGATGAGGTGCATCTAACAAAAGAATTAGCACTTGAGTCGCTAACGAAATGTTTAAAACGTTTTGTTGTTACCGTAGATTCAGTATCACCAGCAGGACTTGGTGATGGGACTTATTCATTTGGCCAAATGGAAATTTATGTTAAAGACAATCGTGCGACTCGAGCCGACGGCACACTTGCTGGTGGTGTAAGTAGCTTGCGCAATTCGCTCTCACTTCTTAACTCATACCAGATACCGCTTTCCGATGCGATCGATTCAATGAGCTCAAGAGCGGCAGATTTGGTGGGTAGGTCAGATTTAGGGCGATTAAATCTAGGTTCGCCCGTACAAATCTGGTCGATCTGAACTGGATTTTTCTTTTTACCTCACCCCGCCTAAACTATCCCTCCTGCCTCGAAAGGGGTAAACCTAATTTAGAACAGATAAGTAGGTATCGCTTGGCCAAGAAAGACGGTGCAATTGAGATCGAAGGCACTGTTGCTGAAGCTCTACCAAACGCAATGTTCCGAGTCGAGTTAACAAATGGGCATAAAGTTTTAGCACATATCAGTGGAAAGATGCGACAGAACTACATTCGCATTTTGCCAGAAGATAAAGTGATCGTAGAACTTAGTCCGTATGACCTCACCAGAGGTCGAATTATTTATCGTTACAAATAAATAATTTTAATCTTTTTAAGTTATTGGAAAGGTAATCGTGAAGGTTAAGCCAAGCGTGAAAAAGATTTGCGACAAGTGCAAAGTCATTCTTCGTAATGGTCGCGTTATGGTGATTTGCGACAACCTACGCCATAAGCAACGTCAAGGTTAAATTAAAAAACGCGTGATACGACTTAGTTAAGGTAAAACTTAGTTAAGACCCCCAGGCCGAAGGGCTGGGGCCAAATAAGAAATTATTTGGAGGTATTGCGGAGGACCTTTCGGATATTAGAAACAGGTTAGTTATATGGCACGTCTTGTCGGTGTTGATCTTCCTCGCGAAAAGCGAGTTGAGGTTGCACTTACCTATATTTTTGGAATGGGGCTTACCCGTGCGCAGGCAACACTTGCCGCTACTGGTATTTCACCAGATGTTCGAGTGAAAGATTTACAAGAGCCAGAGTTGGCCAAGCTTCGTGAATTTATTGAAGCAAATTACAAAATTGAGGGTGATCTTCGTCGTGAGATCGCTGGTGATATTCGCCGAAAAGTTGAAATTCAAAGTTATCAAGGATCACGTCACCGTAAGGGATTGCCAGTCCGCGGTCAACGTACTCACACCAATGCGCGCACTCGTAAGGGCCCACGAATTGCGATCGCTGGTAAGAAGAAGGAGACCAAGTAATGGCCGCCGAGAAAACTAAGCCAGTTAAAGAGGCAGCAAAAGCTGCTCCTAAGAAAATTAAGGCACGTAAGAAGGATAAGAAAAATGTTGCCTTCGGTCATGCTTACATTAAGAGCACATTTAATAACACCATTGTTTCTATTACCGATCCAGCAGGTGGGGTAATTGCTTGGTCATCATCTGGTCAGGTTGGATTTAAAGGTTCTCGTAAATCAACTCCATTTGCTGCGCAAATGGCAGCTGAGGCTGCTGCACGTAAAGCACAGGAGCATGGTTTAAAGAAGGTCGATGTATTTGTTAAGGGACCTGGTTCTGGCCGGGAAACTGCAATTCGTTCATTACAAGCAGCCGGTCTTGAGGTTGGAGCCATCGCAGATGTAACTCCAGCACCACACAACGGTTGTCGTCCACGTAAACCACGTCGAGTATAAGGAAAGGGAGAAAACTATGGCTCGCTATACCGGTGCAGATTGCAAGAGATGCCGTCGCGAAAAAGTAAAGCTCTTCCTTAAGGGCTCAAAGTGTGACGGTCCAAAGTGTCCAATAGAGTCACGCCCATATCCACCAGGACAACATGGCCGTGCTCGTTCTAAGGATTCTGAGTATTTATTACAGATGCGTGAGAAGCAGAAGTGCGCTCGCATTTATGGAATTTTGGAACGCCAATTCCGTGGATACTATGAAGAGGCTAACCGCTTACAAGGTAAGACAGGTGAAAACCTTTTGATATTGCTAGAAACTCGGTTAGACAATGTTGTCTTCCGTGCCGGATTTGCAAAGAGCCGCGACATGGCACGCCAATTAGTCCGCCATGGACATTTCTTAGTTAATGGCAAGAGCGTAAACATTCCATCATTCCGAGTCACACCTATGGATGTAATTGATGTAGTTCCAGCATCTCTGGACACCACGCCATTTATTGTCGCAAGTGCTGAACTTGGTGAAAAAACTATTCCAGCATGGATGGAGGTTGTGGGATCAAAGATGCGAATCTTGGTTCACTCAATTCCAACCCGCCCAGTTATTGATACTCAAGTACAAGAGCAACTTATCGTTGAGCTTTATTCCAAGTAATCAGTAATAAAGAAGTAGAGATTTACCCGCAGTAGAACTAAATATCGAAATAGCCAACCGGAAGATCAAATAGAGGGTCTTCCAGAACATACGGAGGAACATAGTGCTGATTGCACAACGCCCCATCCTCACTGAGGAAGTAGTAAGCGATTACCGTTCACGGTTCATTATTGAGCCGCTAGAGCCTGGTTTCGGTTATACCCTTGGTAATTCAATTCGTCGCACATTACTCTCTTCAATTCCAGGAGCAGCCGTTACTGGAATTAGAGTAAATGGAGCTTTGCATGAATTTACAACATTAGAGGGTGTGAAAGAGGATCTAACTGAGATCGTCTTGAACATAAAAAACCTAGTTTTATCATCAGATAATGATGAACCATCACTTCTTTACATCCGTAAAAATGGTGAGGGCGTAGTAACTGGTGCAGATGTAGCAGCTCCAGCAGGAGTTCAGGTACACAATCCAGAGCTTCACATCGCAACTCTTAACTCCAAGGCAAATCTTGAGATTGAGTTAACAGTTGAGCGTGGTCGCGGTTACATAACTGCTGTGCAAAACAAGCAGGCCGGTGGCGAGATTGGTCGAATCCCAGTGGATTCAATCTATTCACCAGTGCTTCGAGTCACCTACAAGGTAGAAGCAACTCGTGTTGAGCAACGTACTGACTTTGATCGCTTAGTAATTGATGTTGAGACTAAGCGATCTATGAAGCCAGCAGATGCCATGGCATCAGCCGGTAAGACATTAGTTGAGCTATTTGGTCTCGCTCGTGAATTAAATACCAACGCTGAAGGTATTGAGATGGGACCTTCCATTCAAGATGCAGCTCTTGCTGCTGATATGGCATTGCCAATCGAAGATCTTGAGTTAACGGTTCGCTCTTACAACTGCTTAAAGCGAGAGGGCATTCACACTGTCGGTGAGTTACTTGCTCACTCTGAGGCTGATTTAATGGATATTCGTAATTTTGGCTCTAAATCAATTGATGAAGTAAAGGCAAAATTGCAATCGATGGGCATGCAACTTAAGGACAGCCCAGTTGGCTTTGATCCCACAAAGCATGCAAACTACGGTAGCAACGTTGATGATGAACTTGTTGACGAAGAGGTCTAGGAGAGAACATGCCAAAACCAAGTAAAGGCCCACGGTTAGGAAGTGGACCAGCACATGAGAAATTATTGCTGGGCACACTAGCTGCTCAACTTTTTGAAAAAGGAAAGTTGACTACAACTGAAGCAAAGGCCAAACGTCTTCGTCCATTAGCAGAGCGATTAATTACGCATGCTAAAAAGGGTGATCTACCTGCTCGTCGTAGAGTAATGGCAAGAATTTCAAATAAGTCGGTAGTGCATACATTGTTTACTGATATCGCACAACGATTTGCTTCGCGCGATGGTGGTTACACTCGAATAACTAAAATCGGCCCACGTAAAGGTGATAACGCACCTATGGCAGTAATCGAAATGGTTGAAGCAGGTACTCCTGCTAAGAAGGTTGCAAAAAAAGCAGCAGCGAAAGCTGAGTAATTACGCACCTTAACTGATTATGACAAAACCCACTCTCAATCCCGAGAGTGGGTTTTCTCGTTTAAGAGTTGATTTAACTTATGACGGTACAAACTTTTCCGGTTGGGCAAAACAACCAAATCAACGAACAGTTCAAGAAGATTTTGAAACTGCCCTTTCGACATTAGTTAGAACACCAGTTGCTTCCATCGTCGCTGGCCGTACAGATGCTGGGGTGCATGCCAAACACCAAGTAGTTCATGTAGACCTACAATCTGATACCGAGATTGAGAATATAGTCTTTAGGTTGAATCAAATTCTCAAAAAGGATATTCGAATTTTGCAAGCAAGCTGGGCTGCGCCGAATTTTCACGCCAGATTTACACCAATTTATCGCACCTATCAATACAAAATAGTTGACGGTGGCCAAATTACTACACCACTAGATCGTTACGACAGCTCAGAATGGTTTAGAAAACTAGATATTGATTTAATGAATCAAGGCTCAAAGTTGCTCTTAGGTGAACATGATTTTTTTGCATACTGTAAGTATCGAGAAGGTGGGACGACGATTAAAAATCTAATGGAGTTTGATTGGCATAGAAATAGTGATGGCGTTGTAGTGGGATTAGTAAAAGCAGATTCTTTTAGATACAACATGGTAAGAAATTTAGTAGGTGCAGCAGTATGTGTAGGCGAAGGTCGTTTTGAACCAAGCTGGATGAAGAAAGTATTGGATGGCAAAGAGCGGGTATCTGATAGCTATGTTTTTCCTGCAAAAGGTTTAACCTTAATTTCAATTACATATCCGCCAGAGAAGGAGTATTTAGACAGTTACAACGATTACCTAGAATTAAACGACTTAGATGAGGTCGAAGGGTGAAATTTGAGCGGGGAGTAAACCGGTTTTGACCCGGCTTATATATGAAGGTAACCTTGCCCCTCTGGAAATGACCCAATTGGGACAATCCTTAATTTAGAAAGCGAGATGCTCGTGCGCACTTTTACACCTAAAGCAGGTGAGATTACCCGTAGTTGGTATCTCATTGATGCTCAAGATGTTGTGCTTGGTCGCCTTGCAACTCATGCTGCAAATTTGCTTCGGGGTAAACATAAATCAACCTTCGCCCCTCATATGGATATGGGTGATTTTGTAGTGGTAATTAATGCCGACAAAGTTGTTCTAACTGGCTCTAAGAACACTCAAAAGTTTACTCATCAACACTCAGGTTATCCAGGTGGAATGACGTCAACTGTTTACTCAGATTTGTTTGAGAAGTTTCCAACTCGTGCGGTTGAAAAAGCGATTAAAGGAATGCTGCCAAAAAATTCAGTTGGACGCTCTGCAATTACCAAGTTAAAAGTTTATGCCGGATCTGAACATCCTCATGCCGCACAAAATCCAAAAGTATTTGAATTTAATCAAGTTTCTCAGATTGTAAAGAAGTAATTGGAGAAAAATGTCTAACGAGATTTTAGAAACTGGCGAAGAGGATCTTCCAACCTCATATAGCTCTAGCACTCCAGCAGCTGCTACCAACCGCAAAGCAATAACTGCACCAGGCGGTGGCGTTGGTCGTCGTAAAGAAGCTGTTGCCAGAGTTCGTCTTGTACCAGGAACTGGTCGTTGGGTAGTAAATGGCAAACCACTTGAGGTTTATTTTCCAAATAAAGTTCATCAGCAATCTATTTCTGAACCATTTAGAACTGTAGGAGCTGAAGGTACTTATGACGTATTTGCCCGAATTAATGGTGGTGGAACCTCAGGGCAAGCAGGTGCGCTTCGCTTGGGTGTGGCTCGCGCATTAAATGAGATTGATATTGATGCCAACCGGCCAACACTAAAGAAGGCTGGTTTCTTAACGCGGGATGCACGTGTAATTGAGCGAAAGAAATACGGGCTTAAGAAAGCTCGTAAGCGCTCACAATACAGCAAGCGTTAATTACAAAGTCGCTTTAATTAATTATGGCCCTCTTCGGCACCGATGGTGTTCGAGGGATTGCCAACGTTGATCTCACCGCTGAATTAGCAGTCGATCTTGCCATTGCCGCCGCTCATGTTTTAGGTGAGATTGGCGCATTTGCTGGTCATAGACCTAAAGCAATAGTGGGACAAGACTCTCGCGCTTCTGGTGACTTTTTGGAATCTGCAATTGTTGCTGGTTTAACTAGTTCAGGAGTTGATGTTTACCGTGTGGGAGTGCTGCCAACCCCAGCAATTGCTTACCTAGTTAAAGAAAGTAATGCTGACTTGGGGGTAATGATTAGTGCTTCACATAACCCAATGCCAGATAATGGAATTAAATTTTTTGCCAAGGGTGGCGACAAGTTAGCTGACTTGGTTGAGGCACAAATTGAATCAAGATTAGGTGAACCTTGGGATCGACCAATTGGCCTAGATGTGGGCCGGATTGTTCAAGATGAAGGTGCAAAAGAGCGATACATCAAGCACTTACTCTCCACAATTACTGAAAATTTATCTGGGCTAAAGGTAGTAGTTGATTGTGCAAACGGAGCAGCATCTTATGTAGCTCCTGTTGTATATGAAAAGGCTGGTGCAAAAGTAACTGCTATTTCAGCAGCGCCAACCGGATGGAATATCAACGAAAACTGTGGCTCTACACACCTAGAAAACTTAATTGCACAAGTAAAAGCAACTGGCGCGGATATTGGTATTGCTCATGATGGTGATGCGGATCGCTGTATTTTAATTGCAGCAAATGGCGATGTAATTGATGGTGATTTTATTTTAAATATATTAGCAAATGATTGGTTATCTTCAGGAAAGCTAGAAAAAAATACAATAGTAGGAACTGTAATGAGCAACCTAGGATTTATAAAATCAATGGAGTCGGTTGGAATAAAGGTTGAAAAAACTGCAGTCGGCGATAGATATGTTTTAGAACGCATGCTCGAGAACAGTTATAACTTAGGAGGTGAGCAATCCGGACATGTGATTATGCGAGATTTTTCAAATACTGGCGATGGATTGCTTACTGCTTTGCAGGTTATGCAAATTATGGCGAAAACTCATAAATCTCTAATCAATCTCACTTCAAACATGCAGAAGTATCCGCAGGTATTAATTAATGTTACAAGTATTGAAAAAGATAAATTGAGTAAAAATCTGGTAATACAAGAGGCAATTAACCAGGCAGAAAAAGAATTGGCAGGAGTTGGCAGAGTTCTAATTCGAGCATCTGGTACCGAAGCATTGGTTCGAGTGATGGTTGAGGCAAATGAATTACAAACAGCACAGAAAATCGCAGAATCACTGGTGCAACTAGTAAGATTAGAGCTCAAATAGGGAGCAACATAAATGTGCGGAATAGTTGGTTATACAGGAAATCACTCCGCAGTCACTCCAGTCATTGAAGGTTTAAGACGACTGGAATACCGAGGTTACGACTCAGCTGGAATCGCAATTCCAACTCAACCTGGTCAGCCCTTATTTATTAAGAAGCGCTCTGGAAAATTAAAAAAATTAGAAGAGGCTTTAGGTAAGACTCCAACAACGAGTAGTGGAATTGGTCATACTAGATGGGCAACTCATGGTGGACCAACTGACACTAATGCCCATCCTCATTTAGATAATGAAGGAAATCTTGCCTTAATTCATAATGGAATAATTGAAAATTACGAACAATTAAGAGCTGAACTTGAAAAGCGTGGGCATAAATTTAAGTCTGAAACGGATACAGAATCAGTTGTGCATTTGCTTAGCGAAGCAAGGAAAGAAAACAATGGAGATCTGGCAGCTGCTATGCGCCAGGTTTGTCGGCAGTTGAAAGGTTCATTTACATTATTAGCGATTCATTCAGATAAGCCCACACATATTGTTGGTGCTAGGAGGAACTCACCCTTAGTGGTTGGACTAGGCACTAATGAGAACTTCTTGGCATCAGATGTTGCCGCTTTTATTTCTCATACAAAAAAGGCACTTGAGTTAGGTCAAGATCAGGTTGTTGAGATAACTCCGAACTCAGTGGTTATAACTAATCTTGATGGAACCGAAGTACAAGGTAAAGAATATGAAATATCCTGGGATGCTAGCGCAGCTGAGCGCGGTGGTTTTTCGCATTTTATGCTTAAGGAAATTTATGAACAACCTAAGGCAATTTCTGATACTTTAATTGGCAGACTTTCTGACTTAGATTTGAAAATTAAGTTCAAGAAGATAAATAAAATCGTAATAATTGCCTGCGGCACAGCTTATAACGCTGGCTTAGTTGGAAAATATGCAATTGAAAAATGTGGGGGTATCCCAGTTGATGTTGAACTTGCCTCTGAGTATCGATATCGCGAGCCCAGTTTAGATGAGAAAACTTTAGTAATTCCAATTTCGCAGTCTGGTGAGACCATGGATACTTTAATGGCCCTTCGTTATGCAAAATCTAAAGGCGCAAAAATCCTTTCTGTATGTAATACAAATGGCTCAACAATTGCTCGAGAGTCAGATTCAGTTCTTTACACCCATGCAGGCCCAGAGATTGCAGTTGCCTCAACTAAGGCATTTGCCACTCAACTAGTGGCTATGTATCTAATTGGGTTAGAAATTGGGCGAAAATTAAATACTCTCACCAAGAGAGAAATTGATGTAATTTGTGAGGAATTGAACCAACTTCCGGCAAAAGTAGAGCAAATACTAGAGACGGTTGAGCCGCTACGGGAGACTACTCGAAAATTCAAATCAGCAGAATCGATTTTGTTTTTAGGTAGACATGTTGGATATCCAACTGCGCTTGAAGGCGCATTGAAATTAAAGGAATTAGCTTATATGCATGCTGAGGGATTTGCAGGTGGCGAATTAAAGCATGGTCCAATTGCTTTGATAGATAAAGGGACTCCTGTTATTGCAATCATGCCAAGCCAAGATTCTCTACTAGCGGAAAAGATGAGTAGCAATATTCAAGAGGTGAAGGCAAGAGGTGCAATTGTAATAGTAATTAGTGAGCATGAATTTTCTGGAGCTGATTATTTGATTCGAATACCTAAAGTCACCCAGTTAATGCAACCTGTATTAGCTGTGGTTCCACTTCAAGTTATTGCCTATGAGATGGCAGTAGTTAGAGGTAATGATGTGGATCAACCAAGAAACCTAGCTAAATCAGTAACTGTCGAGTAATAGTATGCCAGAAGCACGAAGAAGGCAGATGAATTCTGCTTTAAAGTTAACCGCACTTTTTCTATTCTTGTATGGATTAGTAACGCAGCAAGTACTGGCTAATGCCTGGATTAGGCGACTGGACGAATGGATCTATGAACGAGATTTTCTACTGATTACCCCAGGAAAAACTCCAACACTTGTTATGTTGGTCGATGATCTAGGCTTAAGAAGTATCACTGCCATTTTTCTTTTTGGCACCGCAATAATAATAAGTAGGAGATTTAAATCATGGCGCCCTATAAATCTTTCAATATTATCTTTATTGCTACTAAATATTGTTGTTGGAGTTTCAAAATTATTTTTTGGCAGAACAAAACCTAGCACTGGTTTTGACTTAGTCTTCACCGATAGTGGGCTCTCCTACCCATCTGGGCACGCAGCAAACGCCATCTTAACTTGGGGTATGGTGGCATATTTGATATTTAGATATTCACACAAGGAACCATTTGAAGGCATGAGATTAACCTGGTTTGTAGCAATTGTTACGGTTGGAGTTTGCCTAGCTTCTCTATATAGAAACACACATTGGTTTTCAGATTTACTAGGTGGACTATTTATTGGATCAGCGCTATTGGTATTGATTATTGCTATTGATAGATCAATTAGATCAGATCGCCAACCTTCTTAATTCAAAGTAGGCTTAGTTTATGAGCAGAGCAGTCGCTGAAATAAATCTGAGTGCAATTAAAAGTAATCTAGATTTAATAAAGAGCAAAACAAAGTCCCAAATTCTTGCAGTGGTGAAAGCTAATGCTTATGGTCATGGGTTAATTCCAGTAGCGAAAGCTGCAGTTGAGTCTGGTGCAGATTGGCTAGGGACAGCTTTATTAGAGGAGGCAATCGAGTTAAGAAAGAGTGGAATAAGTACACCGATAATTGCCTGGCTAACACCTCTTGGCGAAGATTTTAGATCTGCGCTGGAAATGAATATTGATTTATCAATCTCATCACTAGAGGTATTAGAAGAGATTGTGCTTGCAAGTAATCAAATGAACAAAGTACCTCGGCTTCATATTGAGATTGATACTGGCATGAGTAGAGGTGGCGTCAGAGATGATTGGGAGAGATTATTTATCCAAGTAGGGGAATTAGTAAAGAGTAATAAAATTAATTTGGTGGGTATTTGGACTCATTTTGCAAGGGCCGATGAACCAGAGGAACAAATGAATTCAACACAACTTTCTCAATTATATGATCGGGTATCAGCGTCAGAAAAAATAGGTATTAAGCCAGAGTTCATACATATTGCCAACTCAGCTGCCGCTTTAACAAATAAACAATCCCATCAAAGCATTGTTCGATGGGGAATTGGATTGTATGGTTTAAGTCCAGATATCAATTCTTTAGGTTCTTCTAAGACATTAAATTTACAACCAGTTATGAAATTAAAGGCTAAATTAAATTTAGTTAAACAGGTAGAAGCTGGCGCAACAGTTGGATATGGAGCGACAGCAGTAACTACGAAAGACACAAAGCTTGGCGTAGTTGCTATGGGTTATGCTGACGGTATACCTAGGAATGCAAATAGTAATGCTGGTGTTTTTGTAGCAGGAAAAAGAGCTGCAATTATCGGAAGAGTTTCAATGGATCAATTTGTAGTTGATCTTGGAATAGATTCCTTAGCAAAGACTGGGGATGAGGTTATAGTTTTTGGCGATGGATCTGCGGGTGAATACACAACAGATGAGTGGGCCAAGGCTTGTGGGAGTATAAATTATGAGATCGTTACCCGAATTGGGCCTCGTGTGCCTAGAATCTACACATATGAGCGAACATAATTTGCTTTCAATCAAGTCGCTTTCTGTTTCATTTGGTGGGTTGAAGGCGCTCACAAAAGTTGATTTAGATTTAAATAAGAATGAAGTAGTCGGTTTGATTGGACCAAATGGTGCTGGCAAAACAACATTTTTTAATGCATTATCTGGTTTAGTTGATGTTTCATCTGGCACATTGGAAATCAACGGTAAATCGCATAAGTGGCCAAAACCATATGAGCTAATAGATTTAGGTATTGCTAGAACTTTGCAAGGTGTTGGACTTTTCCCGGAACTAACAGTCTTAGAAAATGTGATGATTGGGGCTAATAAGACTGCAAAAAGCGGTCTAATTGCTTCCGCTTTGGGTTTTAGCGGCTCAGATGAATTGAGATTAAAGCAACGCTCCATGATTGCATTGGAGCGAGTTTATGCTGCAAGTCTTGCCGATGAAAAAGCTGGCTCCTTGCCTTACCCAGTGACTAAACGTATTGCGATTGCCCGAGCACTTGTAAGTGAACCAAAGATTCTTCTATTGGATGAGCCTGCTGGCGGTCTTGGTGCGCAAGATATTGAATGGATGAATTCGTTAATCCAAAACTTAGCCTCACAGTGCTCGGTAATTTTGGTAGAGCACCATATGGATGTTGTTATGTCAGTTTGTAATCGACTATATGTATTAAATTTTGGAGAGGTAATTGCATCTGGAGATGTTGAAACTGTGCGCAGAGATCCTGCAGTAGTTGAGGCCTATTTAGGGGTAAGCCATTGAGCCTAATAGTTACTAATTTAACCGTTGATTATGGTGCAATTAGGGCGGTTAACAATGTTTCCTTTGAGGTTATAAGTGGCGAATTAACCACAATTATTGGAGCAAACGGTGCTGGAAAAACTACATTATTGCGAACTTTATCTGGGTTAAAGGAGTCAGTAAATGGCGTTGCAACCTGGAATGGTGACTCTATTTTAGGAAAGAAACCTGAAGATTTAGCTAGGTCAGGAATTATGCATGTTTCAGATGGAAAATCAGTAATAGCGGAGTTAACTGTTAAAGAAAATTTAGCATTGACTGGACTATGGCGAAAAGATAAAAAAGATGTAGCCAATGCAACAGCTGAAGTTGTTGATCTTTTTCCAATTCTGGGTGAGCGTATGACGCAATCTGCCGGATCTTTGTCTGGCGGTGAGCGACAAATGTTAGCTATTGGCCGCGCGTTAATCGCACGACCAAAACTATTACTTTTGGATGAGCCTTCTTTGGGATTGGCACCATTAATTGTCGAACAGATTTTTAAGGTTATAAGTAATTTTGTTAAGCAAATGAAGATAACCGTTGTGCTAGTTGAGCAAAATGCGATGGGGGCATTAAAAATTGCAAATGAGGGAGTTGTTTTAAATCTAGGATCAGTTGTTGCGATTGATTCTGCCGAAACACTACTCAATGATCCTGCAGTGCGTGCTGCATATTTGGGGTTTTGATATGAATCAATTTATTACTGCAGTTTTAACCTCACTTTCAACAGGTGCAATCTATGCACTGATGTCGATTGCACTAGTGCTAGTTTGGCGTTCAACTAGAGTTATTAACTTTGCTCAAGCAGGACAAGCCATTTTTACCACCTACATCGGCTATGAGGTAACAATTCGAAGCGGTTCATATTGGGTTGGCTTAATCTCGGCAATTCTAAGTGGGGCATTACTTGGTGCTGGAATTGATAGATTTTTTATGCGGCCAATTTTTAAAAGAGTAACTTCAGGTCCAATAGTTATGATCGCACCAGTTGTAGCAACCTTGGCATTACTGGGAATAATTCAAGCAATAATTGGTTTTACTTGGGGACTTAACTACCAAACTATTCAAGCGCCAGTTTCAACAGATGGCTTAAAAATATTTGGATCAATAGTTGCATTTAGTC
>VGAA01000013.1 GCA_016870895.1 Actinomycetota bacterium | reverse complement strand
GAGAAGATAAAAATGGAAATCGCTCACCAATAGCTGGCAGTGGATAACAAACCATATTTGCTACCCCGAAATCAGTTGCTTTTTGATTCCAATTATCAATATCACCAGCAAACTCTTTATAACTTATGCCACCAATATTGCTAGCTCCGCCAGCTAGATATCTATTTTTTGGTAGTAAATGTGAGTAAAAGGAGGAGCCGTTAATATTTTTATTACTTACCGCCTTAATCACCATGGTGGTGCCCAGTGAGGTAACTGAGCCATTAGCTCCGGCAGCCGAGATCTGCGCAGTACAACCATCGGTCATACCGGCATAAATTGGAATTTGATCTAGCCTTAATTGATCTGCCATCTCTTTACTTAAGGTAGCTAATTTACCTCCAGGCAAAAGTAATTTAGGCAGCTTTATATTTAATGCTTGCGCGGTACTTAGCGCAGCTGGGGTATAGGAGATATTTTCTAAATCCACGCCAATTTTTAAAGAGTGGCTGGTATCGGTAGCAATTTGGTCAAGTGGGGTAGAGCTTAAGAATGAGATAACAAACTCAGGAGTGTTTGCTAATAAGAAAGGCCCAGGCTGGTTTGCTTGGGCAATTATTTTCTCAGCCCGACCTAATACGGAAGGCGCCCTGCCATCGTTATACATCGCTGCATCTGCAATTGGCTCACCCGCTTCATTGGTGATGACAAAGGTGCCACTGGTAGCTGAGATACAAAGGGATACGGCACGTAATTGTTTTTCGCTAAGTTGCGTACCGATATCACTTAATACCTTACTTACTGCTCCTATCCAACTGCGCACATCTTGAGTTAATCTCTTATCATCTCCTGCTATCACCTTAGCAAGTGGCGCGCTAGCTTGGGCGTGGGCTGCTCCACTCTTATCAATTGCGACCGCTCTAACATTTTCGGTGGCAATATCGATGCCGATATAAAGATCTTTATTCATAACTTACTTATTAGCTGCGTAAGGTTGGTTAAATCATCAACCGTGATATCAGCTTGGGCTAAGTCGGCCGGACTTGGATCTGGATTTGCCTCACCACGTCTTACCCAAACAGTTTTCATACCTAATTTTTTTGCCGGCAAGACATCGGTATCGATGCGATTGCCAATATGGATAATTTGATTAGCAGGGGTAGCTAATTTACTGATGGCAAGTTCAAAGATCGCCGGATTTGGTTTTTCAATACCGACAATCGCCGAGACACCTAAAAAATCTATTAGATCATAAATTTGATCTGCCTTTAATGAATCAACCACCGAGGCTGGTTGGTTTGCCACAATACCTATTTTTGCACCTGCACTCTTTAACGCAGTAATACTTGCTTTACTATCTTGATAGAGATCATCGGGAGTAAATAACCAATTTTGAGTGGCAATCTGCATTAACTCATCGCGTTTTTCAAGTGAGCCTAAGAAGTGCTCACATAATTTACTACGCAGTGAGCCAGATTGAGATTTTAAGTGCTCCTGATAAACCTGATCAAAGGCGGCTTGCTTAACGCCAGTTGATAATTTATTTAACGCCGCAAAGACTGCTCGCTTAAAGACATCATCTGAGTAGATCACCCCACCAATATCAAAAGTGACTGCAAGTGGTTGCATTTTCTCTTTATTTATCTCTTTAGTTATCTCTTTTTTTGCTCAGCGAGCATTTTGCGTCGCAACAACTCATCTGGTCGAAAGGCGATCGCATCTGCATCTTTTTTAGAGATAAAGTTAATTCCGCCACTAGATAATGCGCCAACTCTTACCTTAGCCGCCTTAACTGCAATCTGGGTGGTAGAGAGCGCCTCATTACTAACTGAGCCAAAGGTGCACAGCCCATGATTTCCTAAAATAATTTGGCCCGGAGATCTTGCATATTTTTTCTGATACTTAAGTACACCTTTATAAACCCCAACTCCTAAAGCTAAGCCAGGGGATTCATATGGCAGAAATAATGGCACTGGTCCACAAACAACTGCCTCATCTGGAAAGACTGTGCCGCTGTAATGTTTGGCCGCATCTTTACTTGCAGCTAGGGCAACAACTGGGGTTGGGTGAGTGTGAAGTGACCAGGTGGCATCCATTAGCGCAAATGCCACTACATGCACCATAGTTTCAATACTTGCTTTGCGAATCTTGCCATCTGGGGTGGTAGATGATTTAAGAATCTGATCAAAGGCTTGATCTAGTTTTTTTGTCACCCCACCTTTACTAGCATCTGCTAGTAGCTGTGAACACTGTGCTAGATCTAAATAAACCCAATCTTCATCGGTGGCCTGTCCCATAACTACACCACTTGCTTTAACTAAAAAGCGATTACTACCTGGCTCAACTACAGCGATGTTGCCTTCGGCCACAATGGTTAAATCCGCCTCAGGTGATCCGGTGACTCTAGCTAAATTAGTTAATTGCGAGATTAATTCACTCATCACATATCCTCCTTAGTTAATTTTTCATATCGAGTGCGAACTTGAGCAAGTGTATTTGGATCTATCTGGCTGTTGGGTAGAAATTTTTTTAAACCTAAATTGCTGTTTTCAATCAATACCCGAGCTGAAATCGCATCTGTTAAGTGCGGCTGCATCCTTAAGGCAATCGCAGAGATCATGGCATTGCCCAGTGCGGTTGCCTCCACTGGACCGGCAATTACCCGCCGGCCCGAGATATCTGCGGTTAATTGGCATAGATGTTCATTTTGGGATCCGCCACCAACAATATGAATTGCTGGCATTGGCAGAGTACTAAGTATGGCCAAGCTGTCGCATGTCTTGGCATATTGCAGTGCCAAGGATGCAAATACAGTTTGCGCAATCTCACCTGGGGTTGTTGGAATTTTTTGATTGGTATTTTTAGCAAATCGTTGGATTCGCTCAATCATACCGCCGGCGTGGATAAATAAAGATGCATCTACAAATATTAAGGTGGCAAATGGATCTGCTACCCGTTTTGCTTGTTCAACTAATTGGGCATAACTTAATTCAATTCCACTCTCTTTTAGATCTCGTCTTACCTCTTGAATTAACCAAAGACCCATAATGTTTCTAAGAAGGCGAATACTTCGATCATAGCCACCCTCATTGGTAAGGCGCTCATTCATCGTGATCTCATTTATAACTGGAGTTGATAACTCAACACCAAGTAATGACCAGGTGCCACTTGAGATATAGGCACTACCTGGTGAAAGCAGCGGAGTGGCAAATACAGCGGATGCGGTGTCATGACTTGCTGTAGCAATACATTTAATTGGGCCAATGCCAGTTTTAGCTTGGATCTCTTTTTTTAACTCACCTCTAATACTTCCTGGATCTTCAACCTTGGTAAAAATATTAAGTGGAATTCCTAAATCCTTAGCTAAATTTTCTGCCCACCTATCATTTACTACATCATATAAACCAGAGGTAGATGCAATGGTGTACTCAGTGCCAATCACACCAGTTAGGGCATATAAAATTAGATCTGGCATAAATAATAAATGCTTAGCGTGTTCAAACTCATCTGGTGTTTGCTGGGCAATTGCCAGTAATTGATAAATTGAGTTCACCTCTAGTAATTGACAACCACTTTCGAAGTGCAATCTCTTTTTGCCTACTAATTGATCGGCCTTAGCTAACATGCCATCAGTTCTATGATCGCGATGGCTCACTGGTAATTCAATTATTTCACCATTCTTATCAACCAGCCCAAAATCTAATCCCCAGGTATCAACCGCTAACGCCTCATATGGCCCACTTTCACTTGCCTTACTTAAGGCGATAATTACCTCTTCAATTATCTTTGGAAAATCCCAACATCTTCGATTTCTGGAGTCGGTTTTAACCGGGGTTAAAAATCTATGGATCTCTTGGGTGGAGATTTGAACATCAATAGTTACCGACATCAATCTGCCAGACTCAGCCCCCATATCTAGGGCTAGGTAGCGCTTCATAGCCTCACACTCTTCCGCACCAGGGCACCTACCGTCTACTCAATCTATTAGCACCTATTAGCACCAAATAAGCTAGTACTGAATCCAAAAAATCTATCCAGATTCTCAGATGGGCGCGGGCTGGGATTACTTTTTTGTTACTAATCGATTTTGAGAATGGAGCCCCATATCTAGGAAAGTCGCGCTGTTGGCGGTAAGGTCAGCAAGAGATTTTTCCCATCGGTACAGTCTGAACTCAAGACAGGGACGGAGTCGTTAGTGGCTAAAAAGGGTGATCTTATTCTAGAGATGAATAAGGTACAAAAAAGATTTGGTGGCGCGGTAGCGCTTCGCGGAACAGATTTGAAGATTAGAGCAGGTGAGATTCACGCCCTACTTGGTGAGAATGGTGCTGGAAAATCCACCATGTTAAAGATTTTAGCAGGTGTACATATTAACGATGGCGGCACAATTAAATTAGGTAACAAAGATTTTATGACCGGCTCACCACAAGCCTCAATTGAACAAGGAATCGCCGTTATTTATCAGGAGCCATCTTTGTTTTTAGATTTATCGTTGGCCGAGAATGTCTTTATTGGTCGCCAACCTAAAAAGGGAAAGATTATTGATTGGAAGTTTGCGCAATCTGAGGCCGCCAGATTATTTAAAGAGTTAGGTGTTGAGTTAGATCCTAAGCGACAGGCACGCGGTCTTTCGATTGCAGATCAACAGGTGGTTGAAATTGCAAAGGCGCTCTCGATGAATGCCAATATTATTTTGATGGATGAGCCAACTGCTGCTCTTTCTGCCTCTGAGGTTGAGCGATTAATGACCGTTATGAAATCGCTTAAAGCATCAAATAAGGCGGTTATCTTTGTCAGCCACCGATTAGATGAGGTATTTGCGATCTCTGATTATATAACAGTTATGCGTGATGGTGCCACAGTTTCTGAGGCCAGCGTTGGGGATACAAATTTACAAAAAGTAATTAAGGATATGGTTGGGCGAGAGCTAACTGAAATGTTCCCAAAGACCGATAATAAAATTGGCTCGGTTGTGCTTGAGGTAAATGATCTAACTAATCCGGCCTACTTTAGAAATATCTCATTTAATGTGAAAAAAGGTGAGATTGTGGCGTTAGCTGGCCTAGTTGGTGCCGGCCGGTCCGAGGTGGCTAGAGCAATATTTGGTGTAGATAAGTATGAGTCTGGTTTAGTTAAAGTTAATGGTGTACCACTTCCAGCAGGATCTCCAGTGGAGGCGATGGCGCGAAAGATTGCACTAGTACCAGAGGATCGACGCCAACAGGGCTTATTTATGATTGCTGGGGTGAATCGAAATATCTCAATGGAATCATTTGCGCAATTAATTGACCGTGGCTTAATTAACTTTAAACGGGAGCGAGCCTTAACCAATACCTGGCGGGAGAAGTTAAGTATTAAATTTAATAATCAAGCAGATCCTGTTGATCGTTTATCTGGTGGTAATCAGCAAAAAACTGTATTGGCAAAATGGCTAGCCACAGATCCAGATTTATTTATTGTGGATGAACCAACTCGTGGGATTGATGTGGCGACAAAGGCTGAGGTCCATAGATTGCTAAATCAAGCAGCAAGTGAGGGTAAAGCGGTTTTGATGATTTCATCCGAGCTACCTGAAGTTTTGGGTATGGCAGATCGCATCATTGTTATGCGTGAAGGCCGACAGGTTGCAGAGTTTTCTCGAAAAGAGGCAACTCAGGAAAAAATTATTGCCGCAGCTACTACTGGAGTGAAAAGTGCTTAAATTATGAATCTACTAAATAAATTAAAGCTATCCAGTCGCGAAGCAAGTCTTGGCATTATTTTATTAATCTCCATTGGTGTTACCGGTTTAATTAACCCACGATTTTTAACTGGGGATGGTACAAGAGATCTTCTGACCTCAACCTCAGTAGTGGCATTGCTGGCAATCGGGATTACACCAGTTGTAGTTATGCGACATATTGATTTGTCTATTGCTTCAACTGTTGGATTAACCGCATGGTTAATTGCTGATATGTGTGCTAAAAATCCCGATTTTACCTGGGTGCAATGTTTCGTTGTTGGTCCAATCATTGGAACATTGGTTGGTGTGGTGAATGGTGTTTTGGTCGCTTGGCTAAGGCTGCCAGCACTTGTTGTCACACTGGGAACTTTATATATTGTTCGTGGCTTGGCCTATGTGATTTCAAATTCAGTTGATTACAATGCTCAAGAGATGCCTCCTAGTTTGATTGAGGGTTTAGGCCAAAAGGTTTATTTCGGATTACTACCATTTACATTCCTACTAGTAATTATCTCCATGATCGTAATCGCTTATTTTATGAAGTATGCAAAATCTGGTCGTGATGCCTATGCAATTGGTAGCAACCCACCCGCTGCAGATCTGGTTGGACTTAAGGTAACTAGTCGTACCTTCCTTGCCTTTGTATTCTCGGGTGCCATGGCTGGATTAGCAGGAGTTTTTTATTTAATGAGGTTTGCACAAGTTGACTCCACCGCCTTTTACGGTCAAGAGTTAGCTGTAGTTGCTGCATGCGTAATTGGTGGTGTTTCAATATTTGGTGGAACTGGCACTGTAGTGGGAGCTGTGATTGGGGCTTTATTAGTCCAGACCATTCAAGGTGGGTTGGCTGCATTGGGAGTTGATGCATTTTGGAAATCTGCAATCAATGGTTTACTTCTTATTATCGCAATTTATGCTGATCGAGTATTGGCGGTGCGAAATGAGAAACAACTCTTACGACAGCGAATTAAAGAGAGGATCTAAAAATGGCTATTTTACCAAAAGCGATTCCTGTGAGGAAAACTTGGGATACTGCAATCATAGTTTTATTAGTCGTGGTTATTTTATTGGCGTCCCTAACAAATGAACTTTTTTTTACCGCACTAAATTTTTCATACATCTTCTCAAACACCAGTGAAATCATGATTATTGGTGCTGCTATGTTATTTTTGATTTCATTAGGTGAGATTGATCTTTCCGTCGCTTCTATACTCGCTTTGAGTAGTTCGATGCTAGGTTGGAGTTATGTTCGAGGTGCTCCTATTTGGTTAGCAATCCTTATCTGTTTAGTAGTAGGAACACTTTGTGGTTTCATTAATGGTTTTTTGGTAACTAAGTTAGGTTTAGGATCACTTGCGGTAACAATCGGTACCTTGGCACTATATCGAGGAGTAGCTAATGGCATTCTCAATGAAAATACCGTTAACGAGTTCCCCGAGTTTTGGACAAGTTTCGGCTTTGATACCTTTGGAACTACATTTATGCCGAAAACCCTTCCTATGATAATCATTTTTCTCATTTTTTTCGGCTTTTTGCTTCACCGAACTCCATTTGGTCGCAGGACCTTGGCAATTGGGCAAAGTCCAGAAGCAGCTAAATTCGCCGGCATTAATATAGTTCGACATAAAATGATTGTTTTTACTTTTACTGGCTTTATGTCAGGGGTTGCAGGCATGGTCTACACTTTTCGTTTCTCAACTGCGCAAGCCGATAATGGCGTGGGATTAGAGTTACTCGTTATCTCTGCGATCTTGTTAGGTGGCGTGTCAATATTTGGTGGAATCGGAACGATTTGGGGAGTCGTTGCTGGAGTGCTTCTGGCGGGAACCGTTGAATCATGGCTTACCCTCGAAGAGATAACTGCTCAGTGGAGGACTATCTTCACAGGTATTTTGTTGTTAATTTCTGTAGCCGGACCAGTTTTAGTAAATAAGAATAAACAGCGGAGAGAGCGCAAAGCTTTGAAGAGCTAGGCCATGCAACCGCTTTTGCTTGGGGTTGATGTTGGAACTACTGCCACAAAAGCTGTACTAATAAACCTAGCGGGTAAATTAGTTGCACAAGGCAGAGCTGAATACCCAACTATCCATTTGCAAGCAGGCTGGGTAGAGCAAGATGCAAATCAGTGGTGGCTTAGTTTTTGTAAAGCAACCGCAGAGGCGATCTTGCAGGTTCCAGATTCAACTATTACTGGCGTAGCTATCTCATCCCAAGCTCCTACATTATTGGCAGTTGATAATGCCGGGAGGCCAGTTAGAAATGCATTGATTTGGATGGATCGTAGGGCGCAAGCACAGGCTGATCAACTTAAGAAAAAATTTCCCAACATCTCACAGCTAACTGGTAATTTATCTGATCCATATTATGTAGCGGCCAAAATAATGTGGCTTAAGCAAAATGAGCCAGATAATTACACCAAGAGTAAGTTTTTCTTACAGATTCCAGGTTACTTAAATTATAAATTAACTGGCAAATTTAGTTTAGATTCAGCCCATGCCTCGCTCTTGCAACTTAGAAATGCAGATAACAAAAATTGGGCAACTGAAGTTTTAGATTTTATTGGGATTGATGAGTCAAAGTTTCCATCAATTGGCCTAGCAAGTGATCTATTGGGTGAGGTAATCCAAGAAAATGAGGCGAAAATTCCAGTGGGTACACCAGTTTACTTTGGCACAGTTGATGGCTGCTCGGCTGCGGTGGAGACCGGGGTAATTGATCCAGGTTTAGTAGCCGAGATGACTGGCACCTCAACTGTCTTAATTATGCCTACTGATGGTAATAATTTTAATGATGCCTTTGTGGCCATTGATCATGCGATAGCAAATCGACAACTTCGACTTGGCGCGATGGTGGCCGCTGGGGCAAGTGTTTCCTGGCTAATGACAAATATTTTAAAAGATCAATACTCGACGCAGAATCTTACCCAAATGGCTACCGAGGTAGCACCAGGATGTGAGGGAATAATTTTCTTGCCGTACATGATGGGAGAGCGAAGTCCAATTTGGAATACAAATGCTAGGGGCGTTTTCTTTGGTTTAACTTTAACCACCACACCGCAAATGATGTTTAGGGCAGTTTTAGAGGGAACTGCATTTGCCTTAGCTCACAATGTTGAGATTGGAAAAAAATCTGGCATAAAGATCGATGAAATCAGAAGTATTGGCGGCGGTAGCAAGAGTGAGCTTTGGAATCAAATCAAAGCTGATGTTTTAGGGCTACCCATTGCCATCTTGAAAGATTCAAGTGGGGCAGCGGTTGGCGATGCTTATTTAGCTGGAGTTGGAGCAGGAGTTTTTTCAGATATTAAAGATGTAATAAACTCCAATGTGAGCATTGAAAATCGCTTCCTACCTAACAAAGTTAATCATGATTACTACCAAGAGCGGTATGTCAGATTTAGAAATATATATGAAAGTTTGAAGAGTGAATTTGATGCCTCCGCTGCCTCCGCTAACTTTGGAGTAAATAAGTGAAGGTATTTATTACCGCTCGAATTGATCCGGAACAAGTGAATAGATTAACCACTAATGGCTTTGAGGTGGAGCAGGGCGGCTTTGGTGCGACAGGCGTTAAATTAGATAAGGCAGAATTAATTGAAAAGTTTAAAGATATAGATGTCGCCATTATTGAGTTTGAAAACATTACTGAGGATATTTTAAACTCTGGAAAGAGTTTGAAAATTGTGGCTTGTTTACGAAATGAGCCGGCTGCGAGCATGGATATTGATGCCGCATCAAAGTTGAATATTCCAGTTTTATTCACCCCAGGCAGAAACGCGGTAGCTGTAGCCGAATACACAATAGGTTTAATGCTCTCGATTGCCAGAAGCATTGCTACCACTCATCACCTACTTAGATATACCGATGAGCTAACCTCGGTTTCGTACACCGACAAATCAGGTGATCGTAAGTCAGTCACATCAGAGTGGAGCATGGATCCGACAGCACCATTTCAAAGGTTTCAAGGTGAGGAGTTAATGGGAAAAACTGTTGGCTTAGTAGGGGCAGGTCTTATTGGTCAAGAGATTGCTAAGAGAGCTTCTGCGTTAGGCATAAATTTAATTGCCTTTGATCCTTATGCAAATGCGGACCAATTAGCGAGATTAAATATTCGATTAGTTGATTTAGATAAGTTAGCACAAGAAAGTGATTTTGTAGTTATGGCAGCAAGAGTTACTCCAGAAAGCACTGGGGTATTTTCGGCTAAAACTTTTGCTCAAATGAAAAAAAGTGCTTACTTTATAAATACCGCCCGGGCTGCTCTAGTAGATTATGAAGCGCTTTACAAAGTATTAGCTGAAAACAAAATTGCAGGCGCTGCTCTGGATGTTTATCCCTTTGAGCCACTGCCAAGTGATTCGCCATTCAGAAAACTTTCAAATGTCGTGCTAAGTCCTCATTTAGCTGGGGCTACAACTGGAGTGGTAAAGCATCATTCAAAGATGGTGGTTGATGATCTATTATTAATTAAAGTAGGTAAAATTCCAAGTAGGGTGGCAAATCCCAAAGTTATGGATGCGTTTATTAAAAAGGGTGGTTTAAATTGAGGGTTGCACTAGTAACTGGTGGGGCCACTGGAATTGGCGCGGCCACCGTCTGTGCCCTAGCGGCTGATAATTTTAATGTTGCCTTGCATTACTCAAATAGTGAAGATAAAGCGATTAAATTAGCGGATAAATTAAAGAGTAATGGGGCGAAAGTTGGAATCTTTCATGCAGATTTAACCCAAAAGGGTAGTACTGAGGACTTAGTTAAAAACGTAACAAACAATCTTGGAGCGATAGATATCTTGGTAAATAATGCAGGGCTTATGAGTGATGAAGGTATTATCAAGATGAGTGATGAGTTATGGGATGAGGCGATAAATTTAAATCTGTCAGTTGCTTTTAAATTAATTAGAGCAACAACTAATCAAATGGTCTTAAATAAATGGGGAAGAATTATCAATGTGTCTTCCCAGGTGGCATTAACTGGTTCGGCTAATCATGCTCATTACGCTGCCGCCAAGGCTGGATTACTTGGCTTAACATATTCGGCAGCAAAAGAGTTTGGTGCAAGTGGCGTAACTGTTAATGCAGTTCTTCCGGGAAGAATTGAAACAAATATGATCTCCAAAAGATCTAAAGGAAGAATAGATGAGTGGCTAAGACAAACACCCCTTGGTAGGTTAGGAAAACCTGATGAGGTGGCAAGTTTGATCGCTTTCTTGGCATCTGAGAAAGCTTCATATCTGACAGGAGCAGCCATCAACGTCAATGGTGGATTGGTGATGGGATAGGCTCGCGGTTTACGGAATTTTAAGCTCATTACAACTTTTACGTTATAAAACCACCTTGCCAGTAACTAGGGAGCGACGGTAGGTTGTTGCACAGTTCTAGGAGTCGTAGCTACTTTCCTAGGCCTAATTGTAGGGCCAATAAGGGTCCTTCAATCTTTACTGGAAGGAAATACTTTGAAGAAAGTACTCTCAGCAATTGGTATAGCCGCTCTTGCTGCAACAGCTGTTGTTGCAGCGCCAGCACAAGCTCAGACCAAATTAAAAGTTGCTCACATTCCTAAATTAGGAACTATTGGATACTTCCAAGCAGCCCATAAGGGTGTAGAGCGAGCATGTAAGGAGTTGAAAGCTTCTTGTTCATACAAGGGCCCAACTGAAATTACTGCAGCAGCACAGGTAAAGGAAATTAATGCAGCTGTTCAAGGCGGATTCAACGTGTTAATCGTTGCTGCTAATGACAAAGATGCATTAGTGCCAGCACTTAAGGCAGCAATGAAAAAGAAGGTAACAGTTGTTACTTATGACTCAGATGTTGCGCAAGCTGGTCGCTCCGTATTCGTTAACCAGGCCTCATCGGAGGGTATCGGACAAGCACTGGCTAAGTCTGCCTCTGATCTTGCCGGTGGTAAGGGAGATATTGCGATCCTTTCAACAACTCCAGATGCAACCAACCAGAACGTTTGGATTGATTTCATGAAGAAGGAGCTTGCTGCTAAGTATCCTGATATCAAGGTTGTGGCGACCGCTTATGGTCTAGATAAGCCAGAGGAGTCAACAACTGAGACACAAGGTCTAATTCAGAAGTATCCAACCATCAAGGCAATCGTTGCTCCTACTTCAGTAGGTATTGTTGCTGCCGCTAAGTATGTCTCTGGCTCAGCTTCCAAAGGCAAGGTTTTCGTAACTGGTCTAGGTCTTCCAAATGATATGAAGACATACATCAAGGATGGTTCTGGAGCTCAAGCATCTCTATGGGATGTTGAAAACTTCGGATATGTTGCTGTTCAGGTTGCTAACTCAATCGTGAACAAGAAGCAAAGCGTTAAGGTCGGAGCTAAAATCAAGTCGGGCCCTGGCGATAAGGGACTTAAGTCTCGTACAGTTATTAAGGGCGCAGTAGGAAACGAAGTTGTCCTTGGACCTGCAACTGTATTCACAAAGGACAATGTAGATCAATTTAACTTCTAATTTAGAAGTTTAATTTGTCTCTGATTAGGGCGGCCTACAAAAGGGCCGCCCTAATTTTTCTTAAATGCTGTTTCAACGCTGAAATAGAAATTAAAAAAATGGACACCCCTCTTAAAGAGTGAAAGAATGTAGACTAATAAAAGTTTTTTATAAGCCCCATGGGAGCAAGTGATGCCAGCAGTAAAGCAAATTGAATTCGGTGGACATGCCTTAGTATGGGTGGGGGATTGGTCGCCAAGTAGTGCACGCGCCGCAATTAGTAGCGCTGCCCGTAATGGTTATGACTACATCGAGTTAGCTATATTTGATCCATGGAACTTTGACACCAAGTTAACTAAGGATTTATTACAGGAGTACGGACTTAGAGCACATGCCTCTTTGGGTTTATCTGCAAAAACTGATGTAACAAGTACTGATCCATCAATTGTGGCCAAGGGAGATGAGTTACTTCGCAAGGTAACTGATGTATTACATGATATTGGTGGCACTGAGCTTTGTGGGGTTATCTTTTCAGCATTGGCAAAATATCCAACACCTGCAAGTAAAGAGAATAGAAACAATTCAATTAAAGCTATGCAACGGCTAGCTGATTACGCAGCCGATAAGGGCATTAACATAGATTTAGAGGTAGTTAATCGGTATGAGACCAATATTATGAATACCGGTATTGAAGGCTTAGCTTTTCTAGATGAGGTAAACCGACCAAATGCCTTTTTACACCTTGATACCTATCACATGAATATTGAGGAGGATGGCATGCAAAAATCTGTCCTCGCAGCTGGTGATCGACTGGGCTATGTTCATATTGGTGAGAGCCATCGCGGATACCTTGGTACCGGAAATGTGGATTTTGATTCATTTTTTGCAGCTTTGAAGCAGATCAATTACAAAGGTCCAATTACCTTTGAATCCTTCTCATCTGCGGTAGTGGATCCATCGCTATCAAATACTTTATGTGTTTGGCGAAACCTATGGAGTGATTCCGATGATTTAGCCAAAAAATCCCTAGATTTTATGAAGGCCAGGTATTAATTAATGGAGCGTGTTTGTTTTAGATTACAAGTTCGCAAAGAGAAAATGGATGAGTATGTCAGACGACATGCTCAAGTCTGGCCAGAGATGCTAGCCGCCTTAAGTCAGACCGGCTGGCACAACTACTCTTTATATTTAGATCGAAATGATGGCACCCTAATTGGATACTTAGAGACACCATCACTTACTGCGGCAAAAGCTGGCATGGAGAAGACTGAGATCAATGCTAAGTGGCAAGCGGAGATGGCTGAGTTTTTTGTGGCATTAGAGGGCAAGCGACCAGATGAAGGCTTTTTGCAATTAGAAGAGGTATTTCACTTAAATTAATAAAGTTTTTTCTATCAACTAACCAAAAGGGAGAATAAGAAAATGGCATCAGCAAAAGAGGCAAAGGAAGTACTTAAGCGCTTCTATATTGAGACTCCATCCTGGGCGTATGGAAACTCCGGTACGCGCTTTAAAGTTTTTGCTCAACCTGGTGTGCCACGAGACCCGTATGAAAAGATTTCAGATGCGGCGCAGGTACATAAGTACACCGGAGCTGCTCCAGCAGTTGCCATGCATATCCCCTGGGATAAGGTTGATGATTACGCAAAGCTTGCAAAACATGCCAAGGATAATGGTGTCTACCTGGGTACAATAAACTCAAACACCTTCCAAGATGATGATTATAAATTTGGTTCAGTATGTCACTTTGATAAAAAGATCCGGCAAAAAGCGGTAGATCATCTACTTGAGTGCGTAGATATTATGGATACCACTGGCGCCAAGGATCTAAAACTTTGGTTTGCCGATGGCACAAATTATCCAGGCCAAGATGATCTAGCTGGCCGGCAAGATCGTCTATTTGAATCCCTCCAAAAAGTTTATGAGCGCATTGGCGAGCACCAGAGAATGTTGCTGGAGTATAAGTTTTTTGAACCAGCTTTCTACTCAACCGATGTGCCGGATTGGGGCACCTCTTATGTGCACTGCCTAGAGTTAGGTCCGAAGGCAAGTGTTTGTGTTGATACTGGACACCACGCTCCTGGTACAAATATTGAGTACATAGTTGCATTCTTACTTCGTCGTAAACGTCTGGGCGCATTTGATTTTAACTCAAGGTTTTATGCCGATGATGATTTAATAGTTGGCGCAGCAGATCCATTCCAATTATTTAGAATTATGCATGAGGTAAATCAAGGTGGCGGCTTTGATAAGGGAACTACGGTTTCTTATGTACTAGATCAATGCCACAACATTGAGCCTAAGATTCCAGCACAAATTCGCTCCATAACAAATGTGCAAGAGGCGGTGGCCAAGGCATTACTAGTTGATGCCGATGCACTTAAGAAAGCACAATTAGCTGGCGATGTATTAGGTGCTAATGATGTATTAATGAATGCCTACAACACCGATGTCAGAGATTTACTTGGCGAGCTGCGAAGTGAGCAAGGTTTAGCACCAGATCCAAAGAGTGCTTATGCTAAGAGTGGATACGCTGAAAAGATTGCTGCCGAGCGAGTCGGTGGCGCACAAGCTGGATGGGGAGCTTAATGTCGACACCAAAGGTTGTAAGTGAATTACTAGCGCGCAGTAATCGCCTAGGTTCAGAGCCTAGATTTACTAATTACGCTGGCGGTAATACTTCAGCTAAGGGTCAGGTTAAAAATCCAGCAACTGGCAAAGAGACTACTGTGCTTTGGGTTAAGGGTTCAGGCGGTGATCTTGGGACCTTAAAAGAGGCCGGACTTGCTGCCTTAGATCTAGAAAAATTTAAGGATCTAAAAAATGTTTATCCTGGCGTTGAGCGCGAGGATGAGATGGTTGCACTCTTTGATTACTGCTCATTTGGTAAAGGTGGAGCTGCGCCAAGTATTGATACCTCAATGCATGGTTTAGTTGAGTTTGATCATGTTGATCACTTACACCCGGATTCAATTATTGCCCTTGCCACCGCCAAAGATGGCCAAAAATTAACCGCAGAGTGTTTTGGTGAAGAAATTTTATGGGTGGATTGGCGCCGGCCTGGTTTTCAATTAGGACTTGATATGGCAAAGATTGCCGCTGAAAATCCAAAGGCAAAGGGTTGTGTCCTAGGTGGTCATGGTTTAACTACTTGGGGAAGTAGCAGTAAAGAGTGTGAAGAGCGATCTGTTTGGGCAATTACTAAAGCCGAGGAGTTTATTAAAGCTAAAGGTAAATCAGATCCATTTGGCAAAAAGGAAAGTAAGTTCGCCCCATTAGATCCAGCTGCTAGAAAAACGCGAGCAGCAGAGCTTGCCCCATATCTGCGTGGTATTGCATCAAAAGATATGCGCATGTTAGGTAGTTTTACCGATAATGATGTGGTCTTAGATTTCCTACAAGGTAGCAAATTGATGCAATTAGCAGCCCTGGGCACATCATGTCCAGATCACTTCTTGCGCACCAAGATCTCACCAATGGTGATTGATACTAAGCCTGATGCACCAGTTGAGGATGTAATTAAGCGAGCAAATGAGCTACATGAGGCGTATCGTAAAAATTACGCTGCTTATTACCAGCGCCATGCTAAAGCTGATTCACCGGCAATGCGGGGGGCTGATCCATTAATTATTTTAGTTCCAGGAATTGGCATGTTTAGTTACGGTAAAGATAAGCAAACTGCTCGGGTAGCTGGTGAGTTTTATATTAACGCTATCAATGTTATGCGCGGGGCGGAGGCGATCTCTACCTATGCACCAATTGCTGAGAGTGAAAAATTTAGAATTGAGTATTGGGATTTGGAGGAGGCAAAGTTAAAACGAATGCCAAAACCAAAGCCACTGGCTGGCAAAATTGCATTGGTAACTGGGGCATCCTCTGGTCTTGGCAAATCTACCGCACAACGCTTAGCTGATGAGGGCGCCTGTGTTGTGGTAGCAGATCGTGATTTAGAGGGAGCTAGTAAGTTTGCCGCTGAATTGGGCGGTAGTGATAAAGCTATCGCGGTAGCTATGGATGTTACTAGCGAAGAGGCAATTGCATCAGCAATGACTGCCACCATGCTCGCCTTTGGTGGCATTGATATCGTAATTAATAATGCCGGTATCTCAATTGCAAAACCAATTACCCAAACCACAATCGCAGATTGGGATTTGCAATTAGATATTATGGCTAGAGGATCATTCTTAGTCTCCCGCGAGGCTGCTAAAGCTTTAATCGCGCAAAAAATGGGTGGGGACATTGTCTACATTTCATCTAAGAACTCAGTATTTGCCGGTGCTAACAATGTTGCTTATGGGGCAACCAAGGCTGCGCAATCTCATCAAGTTCGTCTGTTGGCAGTTGAGTTAGGTGAGTTTGGCATCAGAGTAAATGGAATTAATCCAGATGGTGTGGTTAAGGGCTCTGGCATATTTGCTGGCGGTTGGGGGGCAAACCGGGCTAAACAATATGGTGTGGAGGAGGCAAAGCTGGGTGAGTATTACGCGCAGCGCACCATCTTGAAAAAAGAGGTACTACCAGAACATATTGCAGCTGCGGTATTTGTAATTTTAGGTGGAGATCTAACACTAACTACTGGATTACATATTCCAGTTGATGGTGGCGTGGCTGCAGCATTTCTTAGATAGGCGCACCTTTGCTTTACGCAGCGGTTGATCTTGGCGGCTCCTCTGGTCGAGTTACAGTAGGTGAGTTAGTTGATAACAAAATCTCACTTACTGAGGTTCATAGATTTAAACATGAGCCAGTACAAAGTGATGCTGGTTTATTTTGGGATTGGCCTTTTATTTTTGAACAAATTATTTCCGGGCTTAGTGCAGCTAAAAAATTAGGTGAAATTATAAGTGTAGGCGTTGATAGCTGGGCGGTGGATTATGGCTTAATAAATGCAAATGGTGAGGTCATTGGCCAACCACATTGTTATCGCGATGGCAGAACCGATGGCTTAATGGCTAAGTTAAAAAATGATTTGGGAGTTGATTACATCTATAGCCGCACTGGAATTCAATTTATTTTCTTTAACACTATGTATCAATTATTTGCCGAGAAAAGTTCAAATATATATAGCCAAGCTGATAAGTTTTTAATGGTGCCAGATTTAGTTAATTATCTATTTTGTGGATCTATCAGCACTGAGATCACAAATGCCTCAACTACTCAATTACTTAATGTCAGAAGCCATGACTGGGATTGGGAGATGATTGAAAAGTTAGGAATTAAAAAGGATCTATTTCCAAAGATAAACAAGCCAGGTAAACAAATGGGAGTTATTACTGGCCATGGGCAATTAGATGGCATCAAGGTGATCTCAGTTGGCTCCCATGACACTGCAAGTGCGGTTGCCGGCACACCACTTTCAACCCAAAAGGATTCAGCTTATATCTCAAGCGGTACCTGGTCATTAGTTGGTTTGGAGTTAGATAAACCGGTAACTGATAAGAGTGCGATGGATTTTAATATTACAAATGAGATGGGGGTTGAGGATCGAATTAGATTTATTAAAAATGTGGCTGGTATGTGGTTACTCGAGGAGTCATTGGATTACTGGGCGGCAAAGGGTGAGAAATACACCGCTGCCCAACTTGCCGCCGAGGCAGCATTACTACCAAAGGGTGCGGTAATTGATGCAAATGATCCAAGATTTGAAAAGCCAGGAGCGATGCCAGAGCGAATTGCTGCTTTATGCCAGGAGAGTAATCAAGCAGTGCCAACTACCCCAGCTGA
>VGAA01000012.1 GCA_016870895.1 Actinomycetota bacterium | reverse complement strand
ACATTACTAATAAAGGTTTTAAAGAAGTGCCACTCTTTTAGTAAGGTTTGCAGCAGCTCAGTTTTACCTGCCTCCCTGGCAGCTTTTAAGCCAGAGCCAACCCCATACCAACCAGGAACAATTTGTCGAGATTGGGTCCAGCCAAATACCCAGGGGATTGCGCGTAGTGAATCTAAACCAGATGCTGCATCCGGTCTTCTTGAGGGCCTAGAACCTAAAAATAGATTTCCTAATTGTTCAACAGGTGTGGATTGATAGAAATATGCTGGCAAATCTGGATCATCAACTAACTTTCGATATGCAGTAAAGGCATTATCGCTAATTAAATCCATGCATTCATTCCAACTATTTAAATCTCCAGCTGCTTGACGAGGTTTTCTATTTAAAATTGTTGCCTCAAGAGCGGCGGCAAGAGTTAGCTCTAAATTCTCTTTAGCTAATGCTGGCAATCCATACTTATCTGAAATAACCTCACCTTGTTCTGTCATCTTTATGTGCCCATCAATTGATCCCCAGGGCAGAGCAATAAGTGCGTCATAGGTTGGTCCACCACCACGACCTACTGATCCACCACGGCCATGAAATAGCCGTAACTTAACGCCATGGTTAATCGCAATATCTCTTAACTTTCGTTGTGCCTTGTGTATCTCCCATTGGCTGGTGGTAATACCGGCATCCTTATTTGAATCTGAGTAACCCAGCATTACCTCTTGCAGATCACCGCGAAGTGAAACAATTTTTCGGTAATTCTTATCGCTCAATAAAGTATCAAGAATTTCACCGGCAGCTCTTAATTCCGCAACTGTTTCTAATAGGGGCACAAATCCAATTTTTGCAAAAGCTTTTTTTCCATCGAGAGATAGCAGGCCTGCATGCTTTGCAATTAGCGCTGCAATTAATACATCCTCGGCAGATTTTGTCATCGAAATTATGTAGCTTTCGATTACCTCTGAGCCAAATCGATCAATCAGCTCATTTGCGGTTACAAAGGTATCAAAGCACTTTTTACCAACCTCATCTAAGTTCTTAATCTCTTTTTTATCTTGAGATTTCAATGCTTCAGATATCTGATTACCACTTAGTTGACCATAGATTTGGGTCAATAGATTGCGATGCACACCAGAGTGCTCTCTAATATCCATAGTGGCATGGGTTAATCCAAAGGCGCTGATTGTTCTATAAATACGATTTAGCAGGCCATTTGCAATTAGCTCGCCATTGTTTGCAAGTAAGGATGCGTGAATAATTTCAAAATCTTGGAGCAGTTCAGCGGTATTTTTATAATCCCGGCCAGAAAAATGGGGTAAGCCAGATGCATGCCGGGCTTGGGTAAGCAGCAACTTATGACCAATGGCAGTTGCTTTTAATCGATACGGCTCTTCCACATTAATTCTGCGATATCTGGCTTCAATTTCTGGAAGTTTCTCCAAATCTTCAGCTAGTGATTTCTCTAATTCTTTAGTTACACCAGCTAATTTCGTTGAAATTGATAATGACTGGCGCAGCTCATCTAAGTGCCTGTTAATTGCCCTAGTGAAGTGGGAATTTTGTAACAAAATTGCTGACTTAGTTACAGCTGCTGTGATATTCGGATTTCCATCCCGATCGCCACCAATCCAAGTACCAAATGAGAGTGGTTTTGCATTTGGCGATAGCTCAACACCTAGGCGCTTAACCTCATTGGCAAAACTAGCTAAAACCTCTGGAACAGTATCTTGCAGCAGCTCATCCAAATAATAAATTGAGTTAACTGCCTCATCTAGTGGCTCTGGTCGACCAAGTCTTAATTCATCTGTTTGCCAAAGCAAATCAATTGTTTCTGCAAGCCGCTCACTCTTAGTTGGGGAATCAGGTTGCTCTATTAATTTAGCAATAGTGGTCATCTTGCTTAACACAGATCTACGGGCTGCTTCTGTTGGGTGAGCAGTAAAAACAGGCCGGACCGAGAAATTATCTAGCCACTCTTGTAACTCTTTTTTGTCAAAATCCTTAGTTGCTTCTTGCACCTTTAATATTCGATCAATAGTTCTGCTGATCCATGATCCAATTGTTTTGCGTTGCTCAGCTAATACCTTAGTTCGATCAACCTGTTCAGCTACATTCGCTAGATTAAAGTAATTACTAAAAGCTCTAACTAATGAAACAGTTTGAGCATCAGTTAACTTACCTAACACCTCATCTTGTTTACCCTCGCGCACACTCAGTCGAACCGCCTCAACTAATGAGAGCAACTCGTCGCCTTCTTGACGAGCTAGTGTCTGGCCAAGTAAATCTGCCAACTTACGAACATCATTGCGCAGACTGGTGTTTTCAGTGCTCGAACTCATGGGGTAATCATTACAGGTTATTAATTTCCAAGCACATTATTTTGGCATTTAGCCGTAGATAATTAGCCTTAGAATTAGTCATCACCCCCCTTCATTTTTAGAAGTGGGGGTATCTGGCGTTTTCTATAAGAAAGGGGTTTGGACGGTGATAAAGCTATTCAAAACTCTTATCGAATCTGCACAAAATTATTTATCTGAAAATGATAATTTGATTGCCCCTGCCGCAGTTCATGGTTTCTTAGCCGCCACTTCAAACACACCACTATTAATTATCACCACCTCAACTCGGCATGCCGAAGAGCTATCGCAAGAGATCGGCTCGTGGATAGGGAAAGATCTAGTTGTTAATTTTCCAGCATGGGAAACTTTGCCACATGAAAGATTAAGTCCTAAGGCCGATACTGTTACCGCAAGATTTAAGGCTTTAAATAAAATAAGTGACCAAAAAGTAAAAGTTATTGTGTGTTCAGTAAGAGCACTTCTTCAACCAATCATTGCAAATAACTTAAACACCTCGATCATCAAGATTCAGCAGGGTCTAACTCTGCAAATGCAAGAGCTGATGAATCACTTAATCAGATTTGGTTTTTCCAGATCAGATTTAGTGGAGCGAAGAGGTGACTTCGCAGTTCGTGGTGGAATTTTAGATATTTTTCCAGCAGACCAAGACCATCCAATTCGAATTGATTTTTTTGGTGATGAGATCGAAGAGTTGTCATATTTCTCGATTTCTGACCAGCGCTCACTTGAGAAGATAAAAGTAGAGGTGAGTATCTATCCTTGCCGAGAGATGCTGATTGATGAAAAATTAAAACAAAAAGCAAGAACATTAGGTAAAGATTTTCCTGAAATTAAGGATCTTACTGAAAAAATTTGTGAAGGTATCTTATTTGAAGGCATGGAATCTTTAGCGGCAGGGTTGGTTGATGATTTTAAAAGCATTACTGGTTACTTATCGCCCTCGACCCAAATTTGGTTAATTGATGAGCCAAGAATTAAAAGCCGGGCAATTGATTTACTTGAGACTAATAATGATTTTCTTCAGGCTGCTTGGTCAACTGTGGCCTGGTCAGATAGTAAGAAAATAGAGGCACCAATTGAATTAAGTAACAAATTGAAAATTGGTGGCTTTTACGAATTAGATTACATAAAGCAACAGGCTGAGAAAAAGAAGTTATTACTTCGAACTCTAAATCTTTACTCTAGTGATCCAGCGGATAAACAGCTAGATTTCTTAGATGAAATTGAAAGTTATGCAAATAAGTATGAAAAGGCTATTTTGGATATCAAGAGCTGGAAAAAGCAGGGATATGTTGTAGTTTTTACAGCAGCAGCTACCGGTATATTACAAAGATTTAGTGAAGTACTTAACTCATCTGAGATAGCTAATCAACACATAGCTGAATTTGATCAATCTATTAACAATGAACTTATCTGGTTGATTAAATCCGATATTCACCACGGATTTATTAGCTCTAAACATAAGTTTGCACTGGTAACTGATAAAGATCTATCAGGGCAGAAGAGTTCTGATAAAGATCTGGCACGGATGCCTTCTAAGCGCAGAAAAGCTATCGATCCACTCCAGCTTAATTCTGGAGATTATGTTGTTCATGAGCAACATGGTGTGGGAAGATATTTAGAGTTAATTACCCGAACAAGTAATGGTGCTTCTAGAGAATATCTAGTAATTGAGTACGCCCCTTCAAAACGTGGACATCCAGCAGATCGGATATTTGTGCCCACAGATACGTTAGAGCAGGTAACTAAGTATGTGGGCGGTGAGTCACCTACACTGCATAAAATTGGTGGCAGTGATTGGCAGAGCAGTAAGCGAAAAGCAAGAAAAGCGGTAAAGCAAATTGCTGCAGAGTTAATTCGATTATATGCCGCACGAATGAGCGCACCAGGCTTTGCTTTTTCGGTAGATACAACCTGGCAAAAAGAATTAGAGAATAGCTTTCCATTTGTTGAAACGGTAGACCAGCAAGCAACTATTGATGAAGTGAAGCGCGATATGGAAAAGCCAAATCCAATGGATCGAATTGTTTGCGGTGATGTTGGTTATGGCAAGACAGAGATTGCTGTACGAGCAGCATTTAAAGCAGTACAAGATGGAAAACAGGTTGCAATATTGGTACCAACTACACTTTTAGTACAACAGCATTTCAAGACTTTTTCAGCTAGATACTCTGGTTTTCCAATAAGACTTGCTGCCTTATCTAGATTCAACACAGTAAGGGAATCAAAAGAAATTATTTCTAATCTAAAATCCGGAGTAGTAGATGTCGTTATTGGAACTCATCGGCTTTTATCTAAGGATGTTGAATTTAGAGATTTAGGTTTATTAGTAGTAGATGAAGAGCAGAGATTTGGCGTAGAGCATAAGGAGGAATTGAAAAAAGCTCGGACAAATGTAGATGTTTTGTCTATGTCAGCAACTCCCATTCCAAGAACATTAGAAATGGCTATTACGGGTATTAGAGAGATGTCTAATATAACAACCCCACCAGAAGAGCGACATCCAGTACTAACTTATGTTGGCCCATATGATGATAAACAAGTTAGTGCTGCCATACATCGAGAATTATTGCGAGATGGGCAAGTGTTTTACATTCATAACCGAGTTGAAAGCATTGAATTAGTTTCTGAAAAGATTAAAAGCTTAGTGCCGGGCATAAAAATAGGAATTGCACACGGTCAAATGAATGAAAAACTATTAGAAGATGTAATTTTGGCATTTTGGAATAGGGAGTATGACTTACTGCTTTGCACAACCATTATTGAAAGTGGAATTGATATTCCAAACGCAAATACACTGATTGTAGATCGCTCTGATCTATTTGGATTATCCCAATTACACCAATTGCGCGGCCGAGTAGGACGAAGTCGACAGCGGGCTTATGCATATTTTCTATATCCAACAGAGCAACCAATTTCAGAGCTAGCTCATGATCGACTAACAACAATTGCAACAAATACAGATTTAGGCGCTGGTATGCAGGTTGCGCTTAAAGATTTAGAGATACGAGGAGCAGGTAATTTATTAGGGGGTGAGCAATCAGGCCATATTGCTGAGGTTGGATTTGATTTATATATGCGCATGGTGGCCGATGCGGTTGATGAGTTTAAGAGTGGCTACTTTGAAGATAAGCCAAAGAAACAAGATTGCAAAATTGAATTACCACTTGATGCTCACCTACCAACTGATTATGTGGACTCTGAAAGATTGCGGCTAGATATTTATCGCCGCCTAGCCGATGCTGCAAGCTATGAAGTATTAACTGAAATCGAAGAGGAATTAATAGATAGGTTTGGGCCACTTCCAATGCCAGCAAAGGAATTAATCGCAGTTGCATCATTGCGTTTACTTGCAAAGAATTTAGAGATTGCTGATATCTCAATGGTGGGTAAGAATTTACGACTATCACCAGTAGCTCTGGCAGAGTCAGGACAAATTAAGCTTTCAAGGCTTTATCCTGGATCTATCTATAAGAATGCATCACAGACCCTATTAGTTAGCAGGCCCACTACAGCGAATTGGATAGATTCACCAAAAGTAGGGAATACTTCTACCCTGACTTGGGTAAATGAAGTGATAACTAATTTAATCAGGCCAAATAATAAAATTAGCAGCCACTAGAGATATGAGGATCAGTTTGTATAAGAAAATTTCTGCATCACTTGCTGTTCTATTTCTAGTTACTGCTTGTGCAGGTATGAGTTCTGGAATCTCTGTTGGTGATAAGGATATAAAGTCCACGCAAATCCAGGGTGTAGTCGATGAAATTTTAGCTGCACGTAAGACTGTTGATACTGCTGGAATGGAATTGATTGAGGGTAAACAATTACTACGAAATCAAGCGCAATTTGCAGTAATTAGAATTTTGTTTAATCAAATTGCCATAGATAAGAATTTTACAATTAGCGATTCAGATATTGCCTTAAGAAAAGGCGATGTTACTAATCAAGTAGGTGGATTAGATCGATTAGAACCTGCCTTAGTTAGTGCGAATTTAGCAGTATCAACTTTTGATGAGTACCTGCGTATATTGATAATTGTAGATCGACTAACTGAAAGCTTTATTTCATCTGGTATTCCTGAGGCATTAGCAAGTCAAGAAGTTTCTAAAACAATAGTCGCTACTGCGGAAAAACTTGGCGTAGTAGTCAATCCTAAGTATGGAATATGGAATCCAATAACTGCAGCAATTGAAGCAAGTGATATCACCGATGGTGCTGTCACACCACTTCCTTGATTATTTAATATGAGCTCAGAGCTACTTAGGCTTCGCGAGGTGATGGATAAACTCCGATCTCCCGGTGGATGTCCTTGGGATGCAGAGCAAGACCATGAATCTCTCCTTAAGTATCTCTTAGAGGAATCATATGAATTTATTGAAGCGGTTGAAAATAAAGATCGAACCTCTATGCAGGAGGAGCTAGGCGACTTATTGCTTCAAGTTTACTTTCACTCCCGGATGGCAGAAGAGGATGCCGATAATCCTTTTAATGTCGAAGATGTTGCTAAAACAGTTACCGATAAGTTAATTCGAAGACACCCTCATGTATTTGGTGGAACGAAAGTTGAAAGCAGCAGTGAGGTGCTTGAAAATTGGGAGGCACAAAAAGCTACCGAAAAAGGTAGAACCTCAATTATTGATGGAGTGCCACTAGCGCAGCCAACACTGCCTCTTGCTGCCAAAGTTTTGTATCGAATGAATAAATTAAATTTTGAACTTGAAGTTGATAAACCAATTAACATTTCAGAGCAGCTAAACCAGGATCAATTTGGAGATTTACTTCTTGGATTAATTGCCCAGGCGGTAGATTTAGGGATAGATCCAGAGGCGGCATTGCGCACAGCGACTAAATCATTGATAAGTAAGATTCAAGAGCACGAAGCAAGGTAGAATTACTCATATAAATCCATTTTAAAGATCATGGGAGATGTTTGTGTCAGTAATCAAAGAGGTTAAGGCCAGAGAAATTTTAGACTCCCGTGGAAATCCAACTGTTGAAGTTGAGGTAAAACTTGATAATGGATTTATTGGAAGAGCTGCAGTGCCAAGTGGAGCTTCCACTGGCGCATTTGAAGCAGTTGAATTACGAGATGGTGGCAAACGTTATTTAGGTAAGGGTGTTGAGACAGCAGTAAATAATATTAATCAGAAAATTGCACCAGCTGTTATCGGGCTAAGTGCAGAAGACCAAAGAGCCTTAGATGAAAAAATGATTTCACTTGATGGAACTAAAAATAAATCATCCCTGGGGGCAAATGCAATTTTAGGTGTTTCATTGGCGGTAACAAGGGTAGCTTCATTAAGTAAGGGCCAATCTCTTTTTAAATATCTTGGTGGAAGTGATGCAAAAGTTTTACCAGTTCCAATGATGAATATTTTAAATGGTGGCGCACACACCGATACCAATGTAGATATTCAAGAGTTTATGGTGGCACCAATTGGTGCAAAAACTTTTAAAGAATCCCTTAGGTGGGGTGCTGAGATTTACCACAGCCTTAAATCTGTTTTAAAGAAACAAGGATTAGCTACCAGTATTGGCGACGAGGGTGGATTTGCGCCAAATCTAGCAAGCAATCGAGCTGCACTTGATTTAATCTTAGAAGCGGTTGAAATTGCTGGCTTTAAATCAGGCAGTGAAATTGCACTTGCTATGGATGTGGCAGCAACTGAGTTTTGTGAAAATGGCGAGTATAAGTTTGAGGGCAAGAAGTTAACCTCAGACCAAATGATCACCTACTACAGCGAGTTAGTAGATTCATATCCACTTGTTTCAATTGAAGATCCACTGGATGAAGATGATTGGTCTGGTTGGGCTGAGATGACCAAGCAATTAGGGGATAAAATTCAAATTGTTGGTGATGATTTATTTGTTACTAATCCAGAGAGATTGCAACGAGGAATAGATAGTAAAACTGCAAATGCTCTCTTAGTAAAGGTAAATCAGATTGGAAGTGTGACTGAAACTATTGATGCCGTTACCTTGGCGCATAAAAATGGCTACCGATCTATGATGAGCCACCGATCAGGTGAAACTGAGGACACCACAATCGCTGATTTAGCAGTGGCATTAAGTTGTGGCCAGATTAAGACTGGCGCTCCGGCAAGATCTGAGCGGGTGGCTAAATACAATCAATTGTTAAGAATTGAAGAAGAGTTAGGTTCGATCGCAACTTATGCAGGTAAATCAGCATTTCCAAGGTTTAAATAACAAATGGCTAGACGCAGATTTATTGCTGCCGGTGTAATAGCCAACTTTCGTAAGGGCATTAAATCAAATTTAAAAAAGCGTGGCCTATCTAATCGGGCTTTAATAACTGGCATAGTCTTGTTTGCAGTGGCAGTAACTTTGGCACCACCACTACAGCACTACTTCACCCAGCGGGCGCAGATTAATTCACTTGAAAATCAACTAGTTGATAATCAAGCTATGTTAGAAAAGGCAACCCAAGAATTAGCACTATGGAATGATCCTGAGTATGTAGCAAGCCAAGCCCGGGCAAGATTACATTTTGTATTTCCAGGTGAGCGGCAATATATAGTTGTTGGAAATGATGAGATCACAAATCAAAATGAAGAGCCTAAGGTTTCTGAGCAATTACCAGTGGGTATACCTTGGTACTCAAGATTAATCTCATCTATTACAAGCACTAATGTAATCCAATAATTATGGTAAAACCTCAAGCTGCATTTACTAGAGAAAAACCATCACAATCTGATCTAGAGATTGTGCAAGCACAGCTAGGTAGAGCACCCAGAGATGTTTCTGCAATTGCACATCGCTGCGCATGTGGTTCGCCAGATGTAGTTGAAACCCCACCACGATTAGCAGATGGTGATCCATTTCCAACTTTTTACTATGCAACTTGCCCAAGACTTACTGGTGCAATTTCAACCCTTGAAAGCTCTGGAATTATGGCAAAAATGAATGAGCGTTTATCAACTGACCCACAGTTAGCAGGTGATTATCAAGCAGCACATATTGACTATGAGGCAGCAAGATCCGCACTCGCTAAAGAATTAAATATTGATGTGCCAGAGATTGCAGGTATTACAGCAGGTGGTATGCCTGATCGAGTTAAGTGTTTGCATTCACTTGTTGCGCACTCACTTGCTGCTGGCGCTGGCGTGAATCCACTAGGAGATGAGGCATTAACTGAACTAGCTCAGTGGTGGGAATCTAAGCCCTGTAGTGAGATAAGTAATTTAATTGACGGAGATAATTAATTTGAGTCGGGTTGCAGCAATTGATTGTGGAACTAATTCAATCAGATTACTAATTGCCGATATAAGTGGTGGAAAATTTAAAGAGGTTCTTCGAGATATGGAGATTGTTCGACTTGGGCAAGGGGTGGATGAAAATAAGTCGTTTCATCCAGATGCGATAAATCGAACGCTGGCTACCGTAGAAAAGTTTAAGAGTCAGTTAGCTGGCAAAGGTGTTGAAAAGATTAGATTCTGTGCCACCTCAGCCACAAGAGATGCTGCTAATCGAGATTTATTTATCGATGGGGTAAGTCAGATATTAGGAGTTGAGGTTGAAGTTATTCCAGGTGAGGAAGAGGCCAGACTTTCATTTAATGGTGCAACTAAAGAACTTTTACATAGCGATGCTCCATTTTTGGTAGTCGATATCGGTGGTGGCTCTACAGAGTTTGTTTATGGAAATAAAGAGGTTGAGTTTGCAAAAAGTGTGGACATTGGCTGTGTACGAATGAGTGAGCGACATCTGAAATCTCAACCAGTTGAATTGAGTCAGGTGGCGCAAGCAATAATTGATATCGATAAGGCAATTGCACAAGCTGCTGCGGTTGTGCCAATCTCGACTGCAAAAACTTTAGTTGCAGTTGCTGGAACTGCAACCACAATTGCTGCAGCTGCATTAGAACTTGAAACTTATGACCGTTATACAATCCACCTTTCAAGAATTCCAGCAGAAAAAGTTCATAAAGTTTCTGCTGCTTTTCAGGCAATGACTAAGAGTGAAATATCAAATCTTGGATTTATGCATCCTGGAAGAGTTGATGTAATTACTGCTGGCTCATTAGTTCTTTCTCGAGTTATGGCAGCAACTGGTGCGACCGAGTTTGTTGCCTCAGAGTCAGATATTTTGGATGGGATGGCTTGGTCATTAATAAATTAAGCCAAGAAGGCCTTGGATTTAGAGAGTGAAAAATACGGGTAGATTTACCCCCTGAAGATTCGCCCCTGTAGCCCAATGGCAGAGGCATGCGACTTAAAATCGCACAAGTGTGGGTTCGACCCCCACCGGGGGCACGCTCAACTCTTGCGAATCTTCAGCAAAATTTAAGTTTCAACCGCATAGTGGTTATAGCGGCGGGAATTGCAAGGGGTTAATATTTGTTTACTACTTAAGTAAATAACCAAAACTGGTTACTACTTCAATAAAAGGAGAAGAATGAAGAGTTCAAACCCTGTACTTGGCAAGGCTTTTAATCAACCAACAACTATGCAGGTTGATCAATTAGAGCAAAGTTTTAATGCTCCAGCAGCCTCATCAATGCGCACAGGTCGCATGACAATGGAAGATGTTGTTGCGAAAACTGGATTTTTATTTGCAATTTTACTCATTGTAGGTGGATTTGCCTGGAGTACAAACATAGGCGGACTCGGCATAATCGTTGGATTCCTAGGTGGGTTTATTCTTGCAATGATTATTATTTTTAGTAAAACAATTCGCCCAGGCCTAGTAGTTGCTTACGCAGCATTAGAAGGTCTCGGTTTAGGAGCACTTAGTAAGGCTTATGAAATCACTCAACCTGGAATTGTTAGCCAGGCAGTAATTGGAACCATCGCAGCTTTTGCGGGAGTTTTAATTATGTATCGCAATGGCACACTACGTGCAACACCACAATTTACGCGCACTCTTATTGGTGCAGCAATTGGTTATTTCATTCTTGCCTTAGTTTCACTAGTGGCATCTTTTTTTGGTGTCGGACAAGGGTATGGCTTTTACGGCGTATCTGGAATAGGACTACTTCTTGCAGTAGCAGGCGTTGCCCTTGCTAGCTTGTTCTTAGTTTTAGATTTTGATCAAATCCAAAAGGGTGTAGCGGCTGGAGTTCCTGAGAAGGAATCATGGCGTGCATCTTTTGGCCTAATGGTCACAATTGTTTGGCTATACCTAGAGGTACTGCGCTTACTTGCGATTCTACGTCGCCAGTAATTAAAAAAAATACTTCCAAACAGGAGCTGTGAGCGATCACAGCTCCTGTTTATTTTTATCTGGAATTAAATCATTTTCTAAATATGAGGCCCGAGTCTCAGGCAATATTGCTGATAAGACCAAAGCAATAATCCAGATAAAACCAGAGAATAAGAATGCTGCCTGATAACTAAAGTAATCAGTTAGTAATCCGACCAATATTGGACCAACAATCATTCCGGCATCTCCGGCCATCTGCCAAGCGGCAATCACTTGACCACCTCTACCCTTAATGATGTCGCCAACCACACTACCAGGAGCTGTTCCAACGTAGGCACTACCTAAACCAAATAGCGCCATTGAGATCAAATACCAAAAAATATTTGTAGTAAATGCAAGCATTAAAATACCAAATAAAATAAATGCCCCACCAAATAACAAAGCTGCTTTGCGTCCTTTAATATCTGAGTACTTACCAGCTTTTAACATAAAGATTCCTTGAATTAAGGCGCCAATAGTTAAGCCGATTCCAGCAATAGTCGCAGTTGAGTTTAATTTTTCAGTAACAAACAATGGCAAAATTGAAGACCTTAAGCCAAATAAAACCCAGTTATTTATAAATGCTAGTACTAGGGCTATTTGATATGGCCGTAATCTAAATGCCTGACCAAGAGTTGTCTGGCCAATTTGTGTAGTTGGCGCATCAACTTTTTTACCAAGCTTTTTTTCACTCAAGAAAAATAATGCCGTGATCGCCGCCATAGCTAGTGTGATTGAGTAGACAAAAAACGGTGCCCTTAGTGAGATTGTCGCAAGCAGCCCACCAACTGCAGGACCTGAGATTCCACCTAATAAAAATCCACCGTTGTAAAGTGATTGCGCTCGAGCTCGATAATCATCACCTACTGATCTCATAAGTAATGAACCGGCAGATACTGAGAACATAGAAGAACCAAGTCCACCAAAAGATCTAAAAATTAATAGTTGTGAGTAGTTTTGGGAAAGGGCGGTAAGTAATGTAAAAAATGAGACCATAAACAAACCAAAGCCCAGCACTGTTCGCTCACCAAATTTATCAACTAATTTTCCGGATACTAAACCTGAAGCAAAACGTACAATTGCAAAGGCGGAGATAATTAATCCAATTGCAGTCTTATTTACGCCAAAAGATGCAGCGAAAATAGGGATAGCTGGAATTATTAATCCAAAACCTACTGCAACTAAAAATGAAACAGTAGAGAGGATTGCCACTTCTCTTGGAAGTTCAGCAAATGGGTTTTTACCCAACTTTTTTAGTTTTATGGAACTAACCACCTCTACCTATAAATTTTCCGAGATTTGACCTGAAGTGGAATAGTTTACCGCTTTTTCTTGTTAAGATTTTACAATGAAAGCAATCACAGCAGAAGAGCTCTATAAGACTTACGATAAGGGCAAAATTAAAGCATTAGATGGTTTAAATCTTGATGTTGAAGAAGGAACTGTATTAGGCGTACTTGGTCCTAATGGTGCAGGTAAAACTACAACTGTTCGAGTATTGGCAACATTACTTGTGCCAGATGCTGGTAGAGCAACAGTTTCTGGAATTGATGTAATTAAAAATCCACAAGAGGTAAGAAAAATAATTGGTTTATCTGGTCAGTACGCTGCTGTAGATGAGACTTTAACTGGTTGGGACAATTTAATTATGTTTGGCCGGCTTTATCATTTATCAGCCAGAGCGGCAAAAAGCCGGGCGATTGAGCTGTTAGAGCAATTTTCGTTAACGGATTCAGCCAAGCGTCCAATCAGAACCTACTCAGGCGGTATGCGACGCAGATTAGATTTGGCAGCATCATTAATTGTTAAACCAAAAGTTTTATTTTTAGATGAGCCAACGACTGGCTTAGATCCAAGAGGACGTCAGGATATGTGGGGCGTAATTAACGAATTAGTAAAAGGTGGAGTTACCTTGCTACTTACAACCCAGTATCTTGAAGAGGCCGATCAGTTAGCAGATGAGATTGCTGTAATTGATCATGGCAAAGTAATTGCCAGAGGAACATCTGATTCGCTTAAAAAACAGGTGGGTGGCGAGCGATTAGAGATTGTGGTTGAAAACCAGCACATGGCAGCAACCAAAGAGATTGTGGCCCGAATCAGTTCCAGTGCGCTAAATGTAGATGAAGGTTTACGGCTGATCTCAGCACCAGTTACCACTGGTAGTAAAGCATTAATCGAAGCTGCAAAATTATTAGATGAGATGGGGATTCACCCCTTAGATATTGGATTAAAGCGCCCATCCTTAGATGATGTTTTCTTATCTCTTACTGGGCATTTAGCGGAAGAGAAAAAAGATGAAGATTTAGCTTTAGCTAGTAAGAAACGAGGTAGATAGTGCACGCAATTTCAGATGCACTGATTATTACTAAGAGGCAATTGCTGCAATTAGCTCGCGTTCCAGAATTGATCTTATTCTCAATTATTCAACCGATTATGTTTGTTTTGTTATTTAGATATGTATTTGGTGGCTCAATTGATACTGGCCAACCAGGTGGATATGTTCAATTACTAATGCCTGGCATATTTGTGCAAACTGTTGCATTCACCCTTGCGGGCACCGCAGTTGGTTTAACCGCTGATATGCAAAAAGGATTAATCGCTAGATTTAGATCTCTACCAATCTCAAGATCTGCTGTTGTTTTTGGTAGAACACTTGGTGATGGTGCGCTCAATATTGTCGTGCTCACTGCCATGGGATTGACCGGTTATGTTGTTGGCTGGCGCCCTAGCTCTGGCTTTTTAAATATCACGCTAGGTTTTGTATTTTTATTAGTCTTTGGTTTTGCGATGTCTTGGATTGGTGTATTAATTGGGTTATCGGTAAGAGAGGAGCGAGTGGCAACTAATGCCACATTTATCGCGGTATTTCCATTAACTTTTTTATCTAATGCATTTGCACCAACTACTGGGATGCCAAAACCATTGCAATATATTGCCGAATGGAATCCAGTATCAACCATGGTGGCAGGATGCAGGCAGCTATTTGGTCTTGAAAATCAATTCGGTGCTACTGCTGGCTCTTTTCCTAGTGACAATCCATTAACTATGTCCATAGTTTATATGATCATAATTATGGCAATATTTATTCCACTAAGTGTTAGAAAATATAATAGAGCGGTGAATAAGTAAGTTAAATAAAAGGTTGTGCTTCAATAATTGCTACCGCAATTTGCTTACCATTTGGCGCGGTGTAATTAACAGTTTCACCAACTTTAGCTCCGAGGACAGCACTACCCAGCGGTGATTTTTCTGAATAAACATCAATATCACCACTTGCAATTTCTCGAGAGCCTAATAAAAACTTCAATTCATCTCCGGCAATATCAACGGTAATCAACATACCAAGACCAACCACACCTGATTCACTTGCCGGTGGAGTACCAATATGTGCATGCTCCAACATATGTTTTAGTTGGCGGATTCTTCCTTCAATCTTTCCTTGCTCTTCTCTTGCTGCGTGATAGCCACCATTCTCTTTTAAATCACCTTCAGCTCTGGCTGTCTCAATCCTTTTAATTATTTCAGCCCGAAGTGGACCCTCTAACTCGGTTAGCTCAGCTTTTAGCCGATCCGCCGCCTCTTGGGTAAGCCAGGTCTGTGTTGGTTGGTTCATAAGAGGGTAAAGGTTACTGGCAACTGGCAATTGCTGCATTTACCGCAGGCAATCGAGTAGAGATCTCAATGGTGCGCTGATTTTCACCAGCAACTAGTGAGTCAGCTGGCATCTGATCAACCACCTCGCCAACTGTATTTTTATCAATATCTTTAGCAACCAGGGAGCAGCTATGTTCTTTACTTAAATCCCGAACTGAAATTTTATATGTTATGGAGAGCTTTTGATCACTTATGATCTTAAATGAGATTAAGGTGGATCTAATCTGGGGATTTGCAAAATTTGTACCACTCCAAATAAACCAGGCTGAAATTAGTAACACTGAAAGCAGGATAATAAATAGGCGATTTTTGCCACCAGATTTAATTCCATAGCGCTGGCGCAGCCTAGGATCGGTTAATACTTTGGGATGAGTCACACTCTAAGTGTAGATGCAAAGTGCACCGCTTAAGTAGGCTTATAAGTAGGCTTAGAGCAATAAATAGATGGGAGTAGGTATGGAAGAGGCTGGCAATTTTGATGTTGGTGTAGCTGGTTCATTAACTATGATCTTTTTAACTCTTGCCATGGTGTTTTTGATGGTCAATTTTTATCGGAGATATAAGCGATTATTAGATCGTAAGGATAAAGAGTAGTTTAAAACTTTTATGAAAAATATAGCCAAGAAGATCGTTATAACTCTGACCTGGCTACTTTTAATCTATACCGGATTTGAATTAGGTATATGGCAACTAAATAAAGCCCAGAGCCTAAGTGAATCAACTGCTGTCCAACCTGATAAACCCTTGATTGCTTTATCAGAGGTGGCATCTGCTGGCTTAAATATGCCAATAAAGGCGGTAAATAGAATTGTTTCAGCCTCTGGAACTTATTCAGATAAGTACATAGCTAGAGATCAAAAAATTGAAGGTGAAAAGCTAGCAGACTTAGATGTAAGAATTTTAAATTTAGATACCGGCTATTCAGTTTTAGTTGTTCGCGGCGTGGCAACTGAACCACTTATTGATATTAATCAAAGCGTGCAGGTAACGGGCCGGCTATATCCTAGGCAAAATGTAGATCGGGTATTCCCCAAGACAGGTGAGCTATCTAGAATCGATCCAGCATTAGTTGTAAGTGAGCGGACACCATTTTTATATGATGGGTACATTGTGTTGCGCAGTGAATCTGGCTCAAATACTGCCATTGCAAATTTTGCGCCAATCGCCTCACCACAGATCTCACAGAAGATCTCTACTTTTTACTGGCAACACATCTCATATGTGGTGGTCTGGTGGTTTATGGCGGTACTACTCTTAATTGCACCTTTATTTCCCCAATTTAGAGCACCAAAAGTTAGCCAGGTAGAACAAGTTAAGAAACAAGTTAAAAAAAGGTTAAGAAACAAGTCAAAGTGAGGCAGAGTAAATGAGCGGCATAATTTTTAGATTTCGAGTAATGGCTATTTGGGCAGGAGTTATGTCACTGCTACTTTGGTTTGGCTATATGCCAGCTAAGTATTTAGTTAGTTCAGATACCTTTTATGAAAGTTTTATCTGGATTCCAATTGTGCATGGCTTTACCTACCCAATCTACCTACTGGCAGCTCTTCACCTAGCTATTGCCCAACGTAAATCCCTAATCTCAACTGCGTTGTTCTTATTAGCTGGCACCTTACCGGTGGCCTCATTTTGGATTGAGCGGCGGGTAAGAGGGCTTAAGTAGGCAGTTTAAAAATACTCTTTATCTAAACTTAACCTTTAAGCCTTGCGTGTCGAGGGCGAAATTTAAGCCAAATAACTTACCTTTTATCTACTTCCAAAACACCTAGTAAAACTAAACAGATTGCGATGACATAGATTGGCTAGTGAATCAATTGTCTTAAAGTCAGTATCCAATCAATCAAACCCTGCGCGCATTACCTATGTATTAGATACCTCTGTTTTACTAGCCGATCCAATTGCATTAACTAGATTTGCCGAGCATGAAGTAATTATCCCAATCACAGTAATTGGTGAATTAGAGAGTAAGCGTGATCATCCAGATCTAGGCTACTTCGCCAGAGCTGCCCTGCGCACCCTAGATGATTTGAGAGTTAAATCTGGGCGGTTAGATCAAGCGGTAAAAATAAATGATGCGGGCGGATCATTATCTGTTGAGTTAAACCACTCCGATCCATCCACACTGCCAGCTGGATTTTTACGAGATGGTTCAAATGATTCTCGAATTTTAGCGATCGCTAAAAATTTAATGGCAGATGGTAGAAGAGTTGTCTTGGTAACTAAGGATCTACCACTTCGGGTAAAAGCCTCATCGGTGGGGGTTGAGGCGGAGGAGTACCGAGCAGAGTTAGCAATTAGTAGTGGCTGGAGTGGTATGGTGGAGGAGAGCGTTGGCTCCACCATTATTGATTCACTTTATGAAGCAGAAAAAATCTCACATGAGTTAGGTAAAACTCATCCCTGCCATACTGGAATTGTGTTGCACTCAGAAAAGGGAAGTGCGCTCGCTCGAGTTACCCCAGATAAAAAGTTGCAATTAGTTAAAGGGGATCGATCAGCATTTGGCTTACATGGGCGAAGTGCTGAGCAACGAGTGGCATTAGATATTTTGTTAGATCAAGAGATTGGAATTGTTTCCTTGGGTGGGCGAGCTGGTACGGGAAAAAGTGCACTGGCACTTTCAGCTGGTTTAGAGGCGGTATTAGAGAGGCGATTACATAAGAAGGTAGTTATTTTCCGTCCGTTATATGCAGTTGGTGGTCAAGAGCTTGGCTATCTACCCGGAACAGAGAATGAAAAGATGTCACCCTGGGCTCAAGCTGTCTTTGACACCTTAGGGGCATTGGTAAGCCAGCAAGTGATAGATGAGATCATCGAACGAGGCTTAATTGAGGTGCTACCGCTAACCCATATTCGAGGCAGATCCTTACATGACTCCTTTGTCATCGTCGATGAGGCCCAATCCTTAGAGCGAGGGGTCTTACTAAC
>VGAA01000011.1 GCA_016870895.1 Actinomycetota bacterium | reverse complement strand
AGTAATGTTTCCAGTAACACCGTCTCTACTCGCTGGTCCGATGCCACATTGCCAACTGCGCCATGGCAAAAAGCACAATCTGATCCAGAGTGGGCAGGAGAGATGTTGTTAAAGGATAAAAGAGTGCGCATAACTGATGCATCAATTAAAAGTTTATGGGAGGCGATTGAGGAGATTGGTGGCGATAATGGTTGGTATGGCGCAGATTTTCTTTGGTACTCACGTGGTCTATTAGATAGAATGATTGGCGGCGTAGGACTTAGACGAGGTAGAAGAGATCCAATTCATTTAAGAGTTGGCGAATCACTAGATTTTTGGCGAGTGGAGTCTTTAGTGCCAGAGCAATCACTTAAGTTATATGCAGAAATGATTTTGCCCGGGAAGGCTTGGCTTGAGTTTAAGATTTCAAAGCTAGCAAATGGTCAAAGTGAGGTAGTACAGGAGGCATCATTTTCACCCCGTGGTCTTGGTGGTCAGTTGTATTGGTATGCCATTTTACCGCTTCATGCATTTGTTTTTCCGACGATGATTAGAAACTTAATTAGAAGTGCCAACCGCAAGGATTACGCCGAGATGATCAAAAACAATCCAGTTGATAGTTTTGATCTTAATTAACATTAAGTAGTTTTTCAATTTTCCGCCACGCTCAAAATGGGTAATAACCTAAATATGTCATACCCTGCTTTTAAGATATGCCTATGTCAGCATTTATCCAACCAACCTCTGGGCCAACTGGCTTATCTGAGTTAGAGATAAAGCTGCTAGATTTTGAACGAACTTGGTGGCGCCATGCTGGCTCCAAAGAGAGTGAATTAAGGGAGTTATTTAATTTAACCCCACCTGCCTACTATCAGATGTTAAATAATTTAATTGATCGCAATGAGGCGCTGCTAGCTGAACCTATTTTGGTTAAGCGCTTGCGCCGAATTAGGGATGCTAGAACCGCTACCCGCTCCAGCAGCAAGCTCGGCTTTACCCTCTAGCCGGGCCGGCACTTAAAAAAACCGGTTAAGCCTAAAATCTCGGCCAATTTGGCGCATCTGGAATAAATCCTCTAGATTTGGCTTTTAGCACTCTATAGGTGTGAGTGATAACAACACCTAAAACCAACTTTAGGCAGCAAACTAAAAATGAGGGAGAAGAAACATGGCAAAGATGATTGCCTTTAATGAAGAGGCTCGTCGCTCACTTGAGCGCGGTATGAATACATTGGCCGATGCGGTCAAGGTAACCCTTGGACCTCGTGGTCGAAATGTTGTACTTGAGAAAAAATGGGGCGCACCAACAATCACTAATGATGGTGTTTCAATTGCCAAAGAGATTGAACTAGAAGATCCATGGGAGAAAATTGGCGCAGATTTAGTCAAAGAGGTTGCAAAAAAGACTGATGATGTGGCCGGTGATGGCACTACAACTGCAACTGTATTAGCCCAAGCGATGGTGCGCGAGGGATTACGAAATGTGGCAGCTGGATCTAATCCAATGTCATTAAAGCGTGGCATTGAAAAAGCGGTTGAGGTTATCTCAGATGAGTTGTTAAAAATAGCAAAGCCAGTTGAAACTCGTGAACAGATCTCAGCTACCGCATCCATTTCAGCAGCTGATACTTCTATTGGTTCGATGATTGCCGAAGCGATGGATAAGGTTGGCAAAGAAGGTGTAATTACTGTTGAAGAGAGCAATACCTTTGGCTTGGAGTTAGAGTTAACAGAGGGTATGCGATTTGATAAGGGTTATATCTCAGCTTACTTTGTAACTGATACTGAGCGTATGGAAACAGTTATGGAGGATGCATACATCCTGATTGCAAACTCAAAGATTACAAATATTAAAGATTTAGTACCAATTCTAGAAAAGGTAATGCAAACTGGAAAAGGTTTAGTAATTATTGCCGAGGATGTTGAGGGTGAAGCGCTATCAACCCTGGTAGTAAATAAGATTCGTGGCACATTTAAATCAGTAGCGGTTAAAGCTCCTGGATTTGGTGATCGCCGTAAAGCAATGCTGCAAGATATTGCGATTTTAACTGGTGCAACTGTGATCTCAGAGGAGGTTGGTCTAAAGCTAGATCAAACCACGTTGGAGTTACTAGGTACTGCCCGCAAGATTGTGATTGCCAAGGAAGAGAGCACAATCGTTGAAGGTGGCGGAGATGCTGAAGCCATTAAGGGTCGAGTAAACCAAATTAGATCTGAGATTGAAAAGAGCGATTCTGATTATGATCGCGAGAAGTTGCAGGAGCGCTTAGCAAAACTAGCCGGTGGTGTTGCAGTGATTAAGGCCGGGGCTGCTACTGAGGTTGAGTTAAAAGAGCGTAAGCATCGAATTGAAGATGCAGTTAGAAATGCTAAAGCTGCAGTGGAGGAGGGAATTGTTGCCGGCGGCGGCGTTGCCCTACTACAAGCTTCAAAGGTGGCATTAGCGAAATTAAAACTAACTGGGGATGAAGCAACTGGTGCCAAGATTGTTGAGTACGCAGTTGAATCTCCACTTAAGCAGATTGCAATTAACGCAGGTCTTGAAGGTGGCGTGATTGTAGAAAAAGTTCGTGGACTTGAGACTGGTTTTGGTCTTAATGCTGAAACTGGTGAATATGTCGACATGATTAAGGGTGGCATTATTGATCCAGCTAAGGTAACACGATCTGCATTACTAAATGCGGCATCAATTGCTGCACTATTCCTAACAACAGAGGCGGTAATTGCTGATAAGCCAGAGCCAAAGGCGGCTGCACCAATGCCTGGTGGCGATGGTGGTGGAATGGATTTCTAACCAATCTATCAAGAGCTTATAAAAGCCCCCGCGTAAAACCGGGGGCTTTTTTCTTTTAATCATATGCAGATTACAATTAATACATGGCTAAGAAAAAATCATTATTTAAAAAGCTGCGAAAAAGTGAATCCTCGCTGGTGGCAGAGCCGGAGGCACCTGTTGATGAGGCATTACTTGCTGAGCTTGCTAAGCCAAAAGTTGAAGAGCCAGTAAAACCAGTAATTGTTAGAAAGCCATACATCGCACCCCCAAAGACATATCCTGAAATAATTGATGTGGTGGTTAATAAGACAGATATTTTTTTTGCATTAGAGTTGGCAAAAAAAGCGGCAATTGAAGATGCGGGTAAAGCTGAATATGTTGGTGAGTTTTACTCAATAGATTCTGATGAGGACCGAGTTGCAACCTATCTATTTGAAGCCAGATTGCCAGGATATAAAGGTTGGCGATGGGCTGTGACCATTGCAAAACTTGATGATCAATCTGACCCAACTATTTGCGATGTAGTTTTACTGCCTGGCAGTAAAGCATTGCTGGCACCAAATTGGGTGCCATACTCACAACGAATTCAACCAGGTGATTTAGGTGTGGGAGATGTAGTACCAACATCACCAGATGATGAGCGATTAGTGCCAGTTGCTAACGCACTTTTGCAGGAGGAAGAGTTAGATCTTGCGCAATTATTTGAGTTTGGTTTAAGCAGAGCTCGGGTGTTATCAATTGTTGGTCGAGATGCAGCCAGTAAGCGATGGTATGAAGGAGATCGTGGGCCAAAAGCTCCAATTGCAGCAGCAGCTCCTAAGCCATGTGGCTCATGCGGTTTCTTTATCCCAATCGCAGGTTCACTTCGAGCTGCCTTTGGAGTTTGCTCAAATGCGATCTCACCTGAGGATGCCAGAGTTGTCTCAATAGATCATGGCTGCGGTGCGCACTCTGAGGCGTTAATCAAGGCGGAATAAACAGTTACCGCCATTATGGTGGGTGCGATAAACTCATCCCTTGCCCATTTAACAGATGGCCTAAACGAATACTAATTTTTGTAAGGAGATACCAATGCCTAGTGGTCGCGTTAAATGGTTTAGTTTAGAAAAGGGCTTTGGCTTTATCTCAAATGATGAGGGCGAGGATGTTTATCTTGCAGCCGCTGCGCTGCCTAATGGCGTAACCACAGTTAAACCAGGCACCAAGTTAGAGTTCTCAATTGCAGATGGTCGCCGTGGTCCTCAGGCATTATCGGTAACAATTGTGGAGGCACCACCTTCAATCTCAGGAAGCTCACGTGGAAAAAATGATGATCTAGCTGCCATGATTGAAGATACAATCAAAATTTTAGATCGCTATAGCAATTCACTTCGCAGTGGTAGATCTTCATCTGCAACTGAGGCCGAGCGCTTAGCTAAGGTGTTGCGCGGAATCGCAGCCCAAATTGAGGGCAATTAAATCTTCTCTTTTCTGCCTTTTTTAATTGTGTAACGAAGTCCAATTACACCAAGGAGCGCGCCCACCACACAGATCCAAAGGATATTGCTGTCGGCATTCATTACTACTGCAAATACAAAAGCCACAATCCAAAGCACAATTCCCAAAGCTATTACAAATATTGCTTGCTTCATTTAATTACTCCTAGCTGGATAATCCGCTAATTAAAACCATAGTCACCATGCCAAATAAGATCGCAATAGTTACCATTCTTCTAAACCTTGGACTCATCATTTAACTAGCCTTTCTACTACATAATCGATTGATTGGGTTAGTAACTCAATATCGCTTGGATCAACCGCTGGAAACATACCAATTCGAAGTTGATTCTTACCTAACTTTCGATATGGATCGGTATCAACAATGCCATTTGCTCGCAAAACTTTAGCTATTTCTAGAGCGTCAATTGAATCATCAAAATTGATTGTGCCAACCACTTTAGATCTCATCGCAGGATCGGTAACAAATGGTGTGGTGTATGAAGTTTTTTCCGCCCAGGTATACAACTTGCTAGATGATTGAGCACTTCTGCCGGCGGCAAACTTTAATCCACCATTCTCATTCATCCACTTAATTTGTTCAGCTAATAAAATAAGAGTGGCAAGAGCGGGTGTGTTATAGGTTTGATCTAATCTGGAATTTTCAATTGCAATTGTAAGATCAAAAAATGCTGGTACCCACCGGCCACCTGCCTTAATCTTTTCAACTCTAGCAAGGGCAGCCGGGCTCATAACTGCAATCCAAAGCCCACCATCGGAGGCAAATGATTTTTGGGGTGCAAAGTAATAACAATCAGATTCAGCAATATCTAATTCCAGGCCGCCAGCAGCACTAGTAGCATCAACTAAAACCAGTGCATCATTTATGCCAGCTGGGCGCTTAATTGGCATCATTACCCCGGTACTAGTTTCATTATGGGTTAGGGCGTAGGCATCAACTCCTGCCTCAGCACTCGCTATTGGGTGAGAACCTGGCTCTGCCTTAATAATTATTGGCTCAGAAATCATCGGCGCCTGCTTTGCACAAGTTGCAAATTTAGAGGAGAACTCACCAAAGACTAAGTGCTGAGATTTATTTTCGATTAAGCCAAAGGTGGCAATATCCCAAAATGCAGTAGAGCCACCATTGCCAAGAATTACTTCATAGCCTGGGGGTAGAGAAAATAAAGATTTAAGACCTTCTCTTACTTGGCCAACTACTGCCTTAACTGGTTTTTGCCGATGGCTAGTTCCTAAAACATTTGCATAATTATTAGCTAAATTAGATAGTGAGGTAGGCAAAATCTTTGATGGCCCACAACCAAATCTGCCATCTGCCGGTTTTAGATTATCTGGGATTTTAATTTCACTCATTTATTTTCAACTCTCACCAGGAGATATTAGGGGTTAAGCCGCACTCGTTGCCAATTATTATCTGGTGTGCGTAGATAACGAATTCGATCATGCAGGCGAGAGTATCTACCTTGCCAAAACTCAATTGAGGTTGGATTTACGATAAATCCACCCCAACCAGGTGGTGTTGGAATTTGAGAATCTGCTGGCCACTTACCTTCAAACTCCTTAAATTTTTTCTCTAGCTCCTCCCGGGAGGAGAGCACAGTTGATTGCTCACTTGCCCAAGCACCTATTTGTGATGCGCGGGGGCGAGTAGCAAAGTATTTTTCACTATCTTGGCGAGCAATTTTTTTTGCACTACCATTAATTATTACCTGCCGCTCCATTGGATACCAGGGAAATAACAAACTAACTGATGCATTCTCCTCAATTGCCTTAGCTTTACTTGATCCATAATTGGTAAAAAAGGTAAATCCCTCACTCGTTAGATCCTTAAGCAAGACAGTTCGACTACTAGGAATATTCTCACTCACCGTAGAAAGCACCATCGCATTGGCCTCAACCACCACCTCATTAGCGGCAGCCTCGTTAAGCCAGGAGTTAAATAGTGAGATCGGCTCACTTGGTAGATCACTCTCTTTCAAACCAATCTCGCCATATTGCCGGCGCATAGCGCTGATATCTTCTCGAGTACTCATCTTCTTTCATCCAACCCATCTAATCTTCTGATTTGTCGCATTACCGCCGAGGTAGCACAATATGAGCATTGTAGGTGAGTAAGCGCAGGATAGAAATTTTTTTGGTTTAGGTGAGGGAGAAGATACGTGGCCGATGATTTTAAGCCAGGGCTTGAGGGCGTAATTGCATTTGAATCACAGATTGCTGAGCCTGATAAAGAGGGAAGTGCGCTTAGATATCGCGGCGTTGATATTGAGGATCTAGTTGGCCGAGTTACCTTTGGAAATGTTTGGGGCCTGCTAGTTGATAATGAGTTTAATCCCGGCCTGCCACCTGCTGAACCATTTTTAATTCCAGTTCACACCGGTGATGTGCGAGTTGATGTGCAATCTGCAATTGCGATGTTAACTCCTGCTTGGGGCTTAAAACCATTACTTGATATTTCAGATGAAGAGGCAAGAAATAATTTAGCCAGAGTATCGGTGATGGTACTTTCATATGTTGCCCAATCTGCTCGTGGCACAATCGCCCATGCAATTCCACAAGCTGAGATTGATAAAGCACACACCGTAGTTGAGCGAATGATGATTCGCTGGCGCGGTGAACCAGATCCAGTACATGTGCGAGCAATTGATGCTTACTTTGTCTCCGCAGCTGAACATGGCATGAATGCATCCACCTTTACCGGTCGAGTAATTGCATCAACTGGTGCTGATGTTGCCGCCTCTATCTCTGGTGCAATTGGCGCCATGAGTGGGCCATTACATGGTGGTGCACCTGCTCGAGTACTTTCCATGATTGAAGCGGTTGAAAAATCTGGAAATGCTGAAAGCTATGTGAAATCAATTTTAGATAAGGGTGAGCGATTAATGGGCTTTGGTCATCGGGTTTATCGCGCCGAAGATCCAAGAGCTCGCACATTACGTAGAACTGCTAAAGAGTTAAATGCACCAAGGTATGAGGTAGCACTTGCGTTAGAAAAAGCTGCCCTTGCCGAATTAAAATCTCGTCAACCAGATCGAGTGCTGGAGACCAATGTTGAGTTTTGGGCCGCGATTGTTTTAGATTTTGCTCAAGTACCAGCAAATCTATTTACCTCAATGTTTACCGCTGCCAGAACAGCTGGTTGGTCGGCGCATATTTTGGAGCAAAAGCGAACCGGTCGAATTATTCGCCCATCGGCTCGCTATGTTGGCCCTGGTCCGCGCAAGCCTAAGGATGTCAAAGGTTGGGATGAGAGCGTAGAGTCACTGCACTCTTAAATATCTTTTTCAAAAAGTATAACTTTTACTCTAATTTAACTGGCACGATATGCCTATGAGCACAAGATCAATTATCTGGTTTAGAAGAGATCTGCGTATCTGCGATCATCCAGCTCTGCTGGCTGCGATCGCAGAGTCAGATGAGATTGTGCCTGTATTTATTTTAGATCCAAAGTTGATTAAAACCGCAGGCAGCAAGCGCCTGGCGTATCTAGGCCAATCACTACGGCTTCTAGATGAGTCACTAGATAATAAATTACATGTAATTGCAGCTGATCAAATAGATGCCTTAAAACAATTACAGCAAAAGTATGGCGCTAGTAATGTGCATATCTCTGCTGAGTATGAGCCATACGGGGCAAAGCGGGATGAGGCGATCGAAAAAGCGGGCATAAAATTAATTAGAACTGGATCTCCATATGCAGTTGCACCAGGGCGAGTTTTAAAACCAAGTGATCAGACTCCATATCGGGTCTACACACCTTTTTATCGAGCCTGGCTTGCTCATGGTTGGCGCAAACCAGCTGAGAAACCAAAAGATATTGCCGCTGTCACGCCAAGTAAGGATGAGCGCAATTTTCCAGATTGGCGCCTGCCAGATGGCACAGTTCTAACTCCAGCAGGTGAATTAAATGCGATTGAAAGATTTAAATATTTTCAAAAAAATGGGTTAGATAATTATGATGAGGCCAGAAACTTAGCTGGCATCGATGGCACCAGCAAAATGAGTGCGCATTTAAAGTGGGGCGAGATTCACCCACGAACCCTGCTGGCCCCGTTAGGTCAAAGCAAGGGTCATGAGGTTTATCGCAAAGAGATTGCTTGGCGAGAGTTTTATGCCGATGTTTTATTTAATAATCCACATACTGAAAGTGATTACTACGCGCCACAATTTGCCAAGATGAGATATGACCCGCCTGGCGATAAATTTAAAGCTTGGTGTGAGGGTAAGACCGGATATCCATTTGTGGATGCAGCTATGCGCCAATTAGTTAGCGAAGGTTGGATGCATAATCGAACCCGAATGGTTGTCGCCTCCTTTTTAGTTAAAGATTTACACCTAGAGTGGCAATTAGGTGAGCGATTTTTTAGAGAGCACCTAGTTGATTACGATGTGGCCTCAAATGCGCATGGCTGGCAGTGGACAGCAGGTTGTGGCACAGATGCCTCACCTTATTACCGAGTCTTTAATCCAATTGAACAAGGAAAAAGATTTGATGAAAATGGTGATTATGTTCGAAAGTATGTGCCAGAGCTAGCCCATTTAAATGGAATTGAGGCCCATGAACCCTGGGAGGTATTAGATGGCTACATCAAGGATTATCCAGAGCGCATAGTTGATCATGCTACTGAGCGATTGGAATCACTTGCCCGCTTAGATGAGATTAAAGCGAGCAAGCCACTACCACCTACTAAGTAGCGTCGAAGTTTAAGCTTTAGTAATCTTTTTAAACTAAGAAATTACTAAATTGCCAAGGATCTGCTTCATCATATTTGCGATTATTCCAACCCTTAAACAAATCATTGCGATGCATTAATGGATCCCAATTAGCAGCCGCTGAGTGGTAGCTGCCCCAATATTTTTCCGCATAAGCTAAAATCTCCTGCCAAGGAAGTTCATCTGGTACTCGATAGCCAGCATTTGGATTAGCCATCGCCCAAGCAACTGCGGCGTAAACTGCGCTAGCAACTTGAACTGTGGTGGCAGATTGTTTTGGTATTAATTTTCTTGAGTCATGAATATTTAATAAGGAGCCAGTCCACCAGGATTTATAAGCATGTCCCATAAGTAATACACCAAGTCGATCATCACCATCGATAATCTCCTCATTCATAATCCGCTGATTTTCAGTCAGATTCCATTGGCGCATCTCAAGCTCATGCATCGAGGCAACTGCAGCATCTGTTGGGCAGTAGGCGTAATGCACAGTTGGCCGATAGATCACCGTTTGGTTATCCCAAACTGTTAAGTGATCACTAATTGTGAAGGCCTCACCATGGCGAATGACCATGCCGGTGGTCTCCATATTAGGCACCCAAGATCTAACCCAGGTTTTAGCACCGGGTTGGGCAATACAGATTTGATTTTTTGGTCCACTTGGATGCTCGTAAGCATTTTTGGGCAAAGTTTTTTCATGAGTTCCCCAACCTAATTCAGCTGGTGCAATTCCCTCTTCATAAAAACCCTCCACCGACCAGGTATTAACAAACTCATCTACTAACTTTGGTTTATCTGAGATTTGGGTATCTCGCTCGGCAATATGAATTACCTTGACCTTTAATTTTTGTGAAAGTGCGGCAAAGTTTTCACTAGCTAGCGCAGCCTCAACCTCTTTTGCAGCTTTGCCCTCCTTTAGCGCCTTATTTGCAATATCTACCAATGCTTTCTTAGTTAAATGTGAAACTAAGCCAGGGTTAGCGCCATGCTCAACAATTGCAGTTGGCCCTTTACCACCCCAGGTATCGGTTAATTTACGAAGCTTCATATGGCGCCAATAAAGTGTGCGCTCAGTTGGATTTCTAGTAGCACCTGCTGCGTATGGATCCCACTCCTCAATTGAGGTGTTTAAATAAATCACACCATGATCATGGGCCCAGCCAATAATGGCATTAGCATCAATATTCCAAGCTAGATCTAATAGAAAATCGCCAGCTGATAAGTACTTTGATAAAAATTGATCCATATTTTCTTGGGTCAATTGATCTTGAATATAAGTTGCACCCTTTGCAATTGCATCGGCCACACGCGCCTTGTTATCACGCATATCTACAATCGTGATCTGTTTGGCATCAACTAGATGCTCAATTAAAAGTGGTAGTACACATTGTGAAACTGAACCTGCACCTAAAACCAGAACTCGATTTTCAAAGCGTGCTGCCAATTAGGACCCCCATTTTCTTTGCTAACAGATTTAGCAAGTGAAGATTAACTTAAAAATCTACTAATCTTGACCTTGCCAGAGCAAACTTCCACTACCACTTCGTTTGGCTTCATACATCGCCAAATCTGCTCGGCGCATTGCTTGGGAGAGCTCAACAGCTGGCTCAAGTCGGGCGTAACCAATACTCACATCCACTCGCTCCGATCGATCAACTCGCTCCGATCGATCAACTAATGTGATCGGATAACTTAAGGTCGCCCGCAGCGCTAGCGCTAACTCAGCTGCCTCTGCTTGCTCAATGGGTGCAATCACCCCAAACTCATCCCCACCTAATCTGGCAATCAACGCATTCGCCGGTAAGGCCCTGGCAAATCTAAGTGCCACCTGTTTAAGTAATTGATCTCCTACCTCATGACCTAGTAAGTCATTAATTTTCTTAAAGCCATTTAGATCAAGTAAAAAGATAAATCCTCCCCTTAACTTAGCTGCCTCAGATAAGAAATTTCTTCGATTTGAAAGACCGGTTAACTCATCGGTTCGAGCTAGCGCTCGCTCAGTTCCGGCTGTGTTTGCCTCAGATAGTGCGTAACTCATTCGAATAAAGGCCAAAGCGATAGTTATAAAACCGGGCAATAAAATAAAGCTAGGGAAGTACCCTGGCTTTAGCGCAGCAATTCCTAATAAACAGGTGCTTGCAATTAGTGAGATAGTAGCCGAGTAAGAAGATATTTTGTCAGAGAATTTACTTTGCCCTGATTCAAAGGAAAAGGATAATGAAATTAGTAGTAACCCTGCGATCCAACCATCATCAGTAATTGAGCCAAATGTGTAGGTGGCATTTAGTGATGACCAAATAAAAAATAAATCAGAAAGAGAAAATGATAGTAAGCCAGCGCATAGTAAGAGCGACTTAATACTTATTGGATTAAGCAATGCATACGCTAAAGCAATCGCTAATATAACGATATCGCCAACTGGATAAAGAATTGAGATAAAAACCATAAAGGCACTACCCTCAAAACCAATCATTGCTGGCTTTAATAGAAAAGCAGTCAATACCCCAGTTAAGCCAAAGGCAATAATGGTGGTATCTAATAATTCTAAAGCTCTAATCTTTACTCGTTGCGTAAAGCTTCTAACAACTGCAAAGAAAACTAAAGGATAGAAAAATGAGTATGAAACTTCAGAAATCCACTCTGGAATAGCGGAGTTAAAAAATGAGTTCCAGGTTGAAAAGAAAGAGCCGATACTCCAAATCAAGCTAGCACTACCAAATGAGATTGCCGAAAACTTATCGCTGATGATTGGCGCATTAAAAGCGATTGCAGATGCGATTAATCCAACTAAGTTAAAGAGTATTAAATCAATAAAAACATTTGGCTCAGGAAATAAGAATCTTAAGAAAAGATGGGTTATTAAAAGAAAAAAACCAATCCACTTAAGAATCTGATATTTTACTAAAGCAGGCATCCTTGAATTTTAAAATGGTTCAAGTAGGAAAAGTAAGTGGGTTTAAAGATTTTGAGGGGACGCACTCATTTAAGTCTTTAAGTTATCGCTGCTTTCTACGAACATTAATGCCAGCTTTTCTCACCAATGGTCTCGGCGCATACTGGGCAAAAAATACAAGGGTTTTGTACTGCCAGCCAGGAACTGAAACTGGTTTATTTTTTTGGGCATCTTTCCATGATTTCGCAACTAATTTATCGGCATCTAGCCACATAAAATTTGGTAACCCACCCATCTTCATCTTGCCTCGTTGGTGAAACTCAGTTCTAGTAAAGCCAGGGCAAAGGGCAGAAGTCTTTACATTACTTCCTTTGAGTTCATTATTTAGATACTCAGTAAAAACAGTTAAATACGATTTAGCTGCACTATAAGTACCGCCTGCAATCCAACTTGCCACACTACTTACATTTACGATCACACCATTATTTTTTTCAATCATTAAAGGTAGTGCGCAATGGGTTAATCGCATTGGTGCGCTCACTAAGACATCTAATAACTCCTGCTCCCGATCTAGGCTTGAATCTAGAAAGCTATCTTTGATACCAAATCCTGCGTTATTAATTAAGACTGTTATTGGCTTTGATTTATTTTTTAATCTTTTCTCTACCTTACTTAATTGGGCTGGCTTGGTTAAATCAGCCTTAATTAACTCAACCTTAATCTGGTAATCAAGCTTTAATTGCTTTGCAAACCGGTTAAGTCTTGGTAAATTTCGCGCAACTAGTACTAAATCAAAGCCATTTTTTGCAAGTAGTTTTGTATAGGCAGCGCCTATGCCAGCTGTGGCACCAGTTATTAATGCGGTTGCCATTTACTTCTTAATTCCTGAAATATCCTCATCTCGAATATGCCATGAGGTGCCGTACTCCTCTAATAGATTAAGGAATGGTTTTGATTCGAACCACTCTGGACCATTAACTCCTTGTGGCTTCCAAACTCCATTATGAATTAACTCTAGAGCGATAACTGGATTAATTGCAGTTTGCCAAACTACCGCCTGATCACCAAACTCTTTCATTGACCAAGCATTATCAACCACGTTATAGATGTAAACAGCTTTTGGATTTCCTTGTTTATCTAAACCTCTAACTAATGCACCGGCACAAGTTTTTCCACGCATTCGTTCACCCAATGTAGCTGGATCTGGCAAAGAAGCGGTTAGAAGATCTCTAGGAGAAACAGCCACACCCTGAACCTCAACAGTTTCTTTTCGATCCATTCCTAACATATTGATTGTTTTTAAAATAGTAATAAATTCAGCACCAAGGCCGTACTTAAAGTTAACTTTTTTAGCATCAATTTTTTGTGGGATTAGCACCACCTCTTCGTGCTCCACATTTACACACTCGACTGGCCCAATACCTTCTGGGAAGTCAAAGATTTCTAGCTCTGAAAATGGGGTGGTGGTATACCAACCTCGGCCATCCTCCCAAACTAGCGGTGGATTTAAACATTCTTCAATTGTGGTCCAAATCGAAAATGATGGTGCAAAGTCATACCCATCAACTCTTAAATTAGAGCCATCCAAAATAGTGCAGGAATCAATTCGGCTAAATAGGTGCTCACTAGCGTACTTAGCAAAGATATCACTCATACCTGGCTCAACACCCATACCAATCAAGGCAAATATCTTTCGCTCATCCCAGTTGAAATCTCGAGCAAATTGTTCATCACCTAACTTCACACCAGTTTCGGTGTACGGATAGTGGGGATGCTTTCTAGACAAAGACATCGCCATATCAATGTAATTAGTATTTTCAATCTCGCATGCTAAAAATATTGGCATAACAAATCTAGGGTCAACTGCATTAATAACCACGTCTGGATCTGCTTTTCGAATTAACTCTCTAACATCTTCAAGTTCAGCAGCATTTACCATGGCAGCAGAAAACCGAGGATCTTTTACGCGCGCCACAGCCTCTTCGGCTCTTGCAAGTGTACGGTCGGCAATCACCATTGATTCGATAAATGATCTGCGTGATGCGATGTTAGCTATCGCTCTACCAACTCCACCGGCGCCTATAACTAGGGCCTTCATGACATTCAACTCCAAACGAATTATTATTATTCTATCGCAGCGTTAATTTAAAGACAAATTACGCACAAATAGTGATTAGTTATCAATTATTAATGTATTAACTTACAATTAAGGTAACTTTAAACTTTTAAAAATTTAATATTGTCCCCGTAGCTCAGTGGATAGAGCAACCGCCTCCTAAGCGGTAGGTCGCAGGTTCAACTCCCGCCGGGGACGCGTAATTAATTAAAAATAATTGTTCTATTTTTTGCTTGAAAAATTCTATCTTCGGCAAATAATTTAACCGCTTTAGAAAGTACTCGTCTTTCAATATCTCTACCAATGGAAACTAATTCATCTGGTGTTGTTGCGTGATTAACACCGGTTATATCTTGCTCAATGATTGGGCCTTCATCTAAATCTTTAGTTACAAAATGTGCGGTTGCGCCAATGATTTTCACGCCCTTTTCATAGGCCTGGTGGTAAGGCTTGGCTCCTTTAAAGCCAGGTAAAAATGAATGATGAATATTTATTATTTGCCCACTCATTCTCTCGCATAATGATTCTGAAAGTACTTGCATATATCGTGCCAGAACAACAAAATCTATCCCATACTCTTCAATGTTTTTAGATATCACAGATTCATCTTTATCTTCAATCTTAAGAAACTTAACTCCATTAGATTCCACCAAATCCTTAAGAACTTCATGATTTGAAATCACTAGTGGTATTTCGATTGGCAGCTCACCTAACTGCATTAAGTAAAACAGGTCTCGCAAGCAGTGACTTTCTTTAGATACCAAAACTAAAACTTTTTTCTTATTTGAACTTTCTCTAACCGATATCTTAGGCGAAAACTTCTTTAAGTGTGTAGATAACTTCTCTTCCGCAATTTTTATTGCCTTGTCGGTATCAAATTTTGTTCTCATAACGAAAAGCTTTGTGATTGGGTCTGTAAATTGTTGATTCTCAATAATGTTTCCAGAGCATTCAAGAATAGCGGAGGTCATAGCATTTACTATTCCTGGCTGATCTTGGCATTGTAGCGTTGCTATAAACTGCATATGCAATCTTATTGAGTCAGTGAGAAATTGTAAATTTCTTCATGGCTTCAGGTGCCCACCAATTTCTTTCACCAAATAATCTCATCAACGCTGGCACCAATAAGGCACGCACCAAAGTAGCATCTAAAATAATTGCAAATGCCACACCAAAACCAAGCATCTTTATTGAGGTTACGCCACTTAAAACAAATGATGCGAAAACGATGGCTAATAAGCCAGCTGCAGCAGTAATAATGCGAGCAGATCTTTGTAATCCAACGGCAACTGATTCAACATTAGATTTACCGGCATCATGCTCTTCTTTGATTCGAGAAAGTAGGAATAGTTCATAATCCATGGATAAACCAAAGGCCACAACGGCAACTAAAATAATAGACCCAGTATCAACTGCATTCGTAACGGTAAATTCGCCAACAAGCCATTGAAGGTTACCGTCCACAAATATCCAAGTGATGGCACCTAAGGTCGCAGCTAAGGAAAGAACATTTAAAATCACAGCTTTTATTGGCAGAATAATCGAGCCGGTAAAGACAAAGAGCAGCACAAGTACGCCAATTACTATCCATAACAATGCCCATGGCATAGTTCTGGCAATTCCATTTTGAGTATCGGCATAATCTGCCGCCACACCACCGATTAATGTTCCCTTAGGTGCTGCAAGATCTCTAATTTCATTAATTAATCTTTCAGCATCTGGAGTTCTTGGGCCCATTTCATGAATAGCAGTAACTCGAACATCATTTCCATATGTTTGTAGTGGTCCGATTCGAACTATGCCATCAACCTTTGCCACCTCAGATGTAAATTTATCAATCTGGCTAGTGATTTGAGCACCATTGGGAACAACAATTTCAATTGGATTTCCTTCTTGCCCAGGAAAGCGCTCTGAAATTATTTGTGATGCAGCAGCTGCAGGATTACTAGCAGGCAATACTCTCGAATCAACTTGAGTAAATACAATATCTTTAATTGGAGCTGCTAGGACTGTTAACAAAATTAAAGACAGTGTTACAACAGCTACTGGTCTGCGCATAACAAATCTTGCAGTCTGCGCCCATCTTCCCTCCTGTTTTGGAGTAATGGCACCTTTGCGCACGACTGCTTTATTTATTCTAGTGCCTAAAATTGCTAATAAGGCAGGTAAGGCAACCAGCGAACCAAGTACAGCCATAATTACTACGGTAACTCCAGCGTAGCCAAAAGATTTTAAGAACATTAATGGAAATAACATTAGTGAGGCCAGAGTTATAACAATTGTTAAACCAGAGTAAAATACAGTTTTACCTGCGGTGCTTACAGTTTTACGCACTGCTTCTTCTACTGATTTTCCAGCGTGTAACTCTTCCCTAAATCTATTTACCATTAGCAATGAATAATCAATTCCTAAACCAAGCCCAAGTCCAGTTATTAGATTTAACGCAAACACACTGACCCCAGTAAATAATGTCAAAAGGTACATTACAAGTAGCGAACCTAAAATTGCTGAGACGCCAACAAGTAATGGCATTGCACTGGCCACCAAGCTGCCAAATACAAAAACGAGAAATATAAAAGTCAATGGAATCGAAATGGCTTCAGATAATTTCAGATCATCTGCAATTTTTGTGTTAATTGCATGCGCAAAAACTCCAGTTCCGCTGGCATAGACTTTTAGTGTTTCGTAATCACCCTCGTATTTCTCTTGCATTCGCTTACCCAAATTTTGAACTTCGTCCCACTCAATACTTTCGCTATAGATAAATAGAAATGCAGAGTTGCCATCGCTACTCTTTAATGACGGTGCTCCGCCAGAGCTCCAAAATGAAAGTGTTGATTCAACTCCAGGTTCAAGTTTTATCTGACTTTCTAATTTTGAAGCTGAGGCAGAAGCATCTGGTGAAGTAATTCCATTTTTAGTCTCCACAACTAGCACTATGGCGGGATCTTTAACTTTAAACTCATCTGTTAGGTATTCAAATACTTTAGCTGAATCACTATTAGGATCTGAATAGCCACCACTATCTAATTTGCCAAATACTGATGACCCGATTGCACCAGCGGTAAGTATTAGAGAAATAAATAGAGTAAAAATAAATTTCTTACGAGTTACTATCAATAAACCTAATTTTTCAAACATTTAACCTCTATTTTTACTCTTAATGGTTATTATGACGTAGACTTCTATTCTAATGAGAAACAATGATAATTCTGAAAAATCTACTGATGCTAGTAAAGTAAAATCTGGTGAAATAAATCACCTATTACCTAAAATAACAAATGATGAGATCGATTTAGAGGTCGATACAAGACGAGATGATGAAATTAAGGCAGAAAAGCCGCCCCATCATTCTTAATCTGTTTTATTTTTAGATTTATTCTCAGGTTTGCTCGCAGGTTTGATTTCAGTTTTTACTTCAGGCTTGCTTTCGGTTTTAGCTGGAGCAGTGCTTCTTGAATCAGTTTTATAAAATCCACTTCCCTTAAACACCACGCCAACGTTGTTAAACACCTTTCTAACTTTGCCATTACATTTTGGACAATCCTCGATAGCTGCATCACGAAAGGACTGAACCACCTCAAAAGCATGTTCACACTTGTTGCACAGGTATTCATAGGTAGGCATAGGGGATAATCTTAAGCAAGTGGGAAGCTAAGGGCTAACTGGAAAGGTTAGGTAGAAGTGAAGCGCTTAATTCAGATAATTAGCTTGTCGATAATTTCTTTGCTTGGGACCAGTCCGGCCTTTGCAACATCAATCATTACTACCTCACCTACTGCTGGCTCAATTTTAAATCTCTCACCAAGTGCTGTCTCAATCAAAGCTAATGCGGATCTAGTTGAAGGTGCAAATACAGTTGAAGTGATAAGCCCAAAAGGAATTAGAGTTGATGATGGTGCAATACAGATCCAAGGCCAAGTTATTTTGGTTGGATTAAAACCATTACAAACCTCTGGCACATATACTGTTTCATATACATTAATGGCAATTGATGAGGAATCAACCTCTGGCACATTTACATTTATCTACAACGCCCCTGATGAAGTATCACTTCCAACACCAACGCCAACTGTGAGTGAAGATCCATTAGCATCAAATAATCCAAACCGATTAACAGATCTATTCGTAATTGGCTTGATGGTTTTTGCTTTTGTTGTTTTAGTGTTCTTATCACGATATGCAAAGCAAACATTTAATACGCCAAGTAAGCCAAAGACTCCGAGGAAAAATTCAAGTAACAGTAAGAAATTTTTAAAGTAGTAACTTAAATGGTCGAGACGTTAGTCCCAATTGCTAAAGGCTTACTGCAATTAGTTAGTGTTTTAAGTATTGGTCTTATAATTGCAGCTGCTTTTTTGGATAAGGATATTAAAGGTAGTATTAGTAACAGTGATCTGGCCAAAAAAATAAAAAAGTACTATATTTTTTGGTTACTTGCTTTATCTATATTCACAATAATTCAGATTGCTTATTTATTAGATCAATCAATTTTAGCTTCATTAGATATAACTGTAATTCGATCTTATTTAACTCAAACCTCGCTAGGTAA
>VGAA01000010.1 GCA_016870895.1 Actinomycetota bacterium | reverse complement strand
CAAATGCGATCATTACTGCGCCAAGAACAAATAAGCTCTTCTTCAATAAAACTTTGTCTTTTAAGTAGGAATTCTCATCAAGTTTATCTATTCGAGCTCTATCTGCTGCAGTGTTAACCAACTCTTTGCGGAACATAAAAACCAACATAGGCGTAATAACTATCATTACTACTATTACCCAGGGAGCCATGTGAATCAAAAAGTCATTAAAGGAAAGATTTGCACGACTAGCAATAATGATATTTGGTGGATCTCCAACCAATGTTGCTGCGCCACCAATATTTGATGCATAAACCTGGGACAAAATAAATGGAACCGATGAGACACTAAGATGCTTACAAATTACCAGAGTCATCGGAACTACAAGCAAAATCGTTGTTACATTATCCAAAATTGCACTTGCCCCTGCGGTCAAAATAATTAAAAAAACCAACGCCCGCTTTGGCTCACCTTTTGCTTTTTTGATTGCCTTTATGGCCAAATACTCGAACAAACCAGTTTTATGAATGACTCCAACAATAATCATCATGCCTAAAAGTAGGAAAATTACATTCCAGTCGATCCCAGTATCGTGATCATAAAAAATCGCATCGGCATCTGTTGCACCAATAACAATCATCGTAGCGGCACCACCTAGGGCTATTGCTACTCGATTTATTTTTTCAGTGGCAATTAAAATATAGGCAAATAAGAAAACCAAGACCGCTAGCTGCATCTGCATGTGAGCACTTTACCTCACTAACAGTTTTTGGTGAGAGGCATTTCTATGGTTTTGCTTAATGTTTAGCGCAGTTTTAGGTGTTTTATTATTTCAATTGGTAAGTAAAAAGTGGTAAATCCTGTTTTTAAAAATTGCTTAAGAATCACAAGTAATCCATAGATTTGCTCAGACCAATCATTTTGCCTAATATATGGCAGGTTAAAGGGGTACCTCCCAAAAGCACCTTCTTAAATTGAGATAGTGATATCTCGGAGCTGCGACTACTTAGTGGTTGAGGAAGACCTTGGCACATACCCCCCATGAGCGAATAGGTGTAAAATATGAATGTTTCACTGACTACTTGGCTTGTTGTAATTGCTGCAATACTTGGACTGATATTTCTGGATTTAGTAACTGTTAGTCGCAAACCACATAGTGTGAAGTTTAAAGAGGCAGCTGGCTGGTCGATCTTCTATATCGCCCTGGCTATAGCTTTTGGTTTATGGGTTTGGCAAACTGCCGGTGCCCAATACAGCACTGAGTACTTTGCAGCGTATTTAGTAGAGAAATCGCTCTCAGTTGATAATTTATTTGTATTTATTATTATTTTAACGCAGTTCAAAGTGCCTTTAATTTACCATCAAAGAGTATTAATGATTGGTGTTTTATTAGCTTTGGTTCTTAGAGCAATATTTATTGCAGTGGGAGCTGCAGCATTAGCTGTATTTAGCTTTACATTTGTAATTTTTGGAGCTATTTTAATCTGGACGGGTTTTGGCTTATTCAAGCACTGGGATGAGGATCCAACCCCTGAGGATAATTTCTTAGTAAAATCTATTTCAAAGCAAATGACGATAACTAAAGAGTTTGACGGTTCAAAAGCCTTCACAAAGATGGATGGTAAAAAAGTCGCAACCCCAATGTTTCTAGTTTTCATCGCTATTGCATCAACTGATTTACTTTTTGCATTAGATTCAATTCCAGCTACCTTTGGTATAACTCAGGAGCCATTCTTAATTTTTGCTGCAAACGCCTTTGCCCTCCTGGGTCTTAGGGCGCTTTATTTCCTACTTAAAGGGTTATTGGATAAGTTGATTTATCTATCCCTAGGCCTATCCACAATATTAATGTTAATTGGCCTCAAACTTATCTTTACCTACCTGCATGAAATTTGGAGTGAGGTACCAAAAATTCCTACCTTGTTTAGCTTATCAGTAATTGGGCTTATTCTCTTAGTGACAACAATTTCCAGCCTAATTAGATCAAAGAAGGACCCGACTGCTCAAGCTCACGCAGGGCGTATTACTAAATCAAGTAAAGAGCAGGACGAAAAGAAGTAATTATTTATTTGATTGATGCCTCATAGATTGCCTGAATAGCTTTGTCTATGATGGAATCAAACTCGCTATCGGTTTGCTGAGCGGTTAGACCTTCAGAGAGTGCCCTTGAAAAGCTAGCAATTACCCCTGGATTTTTTGCTAGTTCCTCATTGGCATGATCACGGCTATAACCACCAGAGAGTGCCACAACTCTTACCACCTGTGGATGATTTGTGAGCGAAGTATATAAACCTGCCTTTTCTGGCAGTGTTAACTTAAGCATCACATTTTGATCATCACTTAATTTATCTAGATGCTTAACAAGCTCAGCAAGTAGTAAATCTTCAGCTGCTGCCTTATCTGGACACTTAATATCAACCTCTGGTTCAATAATAGGAACTAAGTCTTTTGCACAAATCTTCTTACCAATTTCAAATTGTTGTTCAACTACCGCTTTAATTCCAGCAGCATTTGCCTGTTTAATAACCGATCTCATTTTGGTGCCAAATACGCTATGAGAGGTTGCACTCATTAATCTTGCATCTAACTCTGGGATTGGCTTCATAATTTGTGCGCCATCTTTTTCATCAGCTAACCCGTTATCCACCTTTAAAAATGGCACAATATTTTTCTTTTGCCATAAAAACTCTGCGCTGCCCAACCCATCAATCTGTCGATTCATGGTCATCTCAAATAAAATCACGCCAATTACCCGCTCTGAGGTAAATGAAGGAGATTTAATAATTCGAGATCTCATTTGGTGTACCAAATCAAACATCATGGCCTCACTTGAATAGGTATTTGGCTCGATGCCATAAAGAGATAATGCTTTAGGAGTTGAGCCGCCACTTTGATCTAGGGCAGCAATAAATCCTTTACCTAATTTCATTTGGGCTAATTGAGCGGAGTTCATATTTATTATCCCCTATTTAGAAAAACAATTTTTATTCCAACTTATGACTACAATGTCAGGGAAGTAATAATAACACCGAATTCTGTCCCTAAATTTCTTACTGATTTAGGTAAATTTTATACATCACCCTATCTACGACCGCTAATTTGTCATATAGCTTTCGAGCAACCTCATTATCTTCAGCGGTGGTCCAATAAAGCCGCTTTGAGCCTTTTTGAATAGCGATCTGCTCAACTGCCTTAATCAAGGCCCTACCTACACCAACTCCTCTGACTTTTGGATCAACATATAAATCCTCTAGATAACAAAAATCCTCTATCTCCCATGTGTCAGGACGGAATATATAGTGAGTTAGGCCAACCATCTGGCTATCTACTTCAGCCAACAAGCCATGCATATTGAAATCTGAATTTATCCTCTGCCAAGTTAACTCATACTGTTCATCGCTCAAATGTGATTTATAAAATTCAATATATTGCTTAAATAACTCCAACCATCTCACGTAATCAGATTCTACTATCGGCCGAATTGATATGTTCACAGGGTGATCCTAACCTAAAAAGGGCTTATTCTTATATGGTGAAATCAATTAAAAAAGTAGAACACTTGCTGACAACTGTGCAGGTAGGCCGTAAATGAAAATACAGATATGTCAGGCTGAACCAAAAGATTATAAAAGAGTACGCGAACTTAGATTATCAGCACTTAAGGATTCACCTAACTCATTTGGTGCAAAGTATGAATTATTAAAGGAGCGCCCAGATAATTACTGGCAACAAGTATTAAAGGCAAGTAGTTGGTGTTTAGTTTCTATTGACGGCGTTGATATTGGTCTATTAGCGGTTGACCAGGCAGATAAAGATAGAAATAGTGATTGCTGGTTATCTGGATGGTGGATTACCCCAACCCATCGTGGCCAAGGCATATCAAAGTTAATGGCGCAGTGGGTATATGAGCTATGTCAGAAAAATGACTGGCAAAAAATAGGACTCGGGGTGTGGCCAGATAACAAAGCTGCAATTGCTGTTTATTTAAAGTTAGGATTTGAACTAGCAGAGACCTTAATACCTAGTAGGTCTATCCCAGGGCTGATGTATCAGCCTATGTATAAAAGCATTGGCGGCGATAGTAAATGAGTAAGCATGAGGTTGATTCATATATCGCCAATCAAAGTGAGCCGAATAAAAGCAATCTAAAGCTTATGCGCCAATTGATTCTTGAAATTGAACCAACCCTAAAACAAGGAATTGCATATGGAATTCCAGTATTTAAATTAGATAAAGATGTAGTTTGTGGAATCGCGGCTAGAAAAAATGGCTGTTCCTTCTATCCATTTAGCGGATCAGTGCTAGCAGCTCTTCGGACAGATCTTGTTAAATACAAGCAAACTAAGAGTGCTCTGCATTTTGAAACTCCACTACCAAAGACTTTAGTGCGTAAATTGATGACGCAGCGCATGGTGCAGATAATGGTCAAAAAGAAACGCAAGTAAAGTTGTAAGATTTACCTATGGCTAAATCAGGTGCTAAATCAAGTGAAAATTTCAACATTAGCCTAACAGAGTTAGATCGATCTGAAAGCTTAGATCGAGAGTGGCGTGAGTATAAGATCGCAGCTCCAGCAAGACGTGCGCTAGTTGATGCCAAACTTTACAAAGTTTCAGATCTGCGAAAAATATCCCTATCTGAGTTAGAGAGCTTACATGGCATGGGTAAAAGTGCAGTTGCCAGACTTAAAGTGTTAATGCATGCTAAAAAGATTAAATTCAAATCATGAAACAATTTTTTAATTGGTTAATTAAATTATTTATTAATCGTAGAAACTGGGTTCGACAGATAATAGTTGCCGCAATCGCGTCAGCCACAGCTTGGGTAATTGGTGATGCCTTGGTCTATGAGGGTGGCGTGGTGGCAGCGATTATGTGCGCCCTAAGTGTTCGAATTTCACTATATAAATCCATTCGAGAGGGCTTAGGACTGATTGTGGGAACATCAATTGGCGCCGGTGTGGCCTTATTAATTGTTTACTACTTTGGCTTTGGTGTAATAGCAATTGGTATGACAGTACTGCTTTGTTTGGTGGTAGTTAGAGGACTTCGACTGGGCGAGGTGGCGGCGGTGAATGTGCCGGTTACAGCATTAATTGTGATTGGCCCTGGAATTAGTGGCTCAACTGCTGAGCACAGGGTCGCTTCAACTTTAATTGGCGCGGCAGTTGGCATTGTTTTTTCCTATTTTTCTCACCCCAATACCCCTGCTGGACGAACAGTTAATCAAATATCAAGGTTAGGTGGTAGAGGAGCTGAATTAATAAGTGAGATGGCAGAGGGGGTAGCAGCGGGATTTACCCAAAAACAATCTGGTGCATGGTTAGCAAAAGCAAGGTTGTTAGTTGAGGAGATTCCGACCTTAAGATCCCAAGCAATTGAGGCAAAAAGATATGCCAGATGGTCACCACTTGCTGAAGTAGATGAGGCTGAATCCTTGTATATCCAAGGGGTCGCAATTGAGCATATGGTGGTGCAGATTAGATCTATGGCTAGAACTTTATTTGATTCAACCTTAGATAAAAATAGAAAAAGTACGATTGATAGACAGATCGCTTACGCCCTATCTGCCACAAGTAGTGCGATAACTGAAAAGTTAGAGTTATTAGAATCTGAAAATCGAGATTCACAGATAGATAATATTGCCAGAGATCTTCGATTGGCAGCTGATAATCTCACCGAGGAGTTAATCGCTAAAGCGGACGAGCTACCTAGGACCCAATTTGTTCGATGTATTTCAATAGTCTCACAAATGAAAATTATTGCCAACTCATTAGATGAAAGCTCACCAGCCCTTTATAGCGTTAGCACTCCAGGAGAACCTAGTTCGACTGGCGTGATCGGAATTTCACCTGTAAAGCAATCAACCAAGGTTTGGCAGGGGATTTGGCGAGCATTACGATCATTTTTCAGACGGTAGTAGGATCAATAGGTGCAAAACAATGAGATCGCTCAAATTGCTAAAGAGTATGAAGAGGCAACAAATACATTTCTATCCGCCTGTGAAAAGCTAGCACCAGCTGATTTAGATAAGGCAAAGCAAGATGGCTGGAATGCTCGGCAGGTAATCCACCACTTAGCAGATAGTGAGGCGCAATCATGTGCTCGACTTAAGCGGTTGATCGCTGAACCCGGCAGTGTTATTCAAGGTTATGATGAAAACATCTGGGCTCAAAATCCAACACTTGGTTACACCCAACTGCCAATAGAGAATTCATTAGCGCTCTTTAAAGCATCCAGAGCAGCCTCTCTTGAGATAATAAAACGTCTAAGTGTTGAACAATTAGGAAATGCTGGTGTGCACACAGAGTCAGGTGCTTATGATGTTAGAAAATGGCTTAAAAGCTATATAAATCACCCGAAAGATCACGCAAAGCAACTGTTAGCCGATTAATTCCGCTTTCGAGTACTTTCGTTGCGGGTGAGTACAAATCTCATCATTCATTTTTTCAGCGCAATTTGCACACAAAAGATTTAGTGAGTTGCAAGGTGGCTTTGGGCAATCATAAAAACGATAAGCATCTTTGTCGCACTTTTCACATTTTGCAATTGATTTAAATTTATCACTAAACTCAATCGACATCCGATTATCAAAGGTATATAACGAGCCTTCCCACAAACCTTCATCACCAAACTCTTTGCCATAAGTAACAATTCCACCATCAATTTGATAAACCTCTTTAAACCCTCGAGTTTTCATGACTGAGGATAAGACTTCACATCTAATTCCACCTGTGCAGTAGGTAATTACTGGTTTTTCCTTTAGGTGATCATACTTTCCACTTTCTATTTCAGAGACAAAATCTCTAGTAGTTTCAACCTCAGGCACTACCGCATTTTTAAATTTACCAACTCTTGCCTCATATGCATTGCGACCATCAAAAAATACAACATCATCACCGCGGTGTTTTACCAACTCTTCAACTTGATGTGGTTTTAGATGCTTACCACCACCGACTACGCCATTTTTATCTACCTTAATCTCAGTTGGATACCCAAAAGCAACTAGCTCGGCTCGCACCTTGACACTTAATTTAGGAAAATCATTACCAGTTCCTTCAGACCACTTAAATTTCATCTTTTTAAAACCTTTATAGCCTCTGGTTTGACGAATATATTTCTTCAGCTCATTCATATCGCCACCTAATGTGCCATTGATGCCATGCGGGGAGATAATAATTCGCCCCTTTAAATTAAGTGATTGGCATAGATTTTTTTGCCAGGCTTTAATGGCCGCTGGGTCTGCTAGCGGGGTAAAGATGTAATACAAGATCACCTTTGGGATTGGCATAACCGAATTTTAACCCTTGGCATAGAGTGATTTAGATCGGGCCGATTCACCTAACTATGCGATATTAAATTTAGGTCTAAGCGGCAGGTTTGAGCTGGTATAGGCAGCATCGATCAAGATCGCTTGAGCTAGTGCATCCTTGGCATCGGTTTTTACGCTCTTACCCAGATCAACTGCATCAGCAAAGGCAAGTAATTGGTAGGTGTAGGTAGATATTGACGGCATATGCTCAACCCGCTTACTGCCTCCGGCCTCAACAATAACTCTTGGATCCCAACCGGAGACCACAAAATTAGGTAGGTGAAGACTTCCCTTACTACCAGTAATTGTTAGGGGCGCTTCAAAAACTGCTGATTCAAAATCTCCCTTGGCAAGTGCTGAAACTCCATTTGGATACTGCAGCTGCATATATAACTTAGTATCAATTTTGCCATCGGCAGCATTTGATTCAGTTTTGATAATACTTGGCTCACCATTTGCAACTAATTGACTGATCATTCGCTGGCTATGAAGTGCGTAGCAACCAACATCCATGGTGGCACCGCCAGCTAAATCAAATTGCAACCTTAAATCTGTTGGATCTGGCATTGGAATTAGCAGAGATGATTCCACTTTAATTACCTCACCAATCTCACCAGATTTAATAATGGCTAATGCTCGTTGGAAAACTGGGTGGTAGTAGTAGTGAAAGCCCTCCATAAATACCTTGCCAGATTTATTTACCGCAGCTAAGACCTCTTTTGCCTCTGCAGCATTACTGACCGCAGGTTTTTCACTTAAGACATGTTTGCCAGCAGCTAACGCTCTTAGATTCCAAGGCCCATGTGCGCCATTATGAAGTGCGTTATAAATCAGATCGATTTCGGGGTCATCAATTAAATCTTGGTAGGAGGTATAGGTTTTTGCTACCTGATACTGCTTAGCAAAGGCATCGGCCCGGGATTTATCTCGAGAGGCCACAGCCAGTAATTGATGTCCAGTGGCTTGCGCTGGGTAGATGATGGCACTTGGTGCAATTCTGGCCGCACCTAAAATACCTATCCGTAACGGTTTTCTTGCTTGCTCCATATCGCTAATCTACCCGCTTTATGCCTTTGCATAGTAGCGAAGCATAAAATCATGCTTAAACTCGAAAAAACTGCCATTTTCAATGGTTTTTCTCATCTTTTCCACCAGGCCAACGATGAAGTGCTGGTTGTGGATAGTGGTTAAGGTTGCTGCCACCATCTCCTTGGCTCTAAATAAATGGCATAAATAAGCTCTAGTGTAATTCTTGCAGGTATAGCAACTGCAATCTTTTTCAATTGGAAAGAACTCTTTTTTATGTGGAGCATTTGAGATATTTACTCGACCATCTTTAGTGAAAACTGAGCTCGTTCTTGCCTGTCTAGATGGTGCAACACAATCAAAAGTATCTGCGCCATTTTCTACGCCAATAAATAAATCATCGGGCTCACCAATTCCTAAAAAGTGTCTAGGTTTATCTACTGGTAGCTCCTCATTTACCCATCTTAAAATCTCTCCTAAGCTTTGTTTATCTAACGCCCCACCAATTCCAAAGCCATCAAATGATCTTCCGGCAACACTCATTTGCGACAAATCCTTTGCCGCTTTGCGACGTAAATCCTCATATTGAGCTCCCTGCAAAACACCAAATAGTGCTTGGTATGGTTTTCCGTTTCGCTCTTGGGTTAATCTTTCATGTTCCTGTAAACATCTAATCGCCCATAACCTGGTTCGCTCTAAAGCTTTTTCTTGATAACTTCGAGTGTTGTGCAAGGTGGTGCACTCATCAAAACCAAAAATAATATCTGCACCCAATTGATGTTGCACCTGCATAGATACCTCTGGGGTAAAGCGGTGCATGGAACCATCTAAATGAGATTTAAAAGTAACCCCATCATCATCGACGTGGGCCAGCCGCTGCCTATCATCGGCGATTACCTCATCGGACTCAAAGGTGTTCTCATCCATGGCAATTACTTTTTTAAAGCCCACACCTAGGGATAAAACTTGAAAACCGCCAGAGTCGGTAAAGGTGGGTCCTGGCCAATTCATAAATTTTCCTACCCCACCAGCCTCATCCACCACATCAGCGCCAGGCTGTAGGTAGAGATGGTAGGCATTTGCTAAGAGAGCTTGGGCGCCCAGCTCAGTTAATGCTTCCGGAAGTACTGATTTTAAGGTGGCCTTTGTGCCCACCGGGATAAAGGCTGGCGTTTTAATTTCGCCATGTGGGGTAGTTATTACCCCAGTTCTACCTAATCTATTGGAAAGTTGGTTTTCAACTCTAAAGCTAAATCCTGAACTCACCAGATTCGAACCCGATCAGATTGGGGTATAAAGTGTTTATCATTTTCACTCACGCCAAAGGCGTCGTAAAACTCAGTTAAATTTGAAACCACCTGATTACACCTAAACTCATCTGGGGAGTGAGGATCGGTTGCAATCCTTCTTCTTACCTCCTCAGCACGATACTTTCCTCGCCAAGATTGGGCCCAACCTAGGAAAAATCTTTGATCACCGGTAAAGCCATCTATAACTGGTGCTTGCCTTCCGGCAAGAGAGATTTGATAAGCCTTGTAAGCAATAGTTAAGCCACCAAGATCGCCAATATTTTCACCAATTGTCAGTGCGCCATTGACCTTAACATCTGGGGCATCGGTGGGTGAGAGTTGATCATATTGCGCAATTAATTTTTGAGTTAACTTTTCAAACTCAATCCGATCTGCCTGGCTCCACCAATTCTCTAAATTTCCATCACCATCATATTTAGAGCCTTGATCATCAAAGCCATGGCCAATCTCATGGCCAATCACTGCGCCAATACCACCATAATTAGCGGCATCATCATCGGCTAGCACATCAAAAAATGGTGGCTGCAAAATTGCCGCTGGAAATACAATCTCATTCATTCCTGGGTTGTAGTAGGCATTAACAGTTTGTGGGGTCATATACCACTCAGATCGATCGACTGCTTTGCCAATTTTGCTAAATTCATACTCACTGGCAAATTTAGAGATCCGAGCTAGATTGCCAATTAGATCATCTGAGGTAATAGTTAATTTGCTGTAGTCACGCCACTTATCTGGGTAGCCAATTTTTGGGGTGAATTTATCCAGCTTAATAAAGGCCTTTTTCTTAGTTTCATCGCCCATCCAGGTAAGGGCGGCAATATCCTCTCGGTAGGCCTGGATTAGATTTGCCACCAAATCCACCATCCGCTCCTTAGCCTGTTGGCCAAAATGGCGCTGGACATAGATCTGGCCAACCGCCTCACCAAGTGAGGCTTCAACCAAACCAACTGCTCGCTTCCACCTATCTTTAAGCATTGGCGTTCCAGAGAGGGTGGTGCCATAGAAATTAAAGTTCTCATTAACTAGCTCCTGATTTAAATAAGGAGCACTTGAGGAGAGAATCTGCCAGGTAAGCCAAGCTCGCCACTTTTCTAACTCAAAATTGCTCAATAAGTTAGATAGGCCGGCAAAGAAGGATGGCTGGCGAATGATTACCTGCGCCAGCACCTCTTTTGGCGTCTGACTACCTTCAATCCAACTTTGCCACTCAAACTCTGGGCACAGCTGCACTAGCTGATCAAAGGTATTTTTGTTATAGGTCAGGGTGGCATCTCGATCCTTGACCTGATCCCAATGATGATCTGCAATCTGAGTCTCTAACTTAAGGATTAGCTCAGCAGCTTGTTTTGAGTTTGGCAGCTCGGCTAGCTCAAACATCTTTTCAATATGCAAAAGGAGAGCCTGCCGGATTGGCTCATACTCCGCCTCTTTGTAGTAAGCCTCATCGGGCAGGGACAAACCACTTTGACCTAGGTAAATAATGTTCTTAGTTGAATCCTTATGATCAGTTGAAACAAATAAATAAAATAGCCCACCTAAACCCTTTGCCTCCTGCTGGGCTAAGAGTTTTATAAACTCATTTTTAGAATTAAATTTTTGCGCCAATTCTAAATCGCCCCTTATGGGTGAGATGCCCAACTGCTCAATTCGCTCCTCAGCCATAAAACAGCTATATAAATCACCTATTTTTTGGGCATTACTACCTGCCGCCGGCTGATCCTTTGCCTGATCCAAAATGATTTGCTTAACCTGCTTTTCTGCCTGTTCATACAATCGGTAAAAGGCGCCATCACTAGCTCGGTCGGCTGGAATAACAGATTCTTTCAGCCAGTTGCCATTCATAAACCTATATAGGTCATCCTGGGCTCGGACAGTTTTATCGATATGGGATAGGTCAAGACCGCTGCGCATTATGGGTAAAGCCTATCTAGAAAGAAATGAGTTTTTAGACAATAAAAAACCCCGCCATTTGATTGGCGGGGTTTTTTAGTTAATAACTTACTTTGAAGCTTTCCTACGACGACGACGCTTTGGAGCAGCCTTTGCTGCTTTCTTACGACGACGACGCTTTGGAGCAGCCTTTGCTGCCTTCCTACGACGACGACGCTTTGGGGCAGCTTTAGCAGCAGCCTTACGACGACGACGCTTTGGTGCAGCTTTTGCTGCTTTCTTACGACGCTTTGCAGCCACGTAGATCTCCTATCAAAGTGGTTCGATCCGTCACCGAACCTGTTTCATGGATAAGCGTGGCACTAATTAGGAAAACTTTCCACTTATTTGGCGAAATTTATGAAGCGTGTCGCAAATTAATTTACTTAATTTTTATCGCTTTTTTTTCCAAAAATTGGGTATTTTTTTGTCGATAATCGGTGCAAAAACTACTGGTGAGTTAACTTTTTGCCGATTTTTATCAATTTTTTCATTATTTCTACCAAAAGTTGAGAAATTTATTAAAAATTACCCCGTTTTTTCACTTCTAATGGTGAAAAATCCGCCCAGCTGCGCTTTTTAATTAGTTAAAACTCTGCTGGCTGGTGGGAAAGTGGCCATTAGCAACATCATTAGCAAATTCGGTGGCAGCATCGACCATCTCTTTGCGCAAATTGCGGTATGCCTTAGCAAGTTTTGGTGGGTTCTCGGTGATACCCATTAGATCTGTCCAAACCAATACTTGGCCATCACAATCAATACCCGCCCCAATACCAATTATTGGTATGGATAACTCCTGGGTAATCTCTTTGGCCAAATCCGCTGGTACCGCCTCTAACACAATTGCAAAAACCCCAGCCGCGGCCAGAGCTCTAGCATCAGATTTAATTCGCTCACCATCCTCGCCTCGACCCTGCACCTTATAGCCGCCGAGCGTGTGAACAGATTGCGGGGTAAGACCTAAATGTCCCATCACTGGAATACCAGCAGCAATTAATTTCTCAATTTGGGGCACAACTTTTTTACCACCTTCAAGTTTTACTGCCTGCACCTTCGCCTCTTTAAAAAATCTAACCCCCGTTACCAAGGCTTGCTCAGGTGAGTTTTCATAGGAGCCAAAGGGTAGATCTGCTACCACCATCGCTTTATTAGTAGCGCTAACTACCGCTCTAGCCATTGGAATTAATTCATCAACCGTTACCGGGATGGTATTTTCATAACCTAAGAAATTATTGCCCGCAGAGTCGCCAACTAATAAAACTGGAATATTTGCCTCATCCAATATGGCCGCCACCATCTGTTCATAGCAGGTCAGCATCGCCCACTTTTGGCCACTAGCTTTTTTGGCAGCTAAATCTAAGGTTGAAATTCGCTTACTTTGAGCATTGCTCATTTTTCTCCTTAAGATCAAGGCCATTGTTTGGTCCCTGTCTTTTTATTGAGGTGGTCAAACTTTACTTCACCTCCCACCAAGTGCGCCACTTCAGGTACTCTTGAAAAGTGAGCCAGATAGGTCAGATCCGAGTTGCCCTTGCGCAGATCAATCCAACAGTTGGAGATCTGAGTAAAAATACTGACCTTATTTCTAAGTACGCATTTGATGCCGCCAATGCTGGCGCGGTCGTGGTGGTTTATCCAGAGATGGTTTTAACTGGCTATCCAGTTGAGGATTTAGCAAACCGGCCATCCTTTAGGGCTGCCTCGATCAATGCATTAGAGCAGTTAGCTAATCGCATTAATAGCGAGGGCAATGGAGATCTAACTTTATTAGTTGGCTACCTCGGTCAATCTGAAGGTGGCAAACCCCAAAATTGTGTGGCGGTAATTTATCGAGGTGAGGTAGTTGCTACCTATATCAAACACCATCTGCCAAATTATGGCGTCTTTGATGAGTATCGAAACTTTGTGCCCGGAAATCACTCATTAGTAATCCGAGTTTGTGGGGTCGATATTGGAATTGCCATCTGTGAGGATATTTGGCAATCAGGTGGACCGGTGGCCGAGCTGGCCAAACGAAATATTGGATTACTACTGGTGCCAAATGGCTCACCCTTTGAGATTAATAAGGATGATCTACGGCTAACCCTGGTGCAAACCCGTGCGCTAGAGGTGGGCGCACCACTTGCCTATGTAAATATGAGTGGTGGCCAGGATGATTTAGTTTTTGATGGCGACACAATTGTGGTCAGTAAAACTGGTGAGATTATTGCTAGAGCTCCGCAATTTGAAGAGGGGCTGATGGTGATTGATTTAGATGTGGCGCTAGCCTCTAGTGATCCAGATTTAGTAATCTCAAATCCACCAATCTTGAAGTATCAAAAGATTAAATCTGGCATGGCCCACAAATTAGGAGAGAGTGAGCAGATCTGGCAGGCGCTCACCTTAGGTTTAAAAGATTATGTTGAGAAAAATAATTTTAAATCGGTGATTATTGGATTATCTGGCGGCATTGATTCGGCACTGGTGGCAGCTTTAGCCGCCGATGCGATTGGGGCAGATCGGGTATATGGCGTAGCCATGCCAAGTAAGTACTCATCTGATCACTCATTAGGGGATGCTAAAGCCTTAGCGGAAAATATTGGCCTAAATTATCGGATTATTGAGATTACACCGATGGTGGCAAATCTATTAGAGAACTTAAGGCTAGATGGGGTGGCGGAGGAGAATCTGCAAGCCAGAGTACGTGGGATTACCTTGATGGGATTATCAAATCAAGAGGGCCACTTAGTTTTAGCAACTGGAAATAAATCTGAGCTAGCAGTTGGCTACTCCACCTTATATGGTGATGCAGTTGGTGGTTTTGCACCTATTAAAGATTTATATAAAACTCAAGTATGGCAATTAGCTAAGTGGCGCAATGAGCTAGCGATCTTGCAAGGGCAAACGCCACCAATTCCATCTAACTCAATTACCAAAGAGCCAAGTGCTGAGCTTGCGCCTAATCAAAAGGATTCTGATTCACTGCCAGATTACTTCACCCTAGATAAAATACTTGCCATATATATAGATCAAGATGGTGGCCGGCCAGCTGCTCTGGCAGCTGGATTTGATTTAGCTTTAGTAGATAAGGTGGTCAGGCTGGTAGATCGAGCAGAGTACAAACGTCGGCAGTATCCACCGGGCACTAAGATCTCAAAACGTGCTTTTGGTAAGGATAGAAGGTTGCCAATTACCTCACATTGGAATGAGTCTTAAGCCTCATTTACGCTCACCTGCAGAACACGCAAATACCTTGCAACTAGTAATTAATGAATCACTTTGCCATTATTTACCCTATGGCTAATCAACGCACTCCTGCTATATTTTCACGTTGGTACTTCACCCGTCGGCGGGTAGTTGATTTTGGCCGTATTGCCTCTTGTTGCTGCTAATTTAATTTTTAATTCAATTCCACTAGGCATATCTATGCCAATGCAAAATCCGCTTTTAAAAGTATTAGAAAACAACCCAAACGAAAGGCAAGAATATGAAGGTTTATAACAATATTACGGAAGTTTTTGGCAACACCCCGTTGGTTAAATTAAATAAGATCATGACCAATTCAACTGCCAATGTGCTGGCAAAATTAGAGTTTTATAATCCAACCTCAACTGTAAAAGATCGCCTGGGTATTGCCATGGTGGATGCTGCCGAAAAATCTGGTGAGTTAAAGCCAGGGGGCACAATTGTTGAGGCCACAAGTGGAAATACTGGAATTGCACTGGCCATGGTAGGAGCTGCAAGAGGGTATAAAACAATTTTGACTATGCCAGAGTCGATGTCTAGTGAGCGAAAGGCATTACTTCGTGCCTTTGGCGCAGAGTTAATTCTTACCCCAGCAGCTGAAGGTATGAAGGGTGCAGTTGCTAAGGCAGAGTCTTTGAAAGATACCGGTGCGGTATTAGTTCGCCAATTTGAAAACCAAGCTGGCCCAGATATTCACCGCCGAACAACTGGTGAGGAGATCTGGCGAGATACCGATGGCACCGTTGATGCGGTCGTTGCTGGTATTGGAACTGGTGGCACAATCACTGGTGTTGGTCAATTATTAAAATCTAAAAAGCCTTCTGTGAAAATTTTTGGTGTGGAGCCAGCTGCCTCCCCGTTATTAAATGGTGGCGAGCCAGGAAAGCATCCATTCCAAGGAATCGGTGCAAACTTTATTCCACCTGTTTTAGATAGAACTGTTTATGATGAAATTTTAGATGCCTCCGCCGAAGATGGTGTGAAGTACGCTCGCGCTGCCGGTACCCACGAGGGAATTTTGGCTGGTATCTCATCGGGAGCTGCGCTTTGGGCAGCACACCAGGTAGCGCAGCGAGCAGAGTTTGCTGGCAAAACTATTGTGGTGATTATTCCTTCCTTTGGCGAGCGATACCTATCAACTATCCTCTTTCAAGATTTGATGGATTAATTTGATAAATCGTATTCGCGAAGATATTCAAGCGGCACTGCGCCAGGATCCAGCTGCTAGAAATTGGTTGGAGGTGCTGCTTGCCTATCCAGGGGTGCATGCTGTTTGGGGATATCGAATTGCGCACTTTTTATGGCAGATAAGATTAAAACTTCTCGCCCGGATTTATTCAAACTGGATAAGAGCGGTAACTGGAATTGAGATTCATCCAGCGGCCAAAATCGGGCGCAGATTTTTTATTGATCACGGCATGGGAGTAGTTATTGGTGCTACCGCTGTGGTTGGTGATGATGTAATGATTTATCATGATGTCACATTAGGCGCTCGCGGAATTGGTAGTGGAAAGCGTCATCCAACGATTGGAAATAATGTTGTGATTGGGGCTGGGGCTAGAGTTTTAGGTGATATTAAGGTGGGCGAGGGTGCAAAAATTAGTGCCAACATGGTGGTAACTAAAGAGGTGCCAGCTAAAACATCGGTGGATTCATCGGAGTTTTTTGTAATTTAAGCCTAGTTTTTTGCCCTCCAGCCTGGTTAATCCTGGATATTTAACACGGCCGTAATTTTTACTGGCTTTAATTACCTCTATGACCTTCCCAAATGATTTAGCTAAACAACAAGCATTTGTGCAGCGCACCTTAGAGGAGCGCAATATTCGATTTGTCAGACTTTGGTTTACCGATGTTTTAGGTTTTTTGAAATCAGTAGCCATCGCACCAGCTGAATTAGAGAATGCATTTGCAGAAGGAATTGGTTTTGATGGCTCTGCGATTGAAGGCTTTGCCAGGGTAAGTGAATCAGATATGTTGGCAAAGCCAGATCCAGCAAGTTTTTCTATTCTGCCCTGGCGAACCGAAGCACCAGGAGCTGCGCGTATGTTTTGCGATATCACAATGCCAGATGGCAAAGCAGCATCGGTTGATCCTAGAAGAGTGTTAAAGCAGACCTTAGAAAAGGTGGCCAAGCTTGGTTACACCTGTTACACCCACCCAGAGATTGAATTTTTCTTATTTAAAGATGAACCAAAGTTAGGCCAAGAGCCAATACCAGTTGATTCTGCTGGCTACTTTGATCACACCCCATCTGTAGTTGGTCATGATTTTAGAAGACAGGCAATTACGATTTTAGAGGCGATGGGAATCTCAGTTGAGTTTTCCCACCATGAAGGAGCTCCTGGCCAACAGGAGATTGATTTAAGGTATGCCGATGCATTATCTACTGCCGATAACATCATGACATTTAGACATGTAGTTAAAGAGGTGGCATTAGATCAAGGTTTTTACGCCTCCTTTATGCCAAAGCCATTTACTAATCACCCAGGCTCTGCCATGCATACTCATATCTCATTATTTGAGGGTGAGAAGAATGCTTTTTACCAAGCGGGTGCGCCAATGCAATTATCTAAAGTGGGCAGATCATTTACCGCCGGAATTATTAAACATGCTGCTGAGATAACAGCAATTACTAATCAATGGGTTAATTCATATAAGCGATTAAGTGGTGGTGGTGAGGCGCCAGCCTTTGCTACCTGGGCTCAAAGTGATCGCAATGCCATGGTTCGGATTCCAACCTATAAACCAAAGAAGGAGGCCTCAACCCGTATTGAGGTTAGATCTCCTGACTCTGCTTGTAATCCATATTTAGCATATGCGGTAATTATTGCCGCAGGTATTGCCGGAGTTGAGGGTAATTATGAGTTAACTGAAAATACTAATCCAGCGCCACTGCCAACTGATTTGGCAGAGGCAATTAGCGCTATGGAAAAAAGTGAGTTAGTGAAAAAAACTTTAGGCAATGATGTATTTGAGTATGTATTATTAAATAAGCGCGCTGAGTGGGATGAGTATCGCAAACAGGTCAGCGCCTATGAGCTTGGTCGGTATTTGCCAGTACTTTAGGTAGGATTGCAGTATGAGCGATCAAATAATGACTGAAATAAGTGTTGATCTAGATAATCGGGATAAAAATACTGCGCTAATTAGATTGATATTAGCCTTTCCAGTAATTGTTTTTTTAAGCAGTTTTTCAAATTTTACCGATGAGGCGATGGGTATAGCAGGTGGCATCCTATTTTTACCAACAATCTTGGCGCTGTTATTTCGCAATAAGTATCCATCCTATGTATTAGCCTTTAATAAAGCATTTTTAGAGCTTAGTAATCGGGTGACAATCTATCTTTTAGTGTTAACCGATTCCTACCCATCAATTGAGTCAAATGAGAAGGTTCGATTAATTTACCCAGAGATCGATGGTGGTAAAAACCTCTCACCCTGGTTGCCACTGGTTAAGTGGTTTTTAGCTATTCCACTTTATATTGTTGGCCTTCTCTATGGCTTATATGGCTTAGCTCTTACCCTAATGGCCTGGTTTTCAGTGGTTAGAACTGGCACCTATCCAGAGGCTAAAGCCGAAGAGGTGGTTAAGGTAATTGCTTTTTGGAATCGAATTTATGGATATGCATTTTTGTTAGTAACTGATAAGTATCCATCCTTTTCATTAAACTAACTTTTTTGAAAATAGTTAGCGCAGGCTAACCTTGTTTTTTACCTCACCCTTTGGTCGATAAGTTGCCCGTGGTTGCGCCGTTGGAAATTTTCCATCTAATCTAAATCTTTTTGCCACCATTAATAAGATTAATCTTGCCTCAGCAATGGCAAAGTACTCACCTAAACATTTGCGGCTACCACCACCAAATGGAAAGTAGGCCCCTTTAGGTAGTGAGTTTTCAAAATTAGCATCTAACCATCTATCGATCTGCCAGCTCTCTGGATTTGGAAAGTACTTTGGATCTCTATGCGTTACATACTGACTAACTAATACATGAGCTCCCTTTGGAATATTTACCCCCGCAATTTGGCAATCAACCGTTGCAATTCTTGGTG
>VGAA01000009.1 GCA_016870895.1 Actinomycetota bacterium | reverse complement strand
GGAGTAAGTAGTGCTTCGGGCTTGGCGCTTGCTTTAGACAAACCGCTGTACGGGGTAAATCATTTATCTGCGCATATTGCAGTAGATATGTTGAATAATGAGAAAACACTTCGTCCAGCAATCGCACTTTTAGTAAGTGGTGGCCACTCTTCGATATTACAAATAAATAACCTTGTTAAAGATGTGAAGGTAAAGGGTGCAACTATTGATGATGCTGCTGGTGAAGCTTTTGATAAGGTAGCCAGAATTATGGGACTTGGATTTCCGGGTGGACCAGTTATTGATAGTGAAGCTAAAAATGGTAAGGCAGATGAAATTATATTTCCTAGAGGTTTATCGCAAAACTTAGATATCCAAAAGCATAGATATGATTTTTCATTTTCAGGTTTAAAAACTGCTGTGCTTAGATATTTAGAGCAAACACCAAATTATAAAAAAGCAGATGTAGCAGCATCTTTTCAAGAAGCAGTGGTGGATGTGCTTTTAACTAAGTCTTTAGCAGCTTGCCAAGAAAGCGGAATTGATAATTTAGTTATTGCCGGGGGGGTGGCAGCAAATAGCAGGCTTCGCCAGCTAGCGATGGCTCGATGCCAGGCAGCCAAGGTTGAGCTCTCGATACCACCTGCAAACCTTTGCACCGATAATGGGGCGATGGTGGCAGCCCTAGGCTCACTTGCGATCAGTGAGGGGTTAGCGCCCTCCCAGCTGGGTATATCGGCGGACTCAGCCGCTGAGATCTCTCAGGTTATCTTTTAAATTAGAGCGCTAATTTGCCCCAAGCGCAGTTCGCCCTTTAAAGTTGGCTTTAGCACTCTAAGCCTGCGTGTGCTAATTAACGCCCCAGGTGACCGAAGCAGAGGTTTTTAAGAACCGTAAGTAACCAACAAAAGGAGTAAAAAAGATGGCAATTTCAATCAAGCCACTAGAAGATCGTATTGTCGTAAAGGCAAATGAAGCAGAGCAAAAAACTGCATCTGGGTTAGTAATTCCAGATACTGCCAAAGAGAAGCCACAAGAAGGAACCGTCATGGCGGTTGGGCCTGGAAGATTTGAAAACGGAAATCGCATTCCGTTAGATATTAAAGAGGGCGATGTTGTTCTGTATTCAAAGTATGGCGGTACTGAAGTTAAGTACAACAATGAAGAGTACTTAGTACTTTCTTCCCGTGATGTACTAGCAATCATCGCAAAGAAGTAAATATGAGTAAATCACTTCAATTTGATGAAGCAGCCCGTCGCGCGATGGAGCGCGGCGTAAACATACTTGCTGATACTGTAAAGGTAACACTTGGGCCTAAGGGTCGAAATGTAGTTATTGCAAAAAGCTATGGTGCACCTTTAATTACCAATGATGGTGTAACAATTGCTAAAGAGATTGAATTATCAGATCCAGCAGAGAACATGGGTGCTCAACTTGTTAAACAAGTTGCAGAGAAAACCAATGATGTTGCAGGAGATGGTACAACTACCGCCACTGTTTTGGCACAAGCCATGGTTAAAGAGGGTCTACGTAATTTAGCTGCCGGTGCCCAACCAATGGAATTAAAGTACGGAATTGAACAAGCAGTATCTGCTATTACAGAGTCATTGCGAAAGAATTCAACTGCCGTAAGTGGTAAGTCTCAGATCGCAGATGTAGCAACCATTTCAGCCCAGGATAAAGCTATTGGTGATCTGATTGCTGAAGCCATGGACAAAGTTGGTAAAGATGGTGTGATTACTGTTGAAGAATCATCAACAACTGGACTTGAGCTTGAGTTCACCGAAGGTATGCAATTTGATAAGGGTTATATTTCTCCCTACTTTGTTACTGATACAGATCGTATGGAGACAGTTTTAGAAGATGCATTTATTTTGATTTCAGGTCAAAAAATCTCTGCCCTAAGTGAGGTTTTACCTGTGCTGGAAAAGGTAGCCCAGGCTAGTAAACCGCTCTTGATTATCGCTGAAGATGTAGAGGGTGAGGCACTCTCAACACTTGTGGTTAATCGCATGCGTGGCACCTTCGCTTCAGCTGCTGTTAAGGCACCTGGTTTTGGTGACCGCAGAAAAGCAATGTTGCAAGATATTGCGATATTAACTGGCGGCCAAGTTATCTCAGCTGAGGTTGGCTTAAAGCTTGAGCAGATAGATATCTCGATGCTAGGCAAAGCAAGACGCGTAGTTATCTCTAAGGACAACACCACAATTGTTGATGGAGCTGGAAATAAAAATGATGTTGCAGCTCGAGTAACTGAGATTCGCCGAGAGATTGAAAATACAGATTCTGATTGGGATCGCGAAAAACTTCAAGAGCGGGTGGCAAAACTTGCTGGTGGAGTTTGCGTAATCAAAGTTGGTGCGCATACTGAGGTGGAGCTAAAAGAGAAAAAGCATCGCCTTGAAGATGCAATCTCTGCTACAAGAGCAGCTGTTGAAGAGGGAATTGTTGTTGGTGGGGGAGCTGCATTAGTTCATGCTGCAACTGCACTTGATAATGATTTAGGTTTTGAAGGCGATCGAGCTGTTGGGGTTCGCTTAGTTCGCAAAGCCTGTGATGAACCACTTCGTTGGATCGCAGAAAATGCTGGCCAAGAAGGATATGTAGTTGTCTCTAAAGTAAGAACAATGAAACCTAATGATGGTTTTAATGCGTATTCTGAGACCTACACAGATCTTGTTAAAGAAGGCGTTATTGACCCAGTCAAGGTAACTAGGTCAGCGCTAGCAAACGCAGCCTCAATTGCTGCAATGTTCATCACAACTGAAGCTTTGGTCTTTGAGACTCCAGAAGAGAAAAAAGATGAACCAGCAGGACATGGACACTCACATGGACCAGGTGGACATTCTCACTAAGTAAATTAAATGAAGCCTTGGTTTCAAAAAAACTTATTTTCCACTAACATCAACTAGTGGAAAATATAACACTGACAGTTGATTGCGGTGGAACTGGAATCAAGGCTTCAGTATTTGATCAACGTGGAAAAGTATTAGTTGATTTTCCTTATCTTAAAACGCCTTACCCATTATCACCTAATTTATTGGTTGAGATCATCACTGATTTTGTGCTGGCAGATCAGAGGGTAAACCGCGTAACTGTTGGTTTACCAGGAATGATTAGAAATGGCAAAATTGTATTTATTCCACATTATATAAACAAGCGAGGCCCAAGAACTTTACCTGATCCTCATCTAAAGAAAATTTGGCATGGTTTTGATCTTCAGAGCACTCTAAATAAAAAATTGAAACTTCCAATTTTGGTACTTAATGACGCAGAGGTACACGCATCAGCAGTGATTACTGGTGTAGGGCTTGAAACAGTTTTAACTTTTGGCACTGGCTTGGGTTGTGCCATGTTTAACAACGGCAAATTAGCCCCCCACCTTGAGTTATCACATGCCACTATTCGATATGGAAAAACTATTGATGCCTGGATTGGAGAAATCTCCAGAAGGCGAATGGGAAATCAACTATGGTCTAGACGCGTAAAGGCATTAATTGGAGAGTTATATCCAATGATAATCTGGGATAAATTATATATTGGTGGTGGTAATTCACAGAGAATTAGTAAATCAGCTTTAAGAAGCTTTGACTATAAAGTCAAGATCATTCCCAACTCAGCAGGAGTCGTTGGTGGTGTTAGAGCTTGGGACTTACTAACTTAAATTTCATTCCAATTCTCTAAACAGATACGATTGGTCATATGTCCGACATTGAAATAGGCCCAGGCAAGCGCGCACGAGCTGCTTACTCCTTTGATGACATTGCAATAGTTCCATCCAGAAGAACTCGCGATCCAGAAGAAGTATCTATTTCCTGGCAGATTGATGCATATAAATTTGAATTGCCATTTCTTGCAGCTCCGATGGATTCAGTTGTCTCTCCAGCTACTGCTATCGCGATTGGCCAAGCAGGCGGACTTGGAGTTTTAAATCTTGAGGGTATTTGGACAAGATATGAAGATGCTGAGAAACAATTATCAGATATGGCAAAACTCTCAGAGGATAAAGCAATTAAAAGAATGCAAGAAATTTATTCTGCGCCGATTCAACCTTCTCTCATTAAAGAAAGAATTGCTCAAATAAGAGCGGCGGGAGTTACCGTTGCTGGTGCTCTATCGCCACAGCGCACAGTTGAATTTCACAAAGCAGTTATAGATGCCGGCGTAGATATTTTTGTAATCCGTGGAACCACTGTTTCTGCTGAGCACGTATCTGATCACTCAACTTCTTTAAATCTAAAGAAATTTATTTATGAATTAGATATACCAGTAATTGTTGGTGGCTGTGCAACTGCTCAAGGTGCACTTCATTTGATGCGTTCAGGGGCTGCAGGGGTATTGGTTGGTTTTGGTGGTGGATCTGCTCATACAACAAAAACAGTTTTGGGAATTTCAGTACCAATGGCTTCAGCGGTGGCTGAGGTGGCTTCAGCAAGACGAGATTACCTAGATGAATCTGGTGGCAGATATGTGCATGTAATTGCTGATGGCTCGGTAAGTTCAAGTGGTGAGATTGCCAAAGCAATTGCCTGCGGTGCTGATGCGATCATGATGGGATCACCTTTAGCAAAATCATCTGATGCGCCGGGTAAAGGCTGGCATTGGGGTCTAGAAGCACATCATGCCGAACTACCTAGAGGAAATCGAGTAAAGGTAGGAACAGTTGGTAGCTTGGGTGAGGTTTTAACTGGCCCATCATATACATCAGATGGATCCATGAATTTATTTGGCGGGCTCAAGAGATCCATGGCTACATGTGGTTATTCAGAATTGAAAGAATTTCAGCGTGTAGAAATAGTGGTAAAACCTTAATAAACTGTGAAAGTTCTTAAAGTTCGGTTGTAATTCTGTATTTAATCAATTTTTTGTTGGGGATTCGATATTTATTGATTAAACTTTCGTCATGATCAAAATAAAAATAGTTATCTTCTCTTTAGCTATTTTTGCATTGTCTTCGATTTATTCTTCAACTGCGGCAGCCACACAAAATGGTAAGTCATTTAAATTAAACTGCAAGGCGACTAAGGCAAAAGGACACACTGTAAAAAATATTTTACCACCAGAGGTAAAAGGTCCTTTCAAAAATAAATTATTTAATATTTCAACAAACTGTGGTGACATAGTAATTGAGGCTTTTGGAGCAAATGCTCCAGTTACCGTAGCTGCCATGGCTGCGCTTGCAAAAGGTGGATATTTTGATCAAACCTTATGTCATCGCTTGACTACTTCCGAAAGCTATTTACTTCATTGTGGGGATCCAACCGCCACCGGGATGGGTGCACCAAGTTTTGAGTATGACAACGAAAATTTGCCAACTAATAGTGAAAGTAATTATTCAACTGGGGTAGTTGGTGTTTGGAATTCAGAAAACATGAGTAACGGAGGTCAATTCTTTATTGTTTATAACGACTCGACATTGCCACCAAATTACACAATTTGGGGCAAGGTAATAAAGGGCCTAGAAATAGTTAAGGCTGTTGCGAAAGATGGAGTTATCGATGGTAAAGCTGAAGGAACACCAAAACGCAAAATAGCTATTGAACGAGTAAGAGTTCGTTAATTTGTAGTGACAATCTTAAAAACTTCAGCAATGGTGCCTGCTGGTAAATTATTTGCTGCTGCGTTTTTTTCTCCCCATTCCCGTACCATGTTCTCTAAATTTGCATTATGTGCAGTTTGACTAACGTGACTATGAAGCGCTTGCATCTTTTTGTGAAATGTAGAGGTGATATCAACAAAGTGATCAGGGTTTTGAGAAGACATAACCCATACCTCTTTGACCTGCCACGGCTGTAAGCCTTCATCCTTTAACAAATCTTCGAAAGCAAATGGATTGCGAGAATCAGGGTAGATCGCTTGAATCGCAGCCTCTCCTGCTGCCATATGATCTGGATGAGAAGCAAAGAGCCGTTCCCAATTTCGTTCTGGTGATTGAATAATCATTCGATCAGGCTTACTAATTCTAATTTGTCGGACGATGTCTTTTCTAAGCTCAATTGTTGGTACAAGCCAACCATCTCGGTAATTTAGAAATGTAATATCAGTTACGCCAAGAGCTTGCCCCGCTTGTTGTTGTTCACGCTGGCGAATTTTAGGCATATCCTCTCTAGGAACATTTGGATCCTCCCCACCTTGATCACCATTTGTGCAAATACAGTAGGAAACTTTTATTCCTTTGGCCGTCCATAAAGCAATCGTGCCGGCGGCACCAAAATCACAATCATCAGGATGGGCGGTAACGACAAGAACTCGCTCAATTTCACTATCTTCTAAAGGTTTCATTGGAAACTAGATTACCGTAGCAAAACCCTTTGTCTTAACCACCGATAGACTTAGCAATATGTCCAAGCTAACTGATGGTTTAAACCCAAATCAATTAGCAGCGGTAAAGCACGAAGGATCACCACTACTTGTAGTAGCGGGCGCAGGCTCTGGTAAAACTAGAGTTTTAACTCGAAGAATTGCATATCTTTTGGCAGAAAGAAACACCTCACCCTTTGAGGTATTAGCAATTACCTTTACAAATAAAGCAGCTGGTGAAATGAAGGAACGAGTTGCAGAGCTTATTGGAGCCAGGGCAAAGTCAATGTGGGTTTCAACCTTTCATTCAGCGTGTGTCAGAATCTTAAGAACAGAAGCATCACTACTTGGCTATACAAATTCATTTACAATTTATGATCAAAGCGATTCCTTGAAGTTGATAACTTTGATCATGCGAGATTTAAACATTGATGAAAAACGCTATGCCCCAAGAGCTTTTGCATCAATAATTTCACAAGCAAAAAATGAGTTAATGGGTCCGGAAGATTATTTGAATCAGACTAAAGATCATTTTCAAGAAATAGTTGCACAAGTATTTGGAATTTATCAAAAAAGACTCTCTGGTGCCAACTCAATGGACTTTGATGATTTAATTTCTAAAACTGTTGAAGTACTGCAAAGATTCCCAGCAGTTAAAGCTAAATATAGATCAAGGTTTAAGCATATTCTGGTCGATGAGTATCAGGATACAAACCATGCGCAATATATATTAATTAAGGAATTGGTTGGAGCAGACCGTGAGGGTTTCCCACTTGCTGAATTATGTGTAGTTGGAGATGCTGATCAATCTATATATGCATTCAGAGGAGCAAATATAAGAAACATTTTACAATTTGAATTAGATTATCCAAATGCTAAAACAATTTTACTTGAACAAAATTATCGTTCAACTCAAAATATATTAAGTGCAGCTAATGCCGTTATTTCCAATAATGAGGGTAGAAAAGATAAGAATCTGTGGTCAGATGCGGGTAGCGGAGCTTTAGTTAGTGGTTATGTCGCTGAAAGCGAGCATGATGAGGCAGATTTTGTTGTTCGAGAAATTGCAAGATTAAAAGATCTAAACAAATCAAGTCCAGGCGATACTGCTATTTTCTATAGAACAAATGCTCAATCCCGAGTTTTTGAGGAAGTCTTTCTTCGAGTTGGAATTCCATACAAAGTTGTAGGAGGAGTGAGGTTTTACGAGCGCAAAGAGGTAAAAGATTTTCTTGCCTACCTGAGAGTGGTCGTAAATCCTGAAGATGAAGTATCTATGCGAAGAATTATCAATACGCCCAAGCGGGGTATCGGAGATAGGGCTATTGATCAAGTTGAAGAGTATGGTCGGAAAAATAATTTAACATTTTGGCAGACATTATGTGAAATTGATAAAAATACAGAGATTTCACCAAAGTCTGTTTTATCACTCAAAGAATTTGTAAAACTTATTAAATCAATTCAAACACTTGTAGAAGCAAAGACTGGGCCATCGGTAGTTGCCCAAGCAGTTTTAGAACAGTCTGGCCTGCTTGCGGAATTGCGGGATAGTAAAGATCCTCAGGATGAGGTTAGAGTTGAGAATTTAGAGGAGTTAGTGGCAGTAGCAACTGAATACGAAGAGAGTGAAGTTGAAGAAGGTGAAGAGATATCTCTTTCAGGATTTTTAGAGAATGTTTCACTTGTGTCAGATGCTGATCAGATTCCTGACGGTGAAGATCATGGTGGTGTTGTAACTATGATGACATTGCATACTGCAAAAGGATTAGAGTTTAAGACTGTGTTTTTGACTGGTATGGAAGAAGGAATTTTTCCACACTCTAGGACTTTAGATGACCCAGAAGAATTGCAAGAGGAGCGCCGACTTGCGTATGTGGGATTAACTAGAGCAAGAGCAAATCTGTTTATTACAAGAGCTGAGTATCGATCAGCCTGGGGATCGCCTAATTACAACGCGGCCTCAAGATTTATTGGTGAAATCCCAGACAATGTTATCGAATGGAATCAATCACAAGAATCACCGCTCAAAAGTAAATCTTCCACAAGAAGAAGTTTTCTAGCCCCAAAAGCTACTGGTAAATCTAGTACCACCATGAAACTAGAAATTGGTGAACAAGTATCACATGACACATTTGGCTTAGGTAAGGTGATTGAGGTTAGTGGGGAAGGTGATAGGGCAGAGGCAACTATTGATTTCGGCTCATTCGGGCACAAGAGACTTTTATTGCGATACGCCCCAGTAGAGAAATTATAAAATTTCACATCATTTCATTACTATTACCACCTCGTTATAGAAATTATTGATCGGGGAAAAATTGGATCTTTTTGAATACCAGGCACGTGATCTATTTGAATCCCATCGTATTCCTGTTCTTGCCGGTGCAGTTGCAACAAATCCTGAAGAAGCAGAGTTAATTGCGGCAAAAATCGGAGGAAAAGTTGTAGTAAAAGCGCAAGTAAAAATTGGTGGTAGAGGCAAGGCTGGTGGTGTTAAATTAGCTGAAAACGCTTCTGATGCAAAAGAAAAAGCAAAAGCAATTTTAGGTATGGATATCAAAGGTCATATTGTTAAAAAAGTAATGATTGCTCAAGCAGCACCCATTGATTCTGAGTATTACTTAGCAATTTTGCTGGATAGGGCAAATAGAAATTTTTTAGTAATGGCATCAGTCGCTGGTGGCATGGAAATTGAAGAAGTAGCTCATAAGACCCCAGAAAAACTTGCAAGGGTTGGAATTGATCCAAATACAGGCATTGATAAGTCGCAAGCAATAGAAATTATTAAGGCTGGACAGTTTCCGACAGACGTAGTTGACCAAGTCGCAGAGGTTTTGATAAAACTATGGGAAGCCTTTATAAAAGAAGATGCGACTTTAATGGAAATCAACCCATTGGTAAAAAGTTTAGACGGCAAGATAATTGCACTTGATGGCAAAGTAACCTTAGATGATAATTCAAGTTTTAGGCACCCTGATCATGAGAGTCTAATTGACCATGGTTCAACTAATCCATTGGAGGCGTTGGCTAAGGAAAAAGATTTAAATTATGTAAAGTTAGATGGCCAAGTGGGAATTATTGGCAATGGTGCTGGTTTAGTAATGAGCACATTAGATGTTGTGGCATATGCAGGTGAAAAATATGGCGTCAAACCTGCAAATTTTTTAGATATTGGCGGCGGAGCGTCTGCAGAAGTAATGGCTGATGGACTTTCAATTATTTTAAGAGATGAAGATGTAAGAAGTGTTTTTGTTAATGTATTTGGTGGAATTACTTCCTGTGATGCTGTAGCAAATGGAATTGTTCAAGCACTTAAAATTTTAGGTAATCAAGCAACTAAACCTATAGTTGTTAGATTGGATGGCAATAACGTAGATTTAGGAAGAAAAATTTTAAATGAAGCAAACCATCCACTTATTGAGCAATTGGATACTATGGATGGTGCGGCAGCAAAAGCGGCACAATTGGCGGCAAAATAATGGCGATATTTGTTAATGAAAATACTAAGGTAATCGTGCAAGGTATGACTGGTTCAGAAGGTACTAAGCACACAAAGAGAATGTTAAAAGCTGGTACAAAAATTGTTGGCGGTGTTACTCCTGGAAAAGGAGGTCAAATTGTCGATATGGATGGTGCTTTAATTCCGGTTTTTAATACGGTTAAGGATGCGATGCAAGCAACTGGGGCAAATGCATCCGTAGTTTTTGTTCCGCCAAAGTTTGCAAAAGCAGCTGTAGTGGATGCAGTTGATGCTCAAATCCTACTAGTTGTGGTAATTACTGAGGGAATACCAGTTCATGATGTTGCAGCCTTTTATGCTTATTCAATTAGTAATGGCAAAACACAAATACTTGGTCCAAATTGCCCTGGAGTTATTAGCCCGGGCAAAACTAATCTTGGAATTATCCCAGCTGATATAACTGGACCAGGAAAGATTGGGTTAGTTTCAAAGTCAGGAACTCTTACCTATCAAATGATGTATGAATTGAGGGATTTTGGTTTTACAACTGCTGTTGGAATTGGGGGAGATCCAATAATTGGCACAACTCATATTGATTGTTTGCGTGCATTCCAAGATGATCCAGAAACTGAAGCGATTGTGATGATTGGTGAAATCGGTGGAGATGCGGAAGAAAGAGCTGCTCAATTTATTAAAGAGTATGTCACCAAGCCAGTAGTCGGATATGTCGCAGGTTTTACTGCTCCAGAGGGAAAGACCATGGGACATGCCGGAGCAATTGTCTCTGGCTCATCCGGTACAGCGACAGCTAAAAAAGAAGCACTTGAAGCTGTCGGTGTTGCGGTTGGTAAAACACCAAGCGAAACCGCTAACTTGATGCGCAAGATATTGAATGGATAAATCGCAGATAGGAAATTAATGGTTGCACGTAATTTTTATGTAACGCTGCAACAAGTTATTAGATCAGTTCTTATAATAATTTTTCCAATAGCCTTTATAACTCTATTTGCTTGGGCAACTGCCGGTAGTACCTATGGAACAACTTCAGACCCCATGCGTGCTGCTGTTTGGCTATGGCTTGGCACACATCTAACTCCCTTTAATATTTTAAGTAATGATATGAATGGATACCTTTCTTATTTACCAATAGGAGCTGTGATTTTTCCATGGCTTGCAATTAAAAATGGTTTTAATCGAGCAAACGAAACTTTGGCTAATCGTAAAACTAGTAGAGCGTATTTTATTCTTAACTATGTACTTTTGTATACGATTTTGGCCCTAGTCTCCAATAATGCTCAAGTAAAAATTGATTGGCTTAGAGGCATACCAATCTTATTGATAATTTTAATAATGGCTACTTCTACTAAAAAAATCGAAAACTTAATTAAATTACCATTTAGCATGTTCTTGGTTTTATTGGGAGTTAGTGGATTGATTTTTACGTTATCGCTAGCCTTAAATTTTAATACTGCAAAAAATTTAACAATCGTCATTCAACCAGGAATACTAGGTGGAATTCTACTAGTTCTGCTACAAGTACTGTATTTACCCAATCTTTTTTTTGCAACGCTAAGCTACTTACTCGGTGTTGGGTTTTCGTTGGGTAGAGAGACTTATATTTCTCCATTTGTATTTGAATTGAGTGAAATTCCTGCAATCCCAGTTCTAGCCGCCTTACCAACCGGTGAACACTCCTGGCTGGCTTTATTTACTTTTTGTCTATTAGCCCTGGGAATGGTAAACATAAATCTCATTAATAAAGTTAGATTGGATACAAGAAGCGCTGGGCAATTAAAGATTAGATTTATAGTAATTTCAATTATATTTATTGCCATAGCCTCTTGGCTAAGTTCTGGTTCATTACTCTCTGAAAATATGTCTCCGGTTGGAGTTAATCCACTAATTATGTCGGCTGCTATTTCAGTTCAATTATTGCTAGCACTACTAATTGTGTACATTTTTCCACACCTTTTTAAGAAAAAAGTGAAGCAGGGGTAGGCTTGAAGTATGAGTGCAACAATAATTGATGGCAGAAAATCTGCACAAGCTATAAAGAACCAGATTTCTGTAAATCTAAAAAGCTCAAAAAAAGTATTAGGCTTAGGCACAATTTTAGTTGGTAATGACCCAGGTTCAGTCTCTTATGTAGATGGAAAGCATCGCGATTGCTCAGAAGTTGGAATTAGTTCGATCAAGATTAACCTACCAATTTCTGCTTCAGAAGATGAAATTATTTCAGCAATTGAGCGGTTAAATAAGGATACAAAGTGCACAGGCTTTATTGTCCAACTACCACTACCTCCATCAATTGATGTTCAAAAGGTTTTATCCACGATTGATCCTAATAAAGATGCTGATGGCTTACACCCATTTAATTTAGGAAATTTAGTGTTATCAAAAAACTCAATAATTCCATGCACCCCGAAGGCAATTTTGACATTACTGTCGGAATACAAAGTCAATTTATCTGGAAAAAATGTTTTGATAATTGGTAGGGGTTCAACAGTTGGAAGACCACTATCCATTCTGTTATCGCAAAAAAATATTGACGCAACAGTAACATTAGCTCATTCAGTGACTAAAAATTTAACCAATCTAATAAAAAATGCTGATGTCGTAGTTGCTGCGGTAGGTAAGCCACACTTTATAAAACCTGAGATAGTTAAATCTGGAGCAGTGGTAATTGATGTAGGAATCACTCGAGTACAAGCCGAACTAATTGGTGATGTAGATCCAGCTGTAACGAATTGTGCATCACTATTTGCACCAATGCCTGGTGGTGTTGGACCAATGACTCGTGCAATGCTATTGACTAATTTAGTGGAATTGGCAAATAGATGAGGGATAGCTTTACTCTAGATCAGATTAGAAAAGTATCACTAATAGTTGTTGGGATTGGATTAGTTATCGGTATGACGGGGGCCGTTAGGACTGGCTCTATCATCCTGTCACTAGGAGCAAGCATTATTGTTATTGCCAGGTATTCACAACTAAAAATTAAGCGAAATATTGAACTTTTTTTGCCACTTATGATTTGTATTATGTTGTTCGTTTTAGCACTCTCTCTTCCAAACGCAAGATAGGTACTCGATTTAGCGGTCTAGGGTTTGATCGGTAATATTAGGTCATCAGTTGAGAGGATTAAATGAGTAGAACTGGAAAAGTTACAGTAGTTGGATCTGGCTTCTATGGATCAACAACTGCCCTTCGCTTGGCAGAATACAATATTTTTGAGAGTGTGGTTTTAACTGACATAGTAGAGGGAAAACCTGAAGGATTAGCCTTAGATATAAATCAATCAAGATCAATTGAAAACTTTGAAACCAAAGTGTACGGAGCAACAACTACCAGTGATGGCGCTGGTTATGAAAAAACAGCAAACTCAGATGTTGTAGTAATTACAGCAGGGCTGCCTCGTAAACCCGGAATGAGCCGAATGGATTTAATTGGTGTTAATGCTGGAATTGTTAGAGGAGTTTCTGAGAATATCGCTAAGCACTCACCTAATGCAGTAATAATTGTGGTTTCTAATCCGTTAGATGAAATGACTGCGCTTGCCCAAATTGTAACTAAGTTTCCATACAACAAAGTTATGGGGCAGGCTGGAATGTTAGATACTGCCAGATTTACAAATTTTGTTGCTGAAAAATGTAAAGTTGAAGTTTCTGTTGTAAAAACACTAACTCTTGGCTCTCATGGTGAGACGATGGTGCCTGTTCCAAGTCGTTGCACGGTAAATGGAAAAGCACTTTCAGATGTCTTATCACAAAGTGAGATTTCAGAATTAGTTGATAAAACCCGTAATGGTGGAGCTGAAATAGTTGCTCTTTTAAAAACTGGTTCTGCCTATTACGCCCCTTCAGCTGCAGCGGCTCGAATGGCTAAAGCAGTGATTACAGATTCAAATGAAGTTATGCCGGTTTGCGCTTGGGTGAATGGTGAGTATGGAATCTCTGGTGTGTACTTAGGTGTTGAGGCACAAATTGGAAAGAATGGTGTTACAAAGGTAATCGAAACTAAATTAACTAGCGATGAGCTCTCGTCTTTAAAAGTTGCCGCAGAGGCGGTTCGTGCAAAACAAGCAGATGTTAAAGATCTCTAAGGGCGGAGTAATTTATGAATAAAATAAAAGTAGAGGGAACTGTTGTTGAGCTAGATGGCGATGAAATGACCAGAATAATCTGGCAATTTATCAAGGATTCATTAATTCTTCCTTACCTGGATATAAATCTTGAATATTATGACTTAGGAATTGAATACCGCGACAAAACAGATGACCAAGTAACCATCGATTCTGCTCATGCAATTCAAAAGCATGGCGTAGGAGTTAAGTGCGCAACAATTACACCAGATGAAGCAAGAGTCAAAGAGTTTAGTCTCAAGAAAATGTGGAAATCTCCGAATGGCACAATTCGTAATATTTTAGGTGGCGTAATTTTCCGGGAGCCTATTATTATTAAAAATGTACCTAGATTAATTCCACACTGGACGAAGCCAATCGTAATTGGCCGTCATGCTTTTGGTGATCAGTACCGAGCAACAGATTTTAAAGTTCCAGGAGCTGGAAAGTTAAGTATGACTTTCATGCCGGAAGATGGATCGCAACCAATAGAGTTTAATGTCTTTGATTTTCCATCATCAGGTGTTGCTATGGCGATGTATAACTTAGATGAGTCAATTCGTGATTTTGCCAGAGCATCTTTTAACTATGGCTTGATTAGAAAATATCCGGTGTTTCTCTCAACAAAAAATACAATTCTTAAAGCTTATGATGGTCGATTTAAGGATATTTTTGCGGAAGTTTTTGAAAAAGAGTTTAAAGCTGAGTTTGATAAAAACAATTTAGAGTATGACCACAGACTGATAGATGACATGGTCGCTACTTCACTTCGCTGGGAGGGTGGCTACATATGGGCTTGCAAGAATTATGATGGTGATGTGCAGTCTGACACTGTGGCCCAAGGTTACGGCTCATTAGGTTTAATGACCTCGGTATTAATGACACCAGATGGTAAAACAGTTGAGGCAGAGGCAGCTCATGGAACTGTGACTCGTCATTACCGAGATCATCAGGCGGGTAAAGCTACCTCTACTAATCCAATTGCCTCTATCTTTGCATGGACACAAGGATTAGCTCATCGGGCAAAGTTAGATAACACTCCTAAGGTTGCCGAATTTGCAAAGACATTAGAAAGAGTGTGTATTGCTACAGTGAAAAGTGGAAAAATGACTAAAGATTTAGCGCTTTTAATCAGTAAGGATGCACCATGGCTTAACACCCAAGAGTTTTTAGCCGCAATTGATGAAAACTTACGAAAGGCTATGGCTTAAATTTTGTTATTAAATAACCCCACTCATTTAAGAGTGGGGTTTTACTTTAATAAATTAGTTGATTCGCTTTCCAGTTGCAGCATCAAATAGGTGAACAACATCAGGATTAACTCCAACAGTTACAGTTTGACCTGACTTTGGTGGATTTTTTGGATCCCAGCGAATGATTACCTGGCCTAACTCTTCACTAGTGTTGGCAAATTTAAGTGTTTTATCAACCGGCTTTCCGTAAACGAATGCGTCGGCACCTAACTCCTCTACTACCTCAACTGCTACCTCAAATCCAGTTGTAGCTGGCGTAAAGCCCTCTGGCCTAATTCCAACTGTTACCGCAGATGCAGAAGATGATGGGACTGCAACTGCTAGGTTTCCTAGCATAGCTTTTCCACCAGAGACGGTAGCGGTCAGTAGGTTCATAGCTGGTGAGCCAATGAAACCGGCAACAAATACATTTTGTGGTTTTTCATAAAGATTACGTGGCGTATCAACTTGTTGGAGTAATCCATCTTTCAAAACCGCTACTCGGTCTCCCATAGTCATAGCCTCAACTTGATCATGAGTTACATAAACAGTTGTAATTCCAAGGCGACGTTGTAAGGCTGCAATTTGAGTTCTAGTTGCAACTCTTAATTTTGCATCCAAATTGGAAAGCGGTTCATCCATTAAAAACACCTGTGGCTCGCGAACAATTGCTCGTCCCATAGCTACTCGCTGGCGTTGTCCACCAGATAATGCTTTAGGTTTACGATCTAGATAATCCTCTAGATCTAATAACTTTGCGGCTTCTTTAACTCTACTATCCCGCTCTTCTTTGGCAACGCCAGCAATCTTTAATGCAAATCCCATATTTTCAGCTACAGACATGTGTGGATAAAGTGCATAGGATTGAAAAACCATGGCAATATCACGATCTTTTGGCGCAACATTTGTGACATCTTTATCACCAATATGAATACTTCCGGTATCAATCTCCTCTAGCCCAGCTAACATGCGTAGCGAGGTAGACTTACCACAACCTGATGGGCCTACTAAAACCAAAAATTCACCATCGTTAACAGTTAGATCTAATTTATCTACTGCCGGTTTAGTTGTTCCTGGATAGATTCTTGATGCTTGAGAAAATACAACTGATGCCATGATTTATTTCTCCCTCTTCCGGGTAGGTACGTACCCGACGATCCGTTGGATGAAGGTCTCACGGTTGTGAGAGTTGGCAAAGGCTACGACATTCTGGCCAAAAAGGGGAGGTAGCCTCCTATTACGCTCAACTTAGCCCCTGGCAGGCTGGCACAGTTATCATTAAGTAATGGTTGAAGGCGCTTTACAGAGTATTGCAATCGTGCTTGGCCTAATTGCGCTGGGCGGAGTATTTGCCGCGGCTGAGATCGCCCTAATCTCACTTAGAGAGTCCCAGGTGAAGCAGATTGCCAGTAAAGGCAAGCGCGGTGCTCGAGTGTTTAAATTAAGCAAAAACCCAAATAGATTTTTAGCAGCCGTCCAGGTAGGCATCACATTGTGTGGATTTCTATCAGCGGCCCTGGGTGCTGAACAATTAGGAAAGTATGTAATTCCTGAATTAGAAGGTATCGGAATATCACAACAATATAGTGAGATTATTTCAATCGTCGCTATCACATTGGTGATCGCATATATCTCACTGGTGTTTGGCGAGCTAGTACCAAAACGTTTAGCGCTCTATAAGAGTGAGTCTATTGCGCTCGCATCAGCATCAACATTAGATTTTGTTGCAACAATTTTTAGACCAATTATTTGGCTGCTATCTCATTCAACCGATCTAATTCTGAAAATTTTTGGTATCAATTCAAAAATGCAGCAGAATCAAATATCAGAAGTAGAACTTATGGAATTAGTTAGCGGTCATTCTGATTTGACAAAAGAAGAGCGAGAAATTGTTGAAGAGGTTTTTAATGCCAGTGATAGGTTGATCCATGAAATTATGGTCCCTAGAACCGAGGTAGATTTTCTGGACGCTTCATTGTCAATTTCACAAGCGAGAAAAATGGCGGTTGAACTAGCGCATTCGCGTTATCCAGTAGTACGGGGCAGTAGTGATGAAGTGATTGGATTTTTGCATGTGCGAGATCTATTAAATCCAAAGCTAGATGATGCACAAATAACTGTTATGGAATTAATGCGCAACATACTATTTTTACCTGGTACTAAAGGAGTATTGCCAGCATTGACTGAGATGCAAACAAAGCGTCAGCATATTGCCATAGTTTTGGATGAATACGGTGGTACAGATGGCATAGTCACGCTTGAGAATTTAGTGGAGTGTTTAATTGGTGAGATTCATGATGAGTACGATCCCCATGAAGCTGATAAGACTTTTGAAAAACGTACAGGCGATATTGAATTAGATGGCTTAATTTCACTTGAGGAGCTACAAGAGGTAGCCGGCATGTCACTACCGGAAGGCCCATATGAGACTTTGAGTGGTTTTGCCATGCACCACTTAGGAAGAATTGCTCAAGCTAATGATGTAATAAAAATTAATGGTGCACGCTTTACAATTATCAGCATGAATGGCAAGCGAGTTGGACAAATTTTACTTGCCAGAGATGATGTCTAAATGAGTAAAAAAAGAGTCTTATCCGGTATCCAACCTACTCATGATTCGTTTCATCTTGGTAATTATTTAGGTGCGCTGAAACAATGGGTTGAGTTACAAGAGAATAATGATGCTTTTTACTGCGTTGTTGATTTACATGCATTGACTGTGGAGAGTGATCCAAAACTTCTTCAACAAAGAACTTTAGTATCAGCTGCTCAATTAATCGCAATCGGAATTGATCCAGACAAATCAACCTTATTTGTGCAGTCTCAAGTGCCTGCCCACAATCAATTAGCTTGGGTATTTGAATGTATAACTGGATTTGGTGAGGCAAGTCGAATGACGCAATTTAAAGACAAATCGCAAAAAGGTGGAGCCGAGCGAACAAATGTCGGCTTGTTTACCTATCCAATTTTGCAAGCTGCTGATATTTTGCTTTATCAACCAGATTTTGTGCCAGTGGGTGAAGATCAACGCCAGCATGTTGAATTAACTAGGGATATTGCTGAACGATTTAATAAAAGATTTGATAAAGTTTTTAATATTCCTCAAACCCAAATAATTAAGTCGCTAGCAAAAATTAATGATCTGCAAGACCCAACTGCAAAAATGAGTAAATCAGCTGCCTCCATGTCCGGTGTTATTGAGCTTTTAGATTCTGCAGATGCCACAATGAAAAAATTCAAATCTTCAGTCACAGATGATGGTAAAGAGGTTAGATTCGATGAAAAAGGAAAGCCAGGGATTTCGAATCTATTGACAATTCATTCAGCACTTTCAGGTAAATCAATCACTGAGTTAGAAAATGATTTTTCAGGCAAAGGATATGGCGATTTCAAAACAGCTGTTGCGGAGGTCGTAATTTCCACTCTGGAGCCGATTGCAAAGCGAACAAATGATTTAATGTCTGATCGATCAGAGTTAACAAAAATACTAAAATCTGGGGCGATAAAGGCAAATCAAGTAGCCTCAGAAACTTTGAAGGCTGCTTACTCTGCTATCGGTCTTATTTCGCAGTAATTTTCCCAAAAAACCTAAAAAACTCTTAACTCTTGATTTAGAGTTTATATGATTCTAAACAAATCGTAACCTACCCGGTGGGGCGTTGCCTTATTGAAAATCAGCCTAACCGATAGGGTCTGCCTACAACCAACCCCAGCTATTTTGGGAACTAGTCCTTGGGAGGGATTTTGAAAAAATCGTTTAAATTCATAGTAGCCGTTGCGGCTACCTCGCTTGTGGCATCTGTTGCAGTAACACCTGCAGCACATGGTGCGACTAAGCAAAAAGTTTGTGTTGCGCTGGATACTGCTGGTATTAATGACAAGTCATTCAACCAGAGCTCATATGAGGGTGCCAAAATGGCTCTTCAAAAAGGATTTGCCTCTTCAATTAAGTATGCACCAGCAAAATCAAATGCTGATTACGGGCCAAATATAACTAAATTCTTGTCTGAAAAGTGCACAGTGATTATTGGAGTTGGATTCCTCCTAGGTGATGCAATTACTGCAGCCGCCAAAGCAAACCCTGGAGTTAAGTTTGCAATTGTTGATGGCGGATCAGGTGGCGCTAACCTGAAAGGAATCACTTTTAAAACAGATGAAAATTCATTTATTGCAGGCTACATGGCAGCAG
>VGAA01000008.1 GCA_016870895.1 Actinomycetota bacterium | reverse complement strand
AGTCAGCAGCGGCTGATTTTAGATAATCATCGTATAGAGATAGATCTGAGTCAGTACGAGCTGAGATCGATCCCTTCTTTGGATTAAATGCATCCTGTCCGTCCTTAGATCCACAAACCTTCAACCAAGCAATTGCTGCGTTGCGGTGTGGTGCACCAACTGGAAGTGTGAATGAGTCAGATAGCCATTGGTATGTACCAACAGTTCCTGGAGCTGCTGCAAATGTGTAGTCAGTTCCTAGTTTTAATCCATCTGATTGCCATTGAGCAGAGGCCCAGTCACCCATGATAAAGAATCCAGCTTTGCCATCAGTTACTAACTTTCCAGCATCTGGCCAATCAAGGTTTCCGGCTCCCTTATTTCCATAAGAAAGTGCTTTCTGGAAGTTCTTAATACCGGCAGCAGCCTCTGGACCTGTCCATGAAGTTGATCCGTTGTATAGACCTTCAAACTTATCTGCACCCATTGATGCAAGAAGCATCCAGTCTAGAAGGTGAGCAATTGCCCAGTCTCCCTTTCCAGCAAGTGCTAGACCTGTGATACCAGCTTTCTTAAACTTCTCTAGATCTGCAAAGAACTCATCCAAAGTCTCTGGTGCTTTTGTGATACCAGCTTTTGTAGCAGCAGCTGGATTCCACCAAAGTACATTTGCTCTGTGAATGTTTACAGGTACTGAGTAAATCTTTCCATCTACGGTAAGTGTCTTGATTAGATCTGCTGGGAAAATCTCGTCCCAACCCTCGGAAGCGTATAGAGATGTTAGATCCTCTAATTGTCCGCCTCTTACATAACCATCAAGCTCCATACCAGCATGTGCTTGGAATGAGTCAGGTGGCTCATTAGCATCTAAACGACTTTGTAATACAGCTTTAGCATTTACACCTGCACCACCAGCAACAGCAGCGTTAATAAACTCTGTGTCTGGATTTTGTGCTGTGTAAACATCAATCATTCCCTGTAGGCCAGCAGCTTCGCCACCAGATGCCCACCAGGTAAAGATTTCAAACTCTGTGTCTGTGTTTGCTGCGTCATCACCTGATGATGAACAACCAGTTATCGCAAGTGCGATAGCTGCTGCAGCTGCAACCAGACGAAATGAACTTCTACGCATTCATTTCTCCATTTCTTCTCTATATAGAGTGGTACAACGCGGACCGTCGAACCTGAGGGTAATCCTTATACTCGCCCCTGATAGAGTCAACTAAACTTGGCTAACAATTGGTTAATAAACCCTACTTAATCTAAATGTTATAAAGCAGGTGGCTTTATCTCTCAAGTAGGAGTTTAGGGTCTACTTTTTAAGTTAATTGACCCCCTAATCTTTACGGTGTGAGCACTGAAGAGTATGACTTAAAAAAACTTTCCACAATCTTTACCGCTGCCCTAGCCTCAGATTGTTTAGATCATATGGATCTTCGCAATCAAGTTTTAAAACCAGATATCGAAATGATTTCCGGTGAAGGTGTGATGCTGGGGTATGCATTTCCCGTGAGAGTTGAGGCCGTTTTTGCCGCCCCAGATGTGCCATATGTTGGCTTACTTAAAGCCTTAGATGCAGTGGGAAAAGATCAAGTTTATGTCACCCCTTCTAATCGAAATAATGGTGGCAATCACCCGGCAGCTTTTTGGGGTGAGTTGCTCTCAACTGCTTGCAAACATAAAGGAGTAGCTGGTGCATTAACTGATGGTCCAGTAAGAGATACCACCCGTATGCGATCTCTTGGTTTTAAAGTATTTGGCGTGCAAACTTCGCCGTTAGATATTAATTCTAGATATGAGGTGGTTGAACATAATGTGCCAGCTGAAATTGATGGCGTGGTGATTAATCCAGGTGATCTAATTGTCGGCGATGTTGATGGTGTGGTGATCGTACCCAAGAATGCAATTGCTGAAGTAATTGCCAGAGTTGAGGAAAAAAACTCAGGTGAAAATTTATTTAGAAATGCGGTCAGAGATGGAATGCCACCAAGTCAGGCCTTCGCCAAATATGGAGTGTTATAAATGAAACCTATTGTTCAAGTTTCACTTGATCTGATTGATATGGATGAAGCGCTAGCCATGGCGCACACCGCACTTCGTGCTGGGGTTGATTGGTTAGAGGCTGGTACACCATTTATCTTGGCTGAGGGATTACATGGTGTAAAAGCATTGCGAAAAGAGTTTCCAAATACGCCAGTGGTGGCAGATTTAAAAACCATGGATGGTGGTTACTTAGAGGCTGAGATGATGGCGAAAGCAGGAGCTACTCATGTTGTTGTGATGGCTAGATCTCACCCAGAAACAATTAAATGTGTGGTGCAAGCTGCAAAAGATTATGGCATCACGGTGATGGGTGACAATCTTGGTTGTGAAGACATGGTCAAAGGGGCTCAGTTATTGGAAGATCTTGGTTGCCAAATGATTATTCATCATATTGGTTATGACGAACGCCGAGGAATTGCTGCAAGTGGAAAGAAAGCGCCAAATCCGTTAGATCAATTAAAGCAGGTTGTTGATGCAGTTTCAGTTCCAGTACAAGCAGTTGGTGGATTATCCCTTGAACAGGCAATTGCTTGTCCATCTTATGGAGCTCCCTTGGTAGTAATCGGAGCACCACTTGCGATAGATGCAGATTCCTTTTCAAAAGGTGCCGGTGATGTAGAAGAGGTGTTGCGCAAAATTTGTGAAAAGGTGCATGCTTATGGCGATATCCCAATTACGCCGCGGATCAATTAATAAGGTAGGAGAAAGGTAAATATGAAATCTCTTGCGGTAGTTAATTACTCCTCAAAACCTATGAGTGTTGAGTTACAAGAGGTTGACCGGCCGATCGCTGGCGATGATGATGTAATTTTGCAAGTTGAAGCGGTGAGTGTTTGTGGCAGTGATCTACATCAATGGCATGGCACAAACTCTTGGGCGGTTAATTATCCTGTTGTTTTGGGACATGAATTTTGTGGCGTAATAGTTGAACTTGGTAAAAATGTAGCGGCTTTGGGTAATTGGCAGATGGGCCAAAAGGTTGTAACTGAAACGGCTGCGGTGGTAGATACAACATCGCCACTTTCTAGAGTTGGTAAATACAACTTAGATCCAGGTAGAAAGGGATTTGGTTATGGTGTTAATGGTGGTATGACTAGATATGCCAAGGTTGCCGCTCGCCTGCTCCATAAAATTCCAGAGAGTATTTCATTTGAATACGCAGCTATGACTGAGCCATGTGCAGTTGCATATAGCGCCACAATTGCGCCGGGATTTATTAAGCCAGGTGATCGAATTGTGGTTTTAGGCCCTGGTCCGATTGGAGTTTTATGTGCGGCGATGGCAAAGCTGGCAGGTGCTGAAGTTGCATTAGTTGGGTTAGCAAAAGATCAAAACCGATTAAATATCGCTAAAGCTTATGGCTGTGAAGTAATTATTGGAGATGCTAATGAATGGGCAAAAAATGTAGATGGCTTAGGCGCAGATGGTGTGGTGGATGCTGCTGGAGTTAGCGCATCACTAAAGCATGCACTGGAAGTAATTCGACCAGATGGCTGGATTTCAAAGGTTGGTTGGGGTCCACAACCATTAGATTTTTCCTTAGATCCATTAGTAGCTAAAAATGTAACCCTTCGGGGAAGCTTCTCACACAACTGGCCAATGTGGGAGCGAGTATTAAGATTACTTGGCAGCGGTAAATTAGATTTAAAACCAGTTCTGGGCGGTGTATTTCCAATTAAGGATTGGCAAGTTGCCTTTGAAAAAATGCAATCTGGTGAAATTCTTAAGTCAGTTATAAAGCCAGAGTAAAAATGCGGCTAAAAGATAAGGTAATAATAATTACAGGTGCCACCTCTGGCATCGGAAAATCACTAGCGATTCGCTGCGTTAGTGAAGGGGCAAAGGTATTAATCCATGGAATTAATAAAGCGGATGGAGAAAAATTAGTCAATCAATTAGGTGAAAGTGCCTACCTTTGTATTGCAGATTTAAGTGATCAACACTCGCCTAAAAAAATAGTTGATTGCGCAATAAGTGCATTTGGCAAGATTGATTCTGTTGTAAATAATGCAGCAGCAATTGAGCGAAATAATCTCCTAAAACTAACTGCTGAATCCTTTTCAAAAACCATAACAATTAATTTGCAATCTGCATTATTTTTAATTCAAGCAGCTTTTCCATACTTAAAGCAAAGCCAAGGAAATGTGCTAAATATTGGATCTATTAATGCATATACCGGTGAATCCTCACTTTTGGCTTATAGTATTAGTAAGGCAGGACTACAAACTATGACTCGAAACTTAGCTAATGCCCACGGTGTAGATGGCGTTAGATTTAATTTAATTAACCCCGGTTGGATCTTGACTGACCGAGAGTATGCCGATCAAGTTAAGAAAGGTTTACCTGAAAATTGGCCAGACAGTCTAGGAAAAGAGAATATTCCCTCAGGCAAGATGAGCACTCCTAATCAGTTGGCAGCTGCCTGTATTTATTGGCTAGGTGATGAATCTAAACCATTTACTGGTTCAGTTGTAGATCTGGAACAATTTTCAATTATTGGTAGAAATCCAGAGAAATAATGCCAAAGTTAGCTGCATTTCCAAAAGGATTTATCAAGCCCCTAGTTTCTGGGCAAATGAGTATTTTTGAGTGGATTAAATTAGCTGATGAACTAAGAGTTGATGGTCTTGAGTTTTATAACAATTTTGCAGATGTTAAGGACTCTAAAAACTGGTCAACCGTTCGCAAAGCGGTTGAAGAGACTGGCATGGTTATTCCCATGATGTGTGCCTCACCTGACTTTACAATTCCAGATCCACACTTGCGTAAGCAGGAAGTTGATAAAGAGATCTACGCACTTGAGATGAGCGCAGCATTGGGGGCTAAATATTGCCGAGTACTTTCAGGACAGCGCAGAAAAGATATTACAAGAGAAGAAGGAATGAATTATGTTGTGGACTCAATTAATGCCTGTATACCTACAGCAGAAAAACTTGGCATAACTTTGATCATTGAAAATCATTACAAAGATGATTTTTGGACTGAGCCTGAGTTTGCCCAAATGATGGATGTTTTTGTTGATTTAGTTGGTCGAATAGATTCTAAATCTTTTGGGGTTAATTACGACCCTTCTAATGTAATTGCAGCTGGCGAAGAGCCATTGGAGTTGCTTGAAAAAATTAAACACAGAGTAGTAACTATGCACGCATCCGATAGATATCTTGCCAATGGCACCATCGAAGATTTACGAAAAGCTGAAGGAGGTAGCGCAGGATATGTTTCCTTTTTCAAACATGGAGTAATTGGTAAAGGTCTAAATGATTACGATGCAATATTTAAGACTTTAAAAGATGTTGGATTTGATAGCTGGATTTCTATTGAAGATGGCGTTGATGGTATGAATCAAATGCATGAGAGTGCAGATTTTTTACGGGAAAAAATTAAGAAATATTGGCCTAATTACCAGCCACGATAACATTATTTAACGGCTTATCTTCTGCAAGTAAATTCAATTGTGATTCGATTAACTTTCTTGCCCGTTTTTCAAATGCTGTGGTATTTCCCCCAACATGTGGTGAAATTAAAACTCCCTTAGCCCGCCATAGTGGATGATCACTAGGTAGTGGCTCTGGATCTGTTACATCCACTGCTGCGGTAATGCGACCAGAATTTAACTCTTTTACTAAAGCATCGGTGTCAACAATTGGGCCACGGGCAACATTTACTAATAAGGCGCCATCTTTCATTAAGGATAAGCGCTTAGCATTAAATAAGTGTTTAGATTCAGCTGTTAATGGCAATATTAAAATTACTACATCAAGAGTTGGTAGATGCTTATCTAAATCTGAGATTGCAGTTGTTTTATCTCGACCACTTTGAGTAAATGGAATAATTTCAACAGCAAATCCCGAGAGCATTTTTGCAATTGTCGTTCCAATTGACCCAAATCCAATAATGCCAATTTTTCGATCATTAATTGACTTATTTTTAACATGTACCCACGATGATTTGTCTTGATTACGAACAAAATCTGGAAAACCACGCAAAGATGCAATTGTTAAACCAACCGCCAATTCGGCTGTGGAATCATCATGAATACTCTTACCATTACATAATGTCATTCCATCTCGAACAAACTCCAACGCATCATCAAAACCGGCGTTTGGCATTTGTAATATTTTAAGATTTGGCATTTTCTTTGTTAATTCTAAGGCTGGCCGACCACCCATATAGGTTGGAACATAAAATGTAATTTCAGATAAATCTGATGACTCTATTGGTGTTGTAGCTGGTGATAATCTTTTAAATTTGCTAGGAACATTTAGGTCATCCCATTGGGTCCAAATTACATGCTCTAACATCACTTTATCCGATCATTTATATCAAGCGGAGTGGTAACAACCTTATTTACTAATGTACCGATCTGATCTACGGTAATTGTAACTACATCACCGCTTGCTAGTGAAATATCAAGAGGTGGCACAATTCCTGTCCCGGTTGATAATAAAACTCCTACTGGAAAATGTTGACATCTAAATAGGTAGCCAATTAAATCTTCAAAGGATCGATTTAAGGACTTAAGAGATGTTGCTGCTTGCCAAACAATTGAGCCACTGCGTTCAATTTTTGCGTGAATATCAAGCTTATTATGATCAAATATCTCCCAAATTGGCCTAATCATTGGGCCAAGTGAATTTGAGCCGAAATAAATTTTTGCTTGGGATAGATAAAGTGGATTTTCGCCCTCAATATTTCTAGATGTCATATCATTACAAATACTCATTCCAATTAATTCAGCAAATCGATTAATCACTATTGCAACCTCAGGCTCTGGTACCGAGGTCAGTGCGTCCTCTCGAATCCCAACCTCTGCCCCATGCCCCACAGTCCGCCTTGCAGTTGCCTTAAAAAATAACTCAGGCCGATCTGCTTCATAAACTAATTGGTATACATCTGGTATTCCGCTCTCCTCTTTTCGGGCATCCCGAGAGCGCTGGTATGTAACACCAGCTCCCCAAACCTCACTATCTGGTGCCACTGGAGCGACTAGTTCACCATTTATCTCATTTGTACTAGCTGTTTCATAAATCTTTTTTAAATCAGTCAAATTTAGTTTAAGTGCATCAGATAAAGTCTTTAAACCTGGAATTTCAAAATACTTACCATTGATTTCTTTAACTAATCGGTATCTCTCAGTCGAGGTCTTGACTACAGCTAAATGGCTCAACTTAAATCTCAATCCGATTTATCAGCCCTGATTCTTCGAGTGCATTCCATGCCGCCTCTGGCATATCCATGTCAAAGTCAGAAATATTTGAAGTTAGCTCCTTTACACTCCTAGAGCCAGTTACTACACAGGTCACTGCTGGGTGACGTAACGGAAATTGAATTGCAGCAGCAGTTAATGGGATATGAAAATCAGCCAATAGCTTCTTTATATCTAATGCTCGCTTGAGAATTTCGGGCTTTACTTTTACGTAATCGTAGGTGGATTCTGGAGTTGGGTTTGCCAATACTCCTGAGTTATAAACGCCACCCACCATAACTCCGGTATTTTTCTTGATACACTCTTTGAAAAGTTCTTCTTGCGCAGATTGATCAAGCAACGAGTACCTGCCAGCAATTAAGATAATATCTAAATCCATCTCTTTAACAGCTTTAGTTGCATACGAACAGTAATTTAGTCCTACGCCAATTCCTTTAATTACTCCGTTAGATCTAAGCTCATCTAAAACTGGATAGGACTCGGCAATTGCTTTATCAATTTGATCATCTGCATCATGTATTAATGCGATATCAACTGAAGCAAGATTTAATCTAGTTAAACTTTCCTCCAGCGATCTAACAATTCCTTCTTTTGAAAAATCAAAGACTGGAAAGATTGTTGGATCTACCCCAACATAACCGGCCAGCCCGGCAACCTTGCCAGCGATCTCTTCAGGTGTGAACTTTTGTAAAACTCTGCCAACTTTTGTGGAGATGACAAAGGGTTTGTTAGCTTTATTTAACGCTGCCCCAACTCGCTTTTCGGCATTACCGTGGCCATATAGTGGCGCAGTATCAAAAAAATTAATCCCAGAGTTAACCGCAGTTAAAACTGTCGCCTCAGCCTCGGCATCTGTTACCTCAGTAAACAGACCGCCCAATGGGGCGCTACCTAAAGCCAACTTTGTTACATACCGGTCTATGCGGGGGATTTTTACTAACTCACTATGTCTGGCCATCTACGCAATAGTATAGGAAGGTGTTGAGATAGTTAATGGTGCTCAACTAATGAGATCAAGGGCGGAAAGAGTGGTAATGGAAAAAGAGTTTGCAGGACTTACCGCGATCGTGACTGGTGCTGGCTCAGGTATTGGTCTTGAAGTTGCAAAAGGCTTAACGGAAAAGGGCGCGAAGGTTTTTGGATTTGATATCGCCCAAGGTGAAATGGCAACTTATGCCACATTTATTAATTGTGACATTTCAGATACATCTTCAGTTAAAAATGCATTTTCAGAGTTTAAAAAATTAAACACGAGCCTAGATATTCTTATTAATAACGCCGGAATTGGATCACTCACAACTGTGGAAAATGAAAGTGATGAAATTTGGCAAAAAGTACTAAATACAAATGTGATCGGAACTGCCAGAGTTTCACGTGAGGCAATACCTTTGCTTAGAAACAGTAAATTTGCTGCAATAGTAAATACCGCCTCAGTAGCAGCAATTGATGGTATTCCAAATCGTGCGGCATATAGTGCTTCAAAGGGCGCGGTCTTAACTTTGACGCTGGCCATGGCAACTGATCACCTCTCTGATGGCATAAGAGTAAATGCCGTAAATCCTGGAACTACCGATACACCTTGGGTGAAAAGATTGTTAGATCAATCAGATGACGCAAAAATTGCCAAATCTGCACTTGAAGCTAGGCAACCAATGGGCAGACTAGTTTCACCAGCCGAAATTGCAAGTGCAATAATTTTTCTAGCAAGTCCACTTCAAGCTGCAATAACCGGCACCGCAATCAATGTTGATGGCGGACTTCACTCATTAAGGATTCCTAAGAAATGAACCCATTAAATAATTATCGATTTGGCTCATACGCTCTGCTTGCCATGGGATTGATAAATTTAAGATATCAAACTGGAAACGAAGCAAATCTACCAACCAGTTCTGTATTGATTACAATTGGATTACTGGTATTTATCGCTACATTCATTCCTAAATTTTCTAAATTCTTGTTAGGAAGGGTAGTTAAGAGAATATCCTTACTACTTTTAATTGCACTTATTATTTATGGCATATTGATTTAAAGATATGGAGCTTTCTGAGATAAAGCTTAGGTGGAATGATGTTCTTGATTTACTTCTAGAAAAGGATCGGATTGCTTGGTTATCTTTTTTTGATGCCAGGCTAGTTTCCTATGAGAACAATCAATTAACCTTAGATTTTGCTGATAGTCAGAAATTTGCCAGTGCGCATGATTTTAAGCAAACCCGTAATCCAGCCCACACTCAACTACTAATTGATGCCATAACAAAGGTTTTTGGCGTGACACCCACAATAATAGAGCGGTGAAATCAGTAGCAGTATTTTTATCATTAGTGATTGCAACTGCTGCACTTACTCCAGCGGCAAATGCGGCCAGCAAAAAGACCACTGTTTCATTTGATGTGCAAAGCACACCAAATGCCGGTGAATCATTAGTGACTTTTTATGGTCAGGTAAAGCCGGCGGCTAAAGCAAAAATTGAAATCAGCTCATTTGATGGTATCGCGTGGAAAAAAACTGTTCTAGGAACAACTTCAAGTGCAAGTGGTGCGTGGCGAATTACAACGGTTGCAACTGCCATCAAAGCAGAGGGGCAGTATCGGGCAACGGCAATTATCAATAAAAAGAGAGTGGTTACTAAACCAAAAAACTTTAAGGTTGATAACTCCAAGACATTTTCAGATCTCAATGCCTTATTTATTACGCCAGAAACTAGCAAATTAACTGGCGGTCGAATTCAAGGCTCAGATGTTAGTCGATGGCAACATCCAAATGATCAACCAATTGATTTTAAAAAGAAGTTTGAAGCCGGAATGCGATTTGTTTTAATTAAGGGATCAGACTCGCAAGAGGCAGCTGACATCGCAACTATGCGCTGGTTAGTAAATGATAGAAGTGCAGCTCAAGCAGCCGGGCTTTACACCGGCATGTATCACTTTGCATATCTACCAAATAGCACAGATGAGGCTTACGTCATTCGAGATGCAAAGGCACAAGCCCAAAAAGTAATATGGCGGCTAGCCTCCTTAGGAGGTTATAACGAACGGGATTTACCAGTTGCGTTAGATCTAGAAAATAATTGCGTGAAAAAAAGTAGCTCTGGTGGCTGTCTTAAATATATGCCTAGAAGTTTGGTAACTCTTTGGGCTGAGACTTGGCTGGAAACTGTTGAAGAAAAAACAGGAAGAAAACCATTTTTATACTCATATGCGCAATTCTTAGAAAGTGCGATGAGTCGTAGTGAAAAACTTCGCCAGTATCCATTATGGCTGGCTCACTACGGAGTTAATCCAGCAGATCCAATCTCCCAACCTGGGCAGCGCCCATTAATTGGTTGCTTTGTTCACTCCTGGAGCACGGCAAACTGCTCCTCACAATGGCAAATTTGGCAGTACTCATCATGTGGTATTGGTAAAAAATATGGCGTGGCAAGTTCGCGATTGGACTTAAATGTCTTTAGGGGAACACCAGAGAATTTCTTAGCGCTAACTAAAGGTAAGTGGCAACCAGAGCCAACTGACATGATGCCAATTAATGAACCAACATCTATGAATCTGATATCTATGATCTCAACCGATACCAATAAACCAGTTGAGGTAAATGTTGAGGTGTTTAGAAGTATTGGCTCCCCCGTGGTGACTGGCACAGTTGTCTTTAGACCAAGTGATGAGAAAATAAAGGTGAAAAAGCAAACTGCTACTCGCTCTGCAAGTGGCAGGTGGGAATTAAAAATTGAAGGTCTACCAGCTGGTGTTACCTCTGGCACCCTCAACTACGTTGATGTATCTAAGACACATGCAGATAACGAACTTCCATTAGCAATAAATTTAATGCAAGGTCCAGATCTACCTACACCGACACCAACTGCCAAGCCAAAACCAACCAAAAAGCCAGTTGATGGTTGTGCCAAACAAATAAAGCACTGAGACTCTTCCACTACAGTTGGCGGTATGAAACAGCAATTACCAGGTGGAGTAATTCGCCAAAATCGAAAATTAGCTGATGGCCGAGATATTTTTTATTATGACAATTCAGATATTTCAAGAGATGCTGTTGATACTCGAAATGAGGTAGCTCAACCTGGTATCGGACATCTTCGCCTCGATGTTTTAGTGAATGAATGGGTCGCAGTTGCCTCTCATAGACAACATAGAATTTTTCTACCGCCAAAGCAGTTATGCCCATTATGTGCTTCAACAAAAGATAAACAAACTGAGATTCCAGATAGTGATTATGAAGTAGTTGTCTTTACAAATCGTGCACCGGCATTAACAAACCCAGGTGAGAATTGGAGTTTGCCACAATTAGCAGGCTTAGATACCCCAAACCCAGATGCAGCTGGTGCATGTGAAGTAGTTTGCTATACCTCAGATCATGAAAGTAGTTTTGCAAAACTTTCAGTAAAACAAATCAGAGCAGTCCTTGAGGCTTGGAAGGATAGAGATAAAACATTATCGACACTTTCTTACATAGAGCATGTATTCCCATTTGAAAATAGAGGTGAAGAAGTAGGCGTGACTATTTCGCATCCACATGGTCAAATCTATGCTTACTCATTTATTCCACCAAGAGTTGAAAAAATGTTGAGTGCAGCTCAAGAGCATTTAAAGAAAACTGGTCGAGTTTTACTAGATGATGTAATAAAGCGAGAGATTAAAGATGAGCGAAGAATTATTGCAAAAAACAGTGAATGGATTGCTTACGTGCCATATGCGGCCAGATACCCATTTGAAATTCATGTAGCTCCACTTCGTGGTGTAGCGCATATGAACCAATTAGATGAAACACAATCTGAAAGCTTTGCACCAATTGCTAAAGAGGTTTTATCTAGATTAGATGGTGTTTTTGGAATTGAGATGGCTTACATTGCATCTTGGTATCAATCACCAGTCAGTATTGGTCAAGATTGCATGCGATTGCACTGGCAAATTGTTTCTGTCCGAAGACAGCCCGGAAAATTAAAGTATTTATCAGGCTCAGAGTCAGGTATGGGCGCCTTTATTATGGATTTAGATCCAGAACAATCTGCCGATCAATTACGGGCGGTAAAGCTTTAATTACTCAACTGGGGTAATTGAAATAACCTCAACCCCACCAATTGCATTTAATACATTTAATAAATCAGTTGGATCACTACCTGGCACAGCAATTGTTATATCATCAACACCCTTACCATTTTCACTTCGAAGCACAACTAAACCTCGAATATCACCACCGGCAAAACCAATAGCTGAGGCCACCGCACCTAATGAGCCTGGTCGGTCAGGTAGTGAGATTTGTACTCGGTAAAGCGCCATGCTCCCTGACTTGGACTCGAACCAAGAACCTGCCGGTTAACAGCCGGCTGCTCTGCCAATTGAGCTATCAGGGAATACACCAATCTTAGGAAAGATTTGTGATGGCAAATAGTATCGAATAAAACAAAGCGCTCAAATCTTGGCCTAAATCTGGCTTAACTCTCCCCCAGCGCTAACTCTCTCTGCACTCTACGGGCGGCCTCCATATCAACTAATTTTGCAAAAATTTCTTGATATTGCGCTTCATTTTCAACTGGATTTATTCTTTGCAAAGTTGATTTAATTTCAGCAATTACTCGACTTAGTGCCACCTCACGTAATCTTGCAAAAATACTATTTATATATCGATCAGATACCTCACCATCAGTTCTAATTGGCTCAACCGTTAGCTCGGTAATCAAAGATTTAAGTTCATCAGAAGCAGAGTTGTCTAGCAGGGCTTGAATATTTAACTCACCCTGCAGATCAATTTGTTTTCTAAGTTGATCATAAAGTGGAAAAGAAAATGCTGCTTCCTCTAAATCTATCCAATCCGTCGCCAGAGCTGGAAGTTGTAATTTTACTTTTAGTACCTCACGTTCTAATACTAAAATTGGATCAGTTAAATTGATTTTCGCTGGTGCTTGATCTTGACCAGCCTTACTACTCTTCTTAATTGCTGCTGAAACCACATCAACTTCCATACCTAACCAACCGGCTAAAAGTCGAACATACTCAGGTCTTAAAGAGGCATCTCTTATTTTGCCAATCAATGGCGCGACTTGATTTAAGGCAGCTACACGGCCCTCAGCTGTCTTTACATCATAACTTGCGATCACAGATTTAATCGCAAACTCAAAAAGCGGTACTCGTCTAGCAATTAAATTTCGTACAGCATCATCACCATGTGCTTGTCGCAACTCACAAGGATCCATACCATTTGGTTCAACCGCTACAAATGTTTGAGCGACAAATTTTTGGTCATCTTCAAATGCGCGCAGCGCGGCTTTTTGACCGGCAGCATCGCCATCAAATGTGAAAATTACCTCACCTCTGAATGCATCTGCATCCATGAGTAATCTTCGAATTATTCTTATATGTTCATCGCCAAATGCGGTGCCACAGGTGGCAACTGCGGTGGTAACGCCAGCTAAGTGAGCAGCCATTACATCGGTATAACCTTCAACAATTACTACTTGGCGGCTCTTTGCAATCTCTTTTTTAGCGATATCTAAGCCGTATAAAATTTGATTCTTTTTATAAATTGGTGTCTCTGGTGAGTTTAAATATTTAGGACCTTGATCAACCTCATCGGAGGCTAATTTGCGTGCACCAAAGCCCACCACATCACCGGAAATATCTTTAACTGGCCAAATCAATCGATTTCGATATCGATCTATTTGACCTTTAATTCCCTCTTTGATTAAGCCAGCCAAAGTTAACTCTTCATCACTAAAGCCTTGGCCCTTTAAATGTTTATACAAGCCATCCCACTCATCTGGGGCATAACCAACATTAAAACTTTTCGCTGCATCTCGATCAAAACCACGTTTGGTTAAAAAATCTCGACCATGCTGGGCAGCTGGTAGTTGGATTTGTTCCTGATAAAAGATAGCTGCTGCGTTGTTGGCTGCTACCAATCTAGATCTATTAATAACTGGTCCAGATGAGCCACCGCTACTTTCATACCTTAAGGTGTAACCAATTCGATCGGCTAATCGTTCAACGGTTTCCATAAAAGTTAAATGTTCAAGCTTCATAATAAATGCAATTACATCCCCACCTACCTGACAGCCGAAACAGTGATAAAAACCCTTACTTGGTGTTACATGAAATGATGGCGTTTTCTCATCATGAAATGGGCAAAGACCTTTTTTCTGTCCACCACCCGCATTTTTAAGTTGGACATAATCGCCAACTACCTCATCAATTGGGCTGTGGTCGCGAACATAGTTAACATCTTCATCTTTTATTCGCTCGGCCATATACCTATCCTAGTTTGCTCATCTGCTCTTTGATTTACCCAGTTGTTAATTTGGCCTAACTAAGCGCTGGTGAAGTGCCCGAGCCCCTGGGTCGGTCAAAGATGCCACCTGATCGATTACTACCCGAAGTCGCTGACTATCTGTTTGCGCATTATGCCAATCTTGTAAAAAGAAACTCTCTAGTGTTTTAGGCGCACTTTCTAATATCACAGCTACTAACTCAGTTAGTAATTTCTGCTGCTCGGCATACCTAACTTGGGAAGATGCAGCATTAATCACATAATGACCTGCTATTGATTTAAGTAGGACAACTTCAACTCGTTGCGCCCTGGGCACAATTAAATTTGCGTTATATCTAGTTAAATCACCACTGCCATACTTATCTTGGGTGGCTTGTTCCACAGATTGGGCAAATCTACCGATTAATTCACTAGTTAGATCCTTTAATCTAGCTAAGGAGCGATGAGTGCCATCATATTCATGTGGCCAGGTAGATAATTTTTCTAGATTAGAAAGCGCACTCTCTAATTCAATCTCACTCACATCAGCTAAATACTCATCTTTGGCAACCTTAATCAACTCAGTTAAATCATCCTTTAATTTATTTAACTTTACCTGTCCAGTAACTAATGAATCCTCTAAATCATGAACGCTATAGGCCACATCATCTGACCAATCCATAATTTGAGCTTCCATCGAGGTCACACCCGTTGGGGCATTGGCTCGATACCAATTAAATATCTCTAAATCATCCTCATAGACACCAAATTTTTCTGAATTTATATCTCTACTCCATGGATATTTTGTAGCTGCATCTAAGGATGCTCTAGTTAAATTTAAACCAATAGATTTTCCAGTTGGTAGCACTGTTTTTGCCTCTAATCTAATTAGTAACCTAATACTTTGGGCATTACCCTCAAATCCACCACAACTATTAGCTAATTGATTAAGCGCCATCTCACCATTGTGACCAAATGGTGGATGTCCTAAATCATGGGCCAGACATGCCCCTTCCATTAAATCTGGATCAGCTCCTAATTGCGCACCAATTTCTCTGCCAACTTGAGCACACTCAAGTGAGTGCGAAAGTCTTGTTCTTGGAAAATCAGTTGCCCATGGCACTGCTACTTGAGTTTTAGCAGCCAATCTACGAAGTGCGTAAGAGTGAATAATTCGAGCCCGATCCCTGGCAAACTCACTTCTGCCACCACGTTTTGCTGGTTCATCTAAAAATCTAGCTCGATCAAAATCGCTGTATCCTGGATGCTCAACGGCATTTCTGATTACCATATTTAAATCCTATCCATCTGGGGTGAGATTAAAAAATTAATTATTTGCCTTGAGTTTTAAACTTAGGTAGGTGCAGATCAAAATAGATTGAAATAAACCTAGTCAAGATCACAATAGATCCACCAATAAGGGCTGCAATATTGAGATTCACATCTAATTCATATAGAGATACAAATCCGATTGCTCCCATTAATGCAGATGTGCCGATAGTTTCTCGGTGCAGCAATACCGGCTCTAATTGGCATAAAACATCTCTGAGTAATCCGCCAGTTACGGCAGTTATTACTCCCAAAATAACAGCTATAAACCAGGAGATATTCTCAGCTATTGCCAAATATGAACCAGAGATCGCCGCAATCGCTAATCCAAAAGTATCCATCACAATCAATGATTTACCAATTTTAGTAACTCGTCGAAAAACCAAGGTAATAATTACCGCTAAAATAATTACCAAGATAATATTTGAATCATTGATCCAAGCTGGTTTTAATCCTAAAAATAAATTTCGAAGCGTGCCACCAGATATAGATGCCACAGCCGCAATTAGAGTAATTCCACCGTAATCTAATCCCTTATCAGCTGCCACCCTAGCGCCAACTAATGCAAAGATTAGAGTTGATGCTAGATCTAGAAATGGTAATAACTCCATGGTTTAAGGATATTCTCTTATTGAGATTAGGCGATCACTTAAATTGATGCCTAATTGACCAAGAGTCTTATAGGCAAGATAGGCACCAATCTCCCTAGTTAAATACTTGAAGCCAGAGTTTTCTACCGAGGCTGTGCCACTTTTAACCGGTGAGCAGCTTGCCAAAAATCCCAAATCTTTTGCCATACTCATCGCACGATAGCAATGATATGGATCAGTCACTATAACAACTGATTCATACCCTCGCTTTTTCGCCTCAGTTATATAGCTTTGGGTACTACTTAAAGTATCTCTACCCTTGGCAACTGCAAGTATTTTATTTTTTGCAACGCCGTTTTGAATTAACCAATTTCTACTAGCAGCTGCCTCGGTGGTCCGATCCCCCGGCGCCCCTGCTCCGACGGTATAAATCACAGGTGCTAGGCCTAATTTATATGCATTTAATGCTTGTTCTAATCTTTGTTTTAAAATATCACTTGGCCGACCATCAAATTGGGCAGCCCCCATCACTAAAATTAAATCTGACTTTATTGGCTCAGCATTTCTTGCGCTATACCAAATATTTCCGCCAACATATAAGGGAATAACAATTATTAGTAATAATATAAATGAGATTACTCTTCTAATTAATCTAAATAAAAACAATTAACTTATCCACCTGAGATTGCATCATCAATAGAAATATTGGCAAACTCATCTGGATCATCGAGCCAACCAGCTGGCAAGGAAACAGCTCGGCTATGGCTTGTGCGCCCACGTGGGCCATCGCCTACCGCCTGTGGATATGGCTGATCCGCAAGACGTGATAACAATTGCGCCATCTGAGATATTGAAATTACCATGCCAAGGGAGGATCTGATTTCACGTGCTACTGAAAAGCCTTTTAAGTACCAAGCCATATGCTTTCTAATATCTCGCATAGCTCGATCTTCATTTTCAAAGTACTCAACTAATAATTGCCCATGACGTAACATAATTTCTCGTACCTGAAATAATGTGGGGTTAGTTCGATTATGTTCACCATTTAATGCACTAACTAAATCTGCAAATAACCAAGGTCTGCCTAGGCAACCTCGACCAACGACTACACCATTACAACCAGTTTGATCCATCATATTTATTGCATCTTGCCCAGACCAGATATCGCCATTACCTAATACTGGTGTGCCAGTTGGTGCTAGATGTTCAACTAATTGCGTAATTTTATGCCAATCAGATCTGCCTTCATAAAGTTGCGCAGCGGTGCGGGCATGAAGTGCTACCCAAGCCACACCTAAATCAGCTGCTGATTTTGCTGAATCTAAAAATGTTTCATGATCTGAATCAATTCCTACTCGCATCTTTACCGTAATTGGAATTCCATACTTACTAGCATTTTTTACCGCCGACTCAACTATTGCTGAAAATAATCGCCGCTTATATGGCAAGGCGGCGCCGCCACCACGCTTAGTTACCTTTGGTACTGGGCAGCCAAAATTTAAATCAATATGATCGGCTAAATTTTCACTACCTAATAAATCAACTGCTTTACCAAGAACTATTGGATCAACTGCATAAAGTTGAATAGATCTAGGGCTTTCACCAACTCCAGGTTTAATTAATCTAAAGGTCTCCTCGCGCCGCTCAATTAATGCCCGTGCGGTCACCATCTCAGAGACAAATAAACCTGCGCCTTGCTCTCGACATAATCTTCTAAAGGCAGCATTTGTAATTCCAGCCATTGGAGCTAGTACTACTGGGGTAGTAAGAACTACCTCATTGTTTGCGAAATTGCCATTAGAAATTGGCAGCCGAAGAGGTGCAACTTGAGTTAGCAAATTAGCAACCTAATAATTTTTGGGCTAAGTAACTCTCAACCTGATCAATTGCGATTCGAGATTGCGCCATCGTATCTCGCTCTCTAATTGTTACCGCTTGGTCATCTAAGCTTTCAAAATCAACTGTGATACAAAAAGGTGTACCAATCTCATCTTGGCGTCGATACCTTCTACCGATTGCCCCAGCATCATCAAAATCCACATTCCAGTGCTTGGCAAGTGCGGTGGCTAAATCCTTAGCTTTTGGCGATAAATCAGCGTTTCTAGATAGTGGCAGCACCGCTACCTTAATTGGTGCCAATCTAAAATCTAACTTCATTACTGCGCGCTTTTCCATCTCACCTTTAGAGTTTGGTGCTTCATCTTCAGTGTAAGCATCTAACATAAAGGTTAGTACGCAGCGATCAACTCCAGCTGCTGGTTCAATTACATAAGGGGTCCACCGCTCATTTTTTTCTTGATCAAACCAAGTTAAGTTTTCACCCGATGCTCTAGAGTGTGCTTTCAGATCAAAATCAGTTCGATTAGCAATTCCTTCTAGCTCACCCCACTCAGTGCCAGCAAACTCAAATTTATACTCAATATCTGCAGTCCGCTTTGAGTAATGCGAGAGTTTTTCCTTTGGATGCTCAAAAATTCGTAATCGATCTGGATTTATTCCTAAATCCTTATACCAAGCTAATCTGGTATCAATCCAATATTGATGCCACTGTTCATCGGTTCCTGGAACAACAAAAAACTCCATCTCCATCTGCTCAAACTCACGGGTTCTAAAAATAAAGTTTCCTGGTGTAATTTCATTTCTAAATGATTTACCAATTTGACCAATTCCAAATGGTGGCTTTTTTCTAGAGGTTGATGCCACATTTTCAAAATTTATAAAAATTCCCTGGGCTGTTTCTGGCCGCAAATACGCCAAACCAGATTCATCCTCTACTGGGCCAAGGTAGGTTTTTAATAAACCAGAGAATTGTTTAGGGGCGGTAAATTTTCCTTTGGTGCCACAATTTGGGCAATTAACCTCAGCTAAGGATGTAGGTTTTTTCTTATGCTTATTTTCATAAGCCTCTTCTAAATGATCTGCGCGATATCGCTTATGACAGCTGGTGCACTCAGTTAATGGATCTGAGAAAGTTTCAACATGACCAGATGCTTGCCAAACCTCACGAGCTAAAATTACGCAAGAATCTAATCCAACTACATCATCCCTACCTTGCACCATAGATTTCCACCATTGGCGCTTAATATTATTTTTTAACTCAACCCCAAGTGGGCCGTAATCCCAAGATGCGCGAAGTCCGCCATAAATTTCAGATGAGGGGTAAACAAAGCCACGACGTTTGGCTAGTGAAACTATTGTCTCTAATCGATCTTGCGCCATTTAGATCTCCATCCGGCTGGCTGTCGGCGGCTTACTTATTAGTT
>VGAA01000007.1 GCA_016870895.1 Actinomycetota bacterium | reverse complement strand
CAAAACTCTTTCCTTCAACAAACTCTAATTCATCAAAGCTCTCATCAATAATGCCGATATCTGAATAACTCTTAACTTGAGTAGAACTTTGTTGGGTATTTTTTGACTTAAATGCTTTAGAGATTGAAGTTGAAATTCCCTCCAGGCTGGCCCGTAATTGTGTTGATCTAGCAGGGATAAATTGTTTAATTACCCGAGCAGATAACACCTTATTTTTCTTTCGATATCGCCGGGATTTGATTAAATCTGCTGGTTTGAAGATTAACAACCCAATAGCTGCAATTTCATCGGCTGCATAACCAGGTAATTTTGCGAGCAAGTAAATAATTGATCTACCAATTGAGGTAAACAAGAGTTGCAGCGCAACCCAAGGCAGAATCCACCAGCTTGAATTAGCTAGTAAAACAAAGGCGGCATTTCGACGATCAAGTAATAATGGCCGATGCAAGATCGCATCTTTGACATCGATTTCTCTTCGTTCTGAAGAGGATGCCTGGGCATGATATAAAATCGCCTCACCCACACAGATAACTGAGTGGCCAGCAATATTTGCCCGCCAACCTAAATCAACATCATCTCTAAACAACTCAAGGCTAGGGTCAAAACCACCTAACTCTTCAAAGACACCTCGCTTAATTAACATACCCGCACTGCTAACCGCTAAAACATTTTTTACCTCATCATGTTGGCCTTGATCATGCTCTCTATCCTCTAACCCACTCCAACGTGTGCCATTTTCTGTAATGCTAATTCCAGCTTCTAAAATATGTTTGCGGTCATACCAACCTAGAATTTTAGGACCAGCAATTCCAACCTGTGGTCGTTCTACTACCGCTTCTAATAATTTTGCTAACGCTAATTTATCTGGTGCGCAATCATCATGAATTATCCATAACCATTCATTAGTTTCTTGATTATTGATTTGTTTATCAACAATTGGCAATTTAGCAACAGCTGCAGCTACCGCTGATCCAAAACCAGCACTTTTAGATTGTTTAATAACTGGGATACCAGCATTGCTTAGTAATTTGACTGAGCCATCAATTGAACCATTATCAACGGCAATAATTTGATCTGGCAATCGCTTTTGGGATGAGAGGGCAGCGACCACCTCACTTAACCAGGTAACACCATTATGTGTAACAAGAATTGCTGTTACATGCTGGTCTTTAACCTGTGCTTGAGTGCTTTGCTTTTCAGCCACCCGCTATTTTAAGCGCTGCGGCGCTTTAAACGGCGGCGTTCACGTTCAGATAATCCGCCCCAGATACCAAACCGCTCATCATGGGCGAGGGCATACTCCAGGCATTTAGAGCGAACATCACAGGATAGGCAAACTCTTTTCGCCTCACGGGTTGAGCCGCCCTTCTCAGGAAAGAAGGCCTCTGGATCGGTTTGAGCGCATAGCGCTCGCTCCTGCCATGAGAGTTGTTCTGAAGAAACAATAAGAGCTGAAAGCTCTGCACGTTGATCTGACATCTTTCTCCTTAAACCTAGTAAGTAACCTGTGAATGCTTCAGGGGCCAGGGTGTGCCCGCAATAAGATAATTACACGCTTGTAACTCTAATAAGTCAAGTCGATACTGGTAGATCTGTGGGGTTAAAAACCTAAATAATTGGAATTTACGATCATTCCTGCGGAAATTTGGGTATTTGGTGCGATTATCGAGTCAATAATTTTGCAATCTGCACCAATCTTTGCACCCCTACCAATTATAGAACCAGTAATCTGACAATTACTCTCAATAATTACATTAGGTGCAATATAACTTCCCTTTTCCACCCTAGCGGAAGTATCGATGCTTGAATCAGCTGCTGCAAGGTACTCCCCTTCATGCTTTGGCGTGGCTGGAGAGAAAACTTTGCCCATAATTAAATCTGCTGAAGCTTTAACTAAAGCTGCCGGCGTTCCAATATCTAGCCAATATGAGTTATCTAAATAACCAAATACCTGTGCTCCTGCTTTAAGTAGTTCTGGAAAGGTTTGGCGCTCCACACTGACTACCTGGTCTACTGGAATCTGCTGTATTACTTCAGATTTAAAAATATAACAACCTGCGTTAATTAGGTTACTAATTGGGTTATCCATTTTTTCTAAAAATGATTTAACCTGATTATTACTCTCTAATTCAACACAGCCATAAGCTCTAGCATCATCTACCTCAGTTAAATATAAGCTGACATCGGCCTGATGTTCTTGATGAAATTGAATCTGTTTTTTTAAATCATGGGCACCCAACACATCGCCATTAAAGATCACAACTAGGTCGCAAGGATCTAATAATTTTGCAGCATGTCTGATGCCACCTGCTGTGCCTAGGGCGCTACTCTCAACTGCATACTTAATTTTTATGCCAAATATTTCGCCATTGCCAAAATAGGGTTCAAATAACTCAGCCTTGTATGAGGTGGCAAGCACAATCTCGCTTATACCAGCCTGGGCTGCTTTTCTAATTTGGTGTTCAGTAAATGGCACTCCAGCTACCTCAAGCATCGGCTTAGGTGTTTGTAGTGTTAAGGGCAAGAGTCGAGTTCCTCTGCCGCCAACTAATAAAATTGCACTGATCTTCATAATGCCAGTCTTTCAACAACTTTATCTATGTCTTGATCATGAGCGGTTAAAGCAATTCTTACAAAATTATCACTACCATAAAAACTTCCTGGGGTAACCAAAATTCCAAGTTGAGCAAACCAATCAACGGTTTTATAGCAATCCTCATTTTTACTGCACCATACATATAGTCCAGCCTGGCTATATTCAATAGTGAAGCCAGCATTAGTTAATACATTAATTAACTTAGCTCTTCTGCTTGTATAGCGGTGGGCCTGCTCTTTTGCATGGTTGTCATCAGAGAGTGCAGCAATCATTGCATGTTGTATTGGCCCAGGCACCATTAATCCAGCATGCTTTCGGATCTGCCTAATTTGATCGATTAACTTTTTATCGCCAATTACAAAGGCGGCTCTATATCCGGCCATATTAGATCGCTTAGAAAGCGAGTGCACCGCCAAAATTCCAGTGTTTTCACCTTCAGTTAAGGCCAAAATAGATTTAGCTTGATCTGAAAATGATAAATAGCACTCATCACTTGCAATGACCGCATTATTGGCTCTGCCCCAATTAATGACCGCTGATATCTGAGAATCACTAAGAACCTGCCCAGTTGGATTTGCTGGTGAGTTAATCCAGGCAAGATCTGCCTTCGGCCAGTCTGCTGCCTTACTACCAACTGCAGTAGCTTGTGCTGACGCAAGTAGAGCGCCAACTAAATATGTTGGGTATGCAATTTGTGGGTATAAAACTCTCTTACTTTGCAAAAAAGTCGGTAATAGCGCAACAAACTCTTTTGAACCAATCACTGGTAGAACATCAAACTCACCAGTTGCACCTAGAGTGGAGATAGCCCAATGTTTTATCGCTTCCTTTAATTGCACACTTCCAGCAGTTAATGGATAACTTGGCGAATTACTCGCTTGGTTTAATGCCTCTTGAATAAACTTTGGCGTAGCGTCGACTGGTGTTCCTTGTGACAGATCAATAAAACCGCCTGGATACTGTTTTGCTTTTTCACCGTAGGGCGCCAAAAGATCCCATGGGAAATCTGGCAGTTTCAGAAAAACTTATTTCTCTTGTGGTGGAAGAGCTGCGACGACCTCATGATCTTTACCAATCGCTCCTAATTTAGCCGCACCGCCAGGAGAACCAATCTCTATAAAGAACTTACTATTTACCTCACTGTAATTTTTCCACTGTGTAGGAACATCATCCTCATAGTAAATTGCCTCAACTGGGCAAACTGGTTCACAAGCTCCGCAATCAACACACTCATCAGGTTGGATATAAAGCATTCGATCGCCCTCATATATGCAATCAACTGGGCACTCTTCGATACAGGACTTATCCTTCACATCAACACATGGTTGAGCAATTATGTAGGTCACGCTACTCCTTACAGTTATTTCACCTAGTTAGGTGGAGAATACTGCCATCAACTCTGATGATCTTTAGTATTAGTTTAATAGGAGGCACCATATGCAGCCATCAGCGGCCCAAATTGGCCAGCGGGTAAGCATCCGCATGCATGAAGCTGATGGGGGTTTTCGCGACATTTTGGGGGTATTGGAGAGCGAAAACACAGTACGCAAAAAAGATGGTTCGCTAGCCACCTTCGATCCAGCAAAGATAGCGGTATGGAAGGTAGTACCAAATAAATGAAATCATCAACTACAAATTACGAAATTAGATTATTTGATACAAAAAGTAGGCAACTTATGCCGCTAACAAGTAGTGATGGAGAAATTCTAAGAATTTATGGCTGTGGTCCAACAGTTTATCGTGATGCACATGTTGGAAATATGCGAACATTTTTACTATCTGACATAGTTATTAGGTTAGCAAAATTTATCGGATATAAAATTAAATTCATCCAGAATATTACTGATGTAGGGCACATGTCAGAGGATTTTATTGAAGATAAAATGTTAGCCCAGGCGAAAAAGGAATCTAAAGACCCGTATGAGATTGCAAAAATATATGAGGCTAGATTTCATTCAGATTTAAAACTGTTAAATATTAATCCAGCCGATAACTATCCTAAAGCTAGCGAATGTATTGACCTTATGCATGATCTAATAAGTAAATTGATAACAAAGGGTCATGCATATGTTGGAAGTGATAACTGCGTTTATTTCTCAGCGCAATCATTTGCAGGTTATGGTGCAATAAGTGGAAATCGCCTTGACTCACTAAAGCCAGGGCATAGGTTTGAGTACACCGAGGATGGTGCCAAGCGTTTTCATGCAGACTGGGCTCTTTGGAAAGCAGCTGAAAATAGAACTGAAATGATTTGGAATTCACCGTGGGGGAAAGGTTTTCCAGGTTGGCATATTGAATGCTCAGCTATGTCGTTGCATTACTTAAATAATTTTGTTGATTTACACCTAGGTGGAATAGATCTTCGATTTCCACATCATGAAAATGAGCGGGCACAGTCAAACTGCGCGATTGATAAGGAGGCAGTTTCGCTTTGGGTACACGGAGAACATTTGTTATTTGAGGGCCGAAAAATGGCTAAAAGTGCAGGAAATGTAATTTTAGTTTCAGATTTATTAGATCGTAATTTAGATCCGCTCTCCTTAAGATTATGCTTTCTTGAAAATCGTTATCGTAGTCAAATGGATTTAAGTTGGGATAGCCTTAAAGCAGCACACCAAACTATTAAGCGATGGCGCGATAAAATCCAAGTTTGGCAAAGTAGCAAGGAAATAAACCTACCTGAGGTTAAACAAATGGTTCATGAAATTATCACCGATCTAACTGATGATTTAGATACACCACGAGCACTTCAAAAACTAAGAAAGATTGAAAAATCTCAAGATTTAAGTGATGGCACAAAATTTGAGGTCTTTAAAGAGTTGGATGTTTTGTTTGGTTTAGCTTTACTTAACTCCTCCTCAAGTAAAGCTGAAATACCTAGCCATCTAAATGAACTACTTTCAAGGCGGGCAAAAGCTAGAAGTATGGGTGACTTTGCTGAAAGCGATCGCCTGCGGGACTTATTAGCAGAAAATGATATCTTGGTAAAAGACGGAAAAGATGGTCAGAGTTGGGATTGGTTAATTTAGCGATTCAATGATTTTGGTGTAATTAACCCAAATAACAATACTACTAAACCACCAAGTAAAAAAATGTTTCCAGATGTATTACCGTAAACCAAAATTTCATCTGCTAAGCCGGGTGATCCAGCTCTAATCGCTACAAGCAGCCAAGTTAAACTAAAGATAACTTGATATCGTCGAAAAAAATATAACTGACCTATCCCTCTTAGGCCTACAAAAGCTAACAATAATGCGGCAATTAACCCAAATGGTGAGTAGAGGTTATGTAGTAATACCGAACTAAACCCAACTATCAAGCCCATGCAAATAGAGTTAAACATACTCATAGTGTTATCCCAGAAAATAAATCTATTTCGCGACCAGATTCATCATATGGTTTTGATTTTTCACCTTTAACTAGTGTGTAGTATTCATCAGCCCAAACTGATAACCCTAAATTATTTGAAAGCGCAAAAAATGGACCATCTATTGCAATTTGGGTTTGGTGCGCCTTCATTGCCTCTAATTTCTGATTAACATAATCTGGAGCTTTTATAACTGAGGTTACTAATTCATCTGGCTTTGCAAAAGGTAAATCTTCTGCGCTATCAGCCCCAAAGAAACTCGAGCCCACCTCTTTCATTTTATCGATACCCATTTGGATTACAGATTTTGGCATTGTATTCCAATATATCTTGTTGATTTTCCAACCTTGATTTGATGCGAGCTCTGCAGCCAACATTGCAACTTGATTTGCCTTTATATGATCAGGGTGACCATAGCCACCAAATTCATCATAAGTGATTAGTACTTGAGGTTTGACCTCTAAAATAATCTTTACGAGTTCTTGAGCGGCTTCAGTTAAATCTGCCTGCCAAAACACATCTTTGCGTTCATTTTGGACAGTTCCAATCATTCCGCTATCACGCCACTTTTTATTTGGTGATCCTAGAAATCTAAAATCCCTTACCCCAAGGTGCACCATGGCATTCTTTAATTCGATTTCGCGATGTTCACCCAATTTGTCATCTTTACTACTGGCTAAGTTAGCCAGACTTTCAACTAATACTTCGCCCTCTTCACCACGTGTACAGGTTACTAATGTGACTTGTACGCCCTCTGCAGCATACTTGGCCATAGTTGCACCATTATTTATAGTCTCATCATCTGGATGAGCGTGCACTAGTAACAATCTTTTTGATGCATTCACTCGCACAATATAACTGGGAAAGTATTAAATCTGACAATTTAACAATATAGTGATTAGACTTAAACAATGGCTGATGAGAAATCCAATCGCCTGCCTAGAGATGAGCGCAGGGCACAATTACTAATTGCCGCACTTGAGGTTTTTACTGTCGCCGGTTATCACTCCGCTGCTATGGATGAGATCGCTGATAAGGCTCAGGTAAGCAAGCCAGTTCTATACCAACATTTTCCATCCAAGCTAGATTTATATTTGGCAGTCTTGGACCTACATATCGACTCTTTAGTATTTGCAATTCAAAAAGCTATTGCATCTAATCGAGAAAACTCTTCCAGAGTTGCAGCAACTGTTGATGCATACTTTGGATTTATAGATTCTGAAGGTGAAGCCTTCAGACTATTATTTGAAAGTGATATGAATCTTGAACCCCAAGTTCGTGAAAGATTAAATCGCATGACTTATGACTGTGCAGCAGCAGTTAGTGCTGTAATCTCTATTGATACTGGTTTAGGTAAAGAAGAATCAATGATGCTGGCTGTAGGTATTATCGGAACGGTACAAACTACCGCACGTCATTGGCTAGATCGAGATGGCAAAATCAATCGCACAAGAGCCACAGAGTTGGTAATGAATCTAATCTGGCGAGGAATCTCAGGATTCCCTAAATCAAAATCCTAAATTCGCATAGTTGTAATGGAATAGATAAGGTTGGGGTATGGCTACGGCAAAAGCATCAGGTAAAGGGACATCTCGCACCGAGGTAAAAATTGGTATCTCAGACTCAACTCATGAGATAAATATTGAATGTGTAAGTACTCAATCTGAAGTTATCGAAAAAGTGAATGAGGCTATTAAATCATCTTCCGTACTCTCACTTAGTGATTCAAAAGGGAGAGAGTTTTTAGTACCAGCTAATAAAATCAGTTATATTGAAGTAGGTGAATCAATTGATCGTCGTGTTGGATTTGCCAATTAAATAGAAACAACTCTCCTAGCATTAGCTTTAGATTCTAATTTCTCCCACTGATCTGGAATTGTGGTGTATTCGCCCAAAATATTGAGTTTTCCATTGCCGTGGTAATCACTTGAACCAGTCATAACTAGGTCAAACTCCCTAGCTAAATTAATTAAGCTCACCTTTTCATCAGGGGTGTGATCTCTATGATCTATTTCAATCCCATCCAAACCTGATTGAATAATCGAACCAAATGTCTCAACTGATATGACTCTTCCTCTATGCGAAGCCATCGGGTGGGCTATTACAGCTACACCACCAGCTGCTTTAATTAATTTAATAGCGTCCTCAGGTGATGGCGAATAGTGGGGTACGTAGTATTTTGAGGAGTTATGCAACATTTTTGTGAATGCCTCGTCGCGGCTTGCTACAACTCCTTTTTTTACCAATGCATCAGCAAGATGAGGCCTACCAAGTGTTGCACCATCTGACAGTTGTTCTAGTACATCTGCCATAGAGATATCAATACCCGCCTCATTAATACGCCGGATAATTTTTTCCATTCGACCATGCCGATTATCTCTAGTATTTTCTAAAGTTTTGATCAATTCATTATGTGTAGGATCAAAAAGCAAGCCCAGTATGTGAACACTGATCCCATCAGTAGTTTGACAAGATATTTCTGCACCTAGAACTAGCGATAGACCGGGACGCAATGCACCTATTGCTTCATCCCATCCACTTATTGTGTCATGATCAGTTAAAGCAAGAGTCGTAATTCCGGCTGCCATGGCTTTATTCACTAATTCAGTTGGGGTATCGGTACCATCACTAAAATTTGTATGAGTATGTAAATCTATCATTTTAGTTGAGAAGTTTCTTAACTAGATTTAATAACAAATAATGCACAACCAAATAGTAGACCATTAATTCCAGGAATTGTTCCAACTGGTGGAATGATGACCACTGAGCCAATAGTTTTAACTACTGATTCAACAGTTGCAGAAGCATTTGGTCGCTGGTCTGAAAAATTCGCAAGGTTTTTGGGGACTGCAACATTCTTGGTATTCATGACAGCTTTTGTTTTTTTCTGGATTATCTGGAATTCACTCGCTCCTGAAGATCTTAAATTTGACCATTACCCATTTATATTTTTAACGCTTCTGCTTTCATTGCAAGCATCTTATGCAGCACCGCTTATTCTGCTGGCTCAGAATAGGCAGGCGGATAGAGACCGAATTCAAGGTAACGAAGACCGCGAACGTGATGAGCGAAACATGGCTGATACTCAATACCTAACCCGTGAATTAGCCAGTTTAAGGACTGCATTGAGTGAGGTTACGAATCGAGATTACTTACATACACAGTTAACGGATGCGATTGAAGAAATTGTAAAGAAACTGAATAAGAAAAATTAAGTATTGATATTTAAGCGAACTCCAACTAAAGACTTCGGCCTTACTATTATTTGATCCAGTATTTCATCAAATATCTTCTTGTATTTTTCATCAGATAAGACGATAGGACTTCCTTCGTCCCCACCTTCACGTAGTTGAGCATCAAAAGGTATTTTAGAAAGTAGTGGTACATCTGAACCAACAAGTTGGCTTAATCTGCGCGTAGTTTCTTCGCCTCCCCCACTACCAAAAACTGAAAGCTTCTCCCCGCACTTAACGCATTCACTATCTGACATATTTTCAATTACACCGATTACTGGTTGTTTAATTTGATGAGCTATGCGACCAGCACGTTCTGCTACTTCAGCTGCCGCAATCTGAGGAGTAGTGACAACGATGATTTCAGAATTAGGAATTAGTTGTCCAAGAGATATCGCAATATCGCCAGTACCTGGGGGTAAATCCAATAAAAGTAAATCTAGATCTCCCCAGTATGCATCGCTTAATAATTGCTCTAGAACTCTATGTAATAACGGTCCTCGATATGCAACAGGATCTGATCGCTCTGGCTTAAACATCTCCATAGATACAACTTTTACGCCATAGTTTTCAACTGGAATAAATGTTTGATCAATTGCAGTGGGTCGCTTATCTAAAATTCCCATGAGTCTAGGAATTGAATGACCATAAACATCTGCATCCAAGATTCCAACTTTTAAACCTCTAGCAGCTGCAGCAACTGCAAGATTTACAGTTACAGAAGACTTTCCAACTCCGCCCTTGCCTGATGCTATTCCGATTACTCTAGTTAGGGAATCGGGTTGGGCAAAAGGAATGAATTTTTCTCTATCTCCGCGGATTATTTTTTTCACATTATTTCGTTGCTCTTCATTCATAACTCCGAAAATAATCTCAACCTCAGTTATTTCCTTTATACCTTCAAGAGAATTCTTAATATCGCTTTTTAATCTATCTTTCATAGGGCAGCCAGAAATTGTTAATAGAATTTTTAATTTAGCTAGGCCTGAGTCAAAATCAACAGATTCAACCATGCCAAGCTCAGGAAGCGGTTTATGCAATTCTGGATCTATCACCTTGTTCAAGGCTAGATTTATTGCTTCAATAGTGCTCATAGCAGATCCGGATCAATTTTAGGCTTTGGTTTAACATCAAAATCATTCTTATCAATTACATCACCAATATGTTTTTTAATAAAGGTTTTTGGATTTAGATCTTTAACTTGCAGATCCTCATATCCTGGCCCTAAATTGTCTTTCAACTCATTTGTTGCACTTTGTGCCATTTTCTTCGCTTTAACTAAAAATCGCGCAGCATCTGCAGCAATATTTGGTAAACGATCTGGCCCTACCAAAACAATTCCTATTATAAAAAGTCCAATTACCTCACCAGCACCCAAATTAAACATATTCTTATTTCTTAGATGCAGCTAAAACTACATCTACTTCTCTAGTTATATTGTTCCGCTTAAATTTAACTTTAACTTTATCGCCAATATTTTTGCTTCTAATTACTACAATTAATTCATCTGAATTTTCTATTTCAGCTCCATCTAGGGAAATAATAATGTCGCCTTTGCGCAATCCTGCTTTATCAGCTGGCCCTCCAGGAGTGATACCGGCTGATTCACTCGAGATTAATGCACCAGTTCCAGTAAATTGCGTATCAACAGAAATGCCCATGATTGGGTAAGTTGAAAAGCCAGTTTTTATTAACTGCTCTGCAGTCTTCTTGGCCTGATTGATTGGAATTGCAAAACCCAAACCAATTGATCCTGCCTGTGAGCTCACGCCCAATGTCGCAATCGCTGAGTTAACTCCAATTACTGCACCAGTCAAATCTACTAATGGTCCACCAGAATTTCCAGGATTAATGGCAGCATCGGTTTGTAGTGCGTTGATAAACGAAGATTCACCAAATCCATTTCCTGTTGTTACAGCTCTATTCTTAGAGCTAATAATTCCCGCTGTAACAGTTCCGGAAAGGCCAAGCGGTGACCCTATTGCAATCACTGCATCACCAACTAAAACTTGATCACTATTTCCTAATTGTAAGGTGGGAGCAGCCTGAACATTTATTTTTAAAACAGCCAAATCATATGAATTATCTCTGCCAATTAGTTTGGCTGGAAACTTTTTACTATCAGAAGTTTCAACTGTGATTCGTCCACTTTTTGCTGCAGACTCAACAACATGGTTATTAGTCAAAATATATCCATCACTATCAAGAAAAAAGCCAGAGCCAGTTCCTGATCCGCCCGAGCCATTAACTGATATTGAGACCACGGCGGGAATTAGCCTGGCTGCAAGAGCTGAAATTGAGCCAGGGGCTCGTTCTACAACATTTTCTGTTTGAACTAAATTCGCTCCAAGATTATCTGTGGTGTTTCGACCAATAGTCGCACCTATCGCACCAGCAATTAAACTTACAACTACAACTAAAACTATGATTGATGAATTATTTCTCTTTTGTATATAAATTCTGGGCTGCTTTTCTACAGCAGGTTGCCACCAAGGGGTGTTTAATGGCTCTTTCATTTAAGCAAGTTTATTGGCTACTAATACCCCAGCGCCAACTGGAATTACTGATGATGACCACCTTTGATCATCTTTCATGACTTTAACTACAGCCCTTCTAGCAATACTCTCAGGATCACGTTGAGTTGGATCAACTACCTTTCCATTACTTAATACTTGATCAATTATTAATACTCCTCCGGGCTTGAGTAATCTGTAAGACTCTTGAACCATATCGAACAAATCTAGTGCTGGCCTTATTACTACTATCTCATATGAGTTATCTGCAAGTTTTCCAATAACTTCAATTAGTTTTCCAGTAATAATTCTATATTTTGCTGCAGAAATACCAGCCTCTTCAAAAATCGATCTTGCCAACCTTGAATGCTCGCGTTCAGAGTCAATTGTGGTCAAAACACCATCTGGGCTAATCCCTTGTAGAACCCATAGTCCACCGACACCTGACCCGGTTCCGATTTCTACAACTGATTTTGAGTTTAAAAGTTTTGTTATAAATTTAATGTAATTTCCTACAGCTGGCGTTGGATCTGATGCGCCAACCTCTTCACCATTACGTCGAGCAAGTTGCATAAAGTAATCCTCGTGCGCATAACCTTCAGAGTAAGAATGCATATCTCCTCTTGGAGAGTTTGATTGGTTCAAAATGTTTTCAACCATTCAATTAAAAGTCTAGAACCAAATCCAGTACCACCCTTGATGTTTTCACCTGAGTCAGTTTCAGATCTACCTGTTCCTGCTATATCAAGGTGAATCCAATTACGCTTACCAACAAAATTCTCTAGAAATAGCGCAGCGGTAATGGAGCCTGCTGAAAAATCAAACTTATCAGCCAAGTGATTTATGTCTGCAACATCACTTTCAAGCGCTGGTGTGTAATCATCAACTAAAGGCATGTGCCAAACTCTTTCACCTATTTTTTCACCTATTTCTGTGAACTTCTTAGCAAGAGATTTATTTCTAGTATACATAGCAGCATGTTGACGCCCTAGACCCAAAGTTGCAGCTCCGGTAAGTGTTGCTAGATCAACTAAATAATCTGGGTCTAACTTCAAATCAGCATAAGCTAAGCCATCTGCCAAGACTAAACGTCCTTCTGCATCTGTATTCAGAACTTCAACTGTGGTGCCACCAAATTGCTTTATAACATCAGAGGGGCGCTGTGATGTTGCAGATAATGAATTTTCTGCAGTCATAAGCAGCGCCGTTACTTTAACTTTGGGTTTAATTCTGGCCATAGCAACAGTTGCCACTAATACCGCGGCTGCACCTGCCATATCGCTCTTCATACCAACCATACTTTCGTAAGGGCGCTTAAGTGAAACCCCACCCGTATCAAACGTTATTCCTTTTCCTACTAGTACAACATGCGGCCAATTACCTGAACCTTTAGGTGCATAGCGAACTTCAATCAACCTTGGACCCGGGTTTGGTGAAGAGTTTCCAACAGCATTTAATCCACCAAAGTCTTTAATTGCATTGCCAGATTTAACTGCAATTGAAAGGCTTGAACTCTTTGCCGACGAAACAAGAGATGTCGCCTGTTTAGCTAGCCACTGTGGGTTCTTAATGTTGGATGGGGTATGAATTAAATCGCGTGCTTGCCAGACTGCACTAGCCAATATATCGGCTTTTTCAACTTCTTCTAAAAAATTTCCGTATAAAATGAATGTCGGTTTTTTATCTTTTTGTTCAGTTTTAAGTAAAAATTGATAATTAGAAAGAACTAGCGCAGTTGCAGCTACTGTGATCAATTTACTATCTGAGGTTAGATAAACAAGCAATTGAGTATCCGTATTTTTTACTTTTCTTCCGAGAGCTGTGGATGCTTTTCTTATGTCATCTGAATTTTGAGCACCAACGCCAACTAGATAAATTCGATTCAAATTCCCACTAGCAAGTGGAATCTCAATAATTTCGCCAGCTTTACCAGAAAATTCCGTCCACTTTGAAAGCTCAACTTTAAAATCAAGTTTAGTTAGATTTATAAGACTTCTAACTAAATTATTCTCTATTACCTTAACTTGATCATCATTGACCACAGGAATTGCAACTGCAGTTATTTCTGACAAATCTGTATCTTCAATACTTAAATTTTGAAGTTTTGGATATAAATCAAAAGATTTAGGATTCATGATCCTGATTAAACTAAGGTCAGTATTACTTTTTTACTAATGCGACTGCGGCTTGTAATACATTTCCTAGGTTAGTAGCCTCTTCAATATTTAATTCAACTACAAGTCTTCCGCCACCTTCAAGAGGGATTCGCATTACCATCGAACGAGCCTCTTTAGTTACCTCCATAGGACCATCACCAGTTCTTGGTTTCATTGCGGCCATTTGGGTCTCCCTATACAACTAATTGGATTCCAACTAGAGGCGTAATTATCCCTGATATTTGCACTTGTGGGAAATCCTATAAATTACCTTTAGAAATCATTGCGATTAGGCGGGATTTACCACTTGCAATAACCGAAATAACTGCCCTTTCTGGGACACCGAGTTTCTCGGCTATGTGTGTGGTACTCACCATATTAACTAAATGTAAAGTCAAAATTAGCCGCTCTTCTTCAGGCAAGGTAGATATTAATTCCGCAATCGTCTTTTCTTTGCCACCTGAGCTCATGGAATAAGGTTAGCGCGCTGTAGGAAAACTATTCGTATTAACGTGTAAGTAGCCTTGCAAATCTGCGTAATGAGAGCCAAACTCCCAGTAATAATACAGGTTTCATTACTATCAAAAAAATAGCTGGGGCAATTAAATTTTCCTGCCAATTAAAAATAGTTCCCTTTTTGGTTTTTATTAATTTGAATCGTCCAGTACCTCTTATTACACGACCAATATGAACTACTTCGCATAATACTGGCGGCTTAAACGCTGTAATTTCCATTGTATCTAAAATACCTAACCGCAACTTAGGATAAAGTTTAGGAAATAATCCAGTGAAAGCAAAAATTAGGACGCCTTTACCATTTTTAATGGTCCGATCCTGATCCAATTCAGACCAAACTTTCGTTTGCAACATCCATTCACTTTGACTACGCCAATCAACTAGAGAATTCCAAACTGATTCAAGGGGTCTATCAATTTTAATGTTTAGCTCTAGATGTGAAAGTTTTCTCATTTATTTTCGAATCCTTATTGCATCTAAAGTTGCGGGGATATCTTTACACCATACAACCAACTCGTGTTGACCAGCCTTCATAAAATTGTGAGTAGATAGGTGATCTAATGCCAACCTAAGTGGATCATAAACTCCTATTGGGTCACATATTGCAATTGGTTTTTGGTGAAATTTTAAATAGCTACCAACCCAGATCTCAAAAAATTCTTCAAGCGTTCCGATTCCGCCCGGCAATGCTATAAATGCATCCGATAATTCTTCAATTTTCGCTTTTCTCGCTCTCATATCATTAACTACATGCATCTGAGTTGCCTCTTTATCCTCAAATTCAAGATTAATTAATAGCTCAGGGATCACCCCAATTGTTTTTGCTCCAACTGATCTTGCACCTTTTGCTACTTGCCCCATCATTGAGGCTTTACCGCCACCCCAAACTAAATCCCATCCCTGCTCGCCAATTGCCTTTCCAATTTCAAATGCTAAATCAAGAGAAGTTATTGGAATATTAGGTGCAGATGAACAGAAAACAGATACTCTCATGAAATTAGTCTATTACCTTGGCAAGATTTTGATACATTTGAGTAATGAGTACCGATAAAAACTTCGCTTTTGGCTTTGGAGTAGCCACACAGAATAGTTCAGGCCAAGTGCTTGATTGTTTTTTTTATTCCTTAGGGCTGGGTGAATTAACAAATAGTCATCTTAATTCAGATTTAGCAGCACAAATTGGAATTGATGAAATTCGTAAAGTAAAGAAAATTTCTGTTGAATTAAAAATTGATTTATCTGATAAGCCAAAGGATGCAATTGATGTTTATCTACGCTTACACCTTCTTTCACATAGATTAATCAAGCCAAATGAATTAAATTTAGATGGTATTTTTGGATTGCTTTCAAATGTTGTCTGGACTTCAGCTGGTCCTTGTGATGTTGATAGTTTTTCAGAGGTCAGAATTAAACTACAAAATAAATATGGGAATTTGACTGTTTACTCAATTGATAAATTTCCAAGAATGATTGACTATGTAATTCCTGATGGTGTGAGAATTGCAGACGGTGATCGCGTTCGCCTGGGCGCTTATTTATCACCTGGAACAACAATCATGCATGAAGGGTTTGTAAATTTCAATGCTGGTACATTAGGTAAATCGATGGTTGAAGGTCGCATTAGTGCAGGCGTTACGGTTGATGATGGAAGTGATATTGGTGGCGGTGCATCCATCATGGGAACTTTAAGCGGTGGTGGAAAGGAGGTAATTTCTATTGGGAAAAGGACTCTGCTGGGAGCTAACTCAGGAATTGGAATAAGCCTAGGCGATGATTGCATTGTAGAGGCTGGAGTTTACATAACTGCTGGATCCAAAATTACATTACCAGATGGAACAATAGTTAAAGCAAAAGAACTCAATAAGGCAAGTAATTTGCTGTTTAGAAGAAACTCTCAAACTGGCAGTCTTGAGGCACTACCTAAAACTGGTACTTGGGCTGGCTTAAATTCAGTACTTCATTCTAACTAGATTTAAAAAGTTTTTTTGAAGAAGTTATAAAGCCTAGGCCCCAAGACATGTGCATTACTAATAACACACTTGGCATAAGTAATTTCTCGAAAAAGCTTTTACCAATTACTAGACTACCTATAGAAATTATTATCAAATAAATTAAAGTTGGAATAATAAAAATTGGATTAAAAAATACCGAAAGAATTATTGAAATAGTTGTTGCAACTAAAGTAAATGGTGGAGCAAGATACCGATAATTTACAGTTTCTTTATATTGCCTTGATACAACTCTTCGCCACCTACCATATTGAAAATACTGCTTTGCTAATTTTATAATTGAATTTCTTGGCCGGTAGGTAACTATCAGTTTGGGATCAAACCAAATTAATCCACCATTTTTGCGAAGGCGATAATTTAGCTCCCAATCCTGAGCTCTTATATATCGCTCATCAAATCCCCCGGCCTTAAGGATTGCTGACTTTTTGAAGGTACCAAGATAAACAGTGTCCGACTCACCAGCGCCTCCTCCAGTATGGAACTTGGAGGGACCAACACCTAATTTTGACCTCATAGCAAGTGCAATAACTCTTTGCAAACCCTGATTACCATCTGCATGCATTACTCCGCCAACATTTACGGCATTTGTTTTTTGCATTATTTTAATTGCACTTGAAATATAATCTTTGCCTATTTCAGAATGACCATCGATACGACTAATTATTTCATAATTAGATTTAGCGATTGCCAAGTTCAAGCCAGTAGCTGTTTGTCCTGAAGGATTTTCAACTAATTTAATTCTACTATCAGTTAATTGTAATCTTCTGGCTATCTCATTGGTTTTATCTTTTGATGGCCCTAACGCCAAAATTACCTCAATTTTTCCAACATAATCTTGATTAAGGATTGCTGAGATACAGTTAGTCAAATTTTGCTCTTCATTGAGAAGGGGCAGGATTACCGAAACCTCAGGTAGTGATGTTTCCACCATAATCCTCCTCATCATTATTTCTAGAGCGAAATTTCAATGCCTATAATCTAGGATAAGAAGATGAAATCCGCTCGTAGTGTCAGAATCATAACTGGAATCTCTATCGCAATATTATCGATTTCTGCCGTTAGTGCTCTTGCATTCACTACCGTGACCGCTTCAATAGAGAAAATTGATGTATTTGCCGGATTAGATAATAGGCCAAATAAAAAGTCTTCGGCAATTAACTATTTAATTGTTGGATCTGACACCCGCGAAGGCCTAACTAGAGCTGAACAAAAAGCTTTAAGAGTTGGCTCGATAAAAACAGCAGCGGGTAAAAGATCAGACACAATGCTGCTTGTTCACATCTCTAAGTCCAGGGACAAAGCTGTACTTGTTTCAATACCGCGCGATTCTTATGCACTGATTCCTGAACATTTAAATAGTCAAGGAAAAATAATTCCAGCGTCATACTCAAAGTTAAATTCATCTTTTAACTGGGGAGGTGCATCGCTTTTAATTAGAACTCTTGAGCAAATGACAGATTTAAAAATAGATCATTATGTTGAAATTAACTTTGTAGGCTTTGCTCGAATGGTAGATTCTTTGGGTGGAATTGAAGTCTGTACTAAAAAAGATATTAATGATTCTAAGAGTCATTTAGTACTTCCGGCTGGAGTTCATACGCTAAATGGAATAGACGCACTTAAATATGTAAGAACTAGAGAGTTTGATGGACTTGGTGATATCGGAAGAATGCAAAGACAACAGGCGTTCATTTCTTCTGTGGTAAAAAAGGCTACAAGCATGGGCGTATTGCTTAATCCAATAACAATGACAAGCTTTCTAAACTCAGCACTTTCTGCAGTCACAACTGATGAAGGCTTAAGTAGCTCTGACATGATTGTATTGGCAAAACAACTTAAGTCGCTTTCGGCTTCAAATGTTAGAACTTTAACTGTTCCACTCTCTGACCTTTATTACAATGCAAACGGTGTCACTGCATCTGTTTTATGGGATCCGGTGCTTGCTCCAGAATTGTGGGAAAGATTGCGAGAAGATCGCGCCGTGGTTGATGAGGTAGTGCCCTCCCCTTCTCCTTCCTCTACAAAATTAGAAAGACCGAAAATAATTGATAAGTTTGAGACCCGTACAGCACAAGATAACATTTGCCGCTAATTAGATAGGCTTTCTATATGACTTTAAAGCTTTCCGTAATCGGGACTGGATACCTTGGTGCTACTCATGCAGCCTGCATGGCAAGTATGGGTTTTCAGGTAATTGGCTTTGATACCGAACAAAGCAAAATAGATTTACTAAGCAAAGGAAAAGTTCCGTTCTATGAGCCTGATCTTGAGGAATTACTAGATAAGCAAATTAAGTCTAGAAGATTAACTTTCACAAAAGATATTAATGACTTGACTGATTGTGATGTTCATTTTATTTGCGTAGGCACTCCCCAAGTTAAAGGTGGTATTGCAGCTGATTTAACTTATGTAAATGCAGCATTAGAATCTGTAGCTAAAATTGTAAAGATTGGAGCGTTAGTTGTTGGCAAATCTACTGTTCCAGTAGGAACTGCCGAAAAATTAAGAAATAGATTAATCGAAATAAATCCTAAATCTGATTTAGCGTGGAATCCAGAATTTCTACGCGAGGGCTTTGCGGTCGAAGATACATTAAAACCTAATCGCTTAGTAGTTGGAGTTACTAATGATAATGCCGAAGAAATACTTAAAAAAGTCTATGCAATAAATCTAAAAGAAGGTACTCCTTGGGTTAGAGCGGATTTACCAACTTCTGAACTTGTTAAAGTTGCGGCTAACTCTTTTCTTGCAACAAAAATTTCATTAATAAATGCTATGGCTGAAGTCTGTGAAGCAGCAGGTGGTGATGTAACCGTACTAGCAAAAGCCATTGGATATGACCCAAGAATCGGAAATAGATTTTTACAGGCAGGCATTGGCTTTGGTGGTGGGTGCCTTCCAAAAGATATTCGAGCCTTCATGGCACGGGCAGAAGAGCTTGGGGCTCAACAAGCAGTTAAATTCTTGAAAGAAATTGATGAAATTAATCTTCGTGCTCGGCAAAGAATTATTGAATTAGTTAGAAAAGATTTGGCAAATAATTTACAAGGTAAGAAAGTTTCAATTCTTGGTGCAGCATTCAAGCCAGACAGCGATGATGTTAGGGATTCTCCAGCACTTGATATTGCAGCTCAAATCCAAGCTGCTGGAGCAATTGTCACCGTACATGATCCCAAAGCAATTGAGAATGCTCAGAAACGTTTTCCTGCACTAAAGTTTTCTGAAGGCATCAATGAAACTCTTCAAGGCTCAAATATTGTTTTACACCTAACTGAGTGGAAAATTTATCGAGAGATAGATCCTGTAAATGCTAAAGCTCTAGTCCAAAATGCAATCATTATTGATGGCAGAAATGCTTTAGATCGAGAATTATGGCTAAAAGCAGGGTGGAAGTTTAGAGCTTTGGGTAGAACTCATGTCTAGCCAAGATGTTAATGAGTTATTAGATTTAAAAATATGGGCGGTTGTTGGCCTAAGTAATAATTCTGAACGAGCAGCATATAAAGTGGCCAAAGTTTTGATTGAAAAAGGACATACGGTAATTCCTATACATCCAAAAGCTGAGACCGTACATGGTCAAAAGGGTTACGCATCACTTTCTGAAGTGAAATCTTCAATAGATGTAGTTGATATCTTTGTAAATTCAAGTCATGTTGGACCTATTGTTGATGAAGCTATTTTAATTGGTGCTAAAGGTGTCTGGTTGCAACTCGATGTTATTGATGATTCTGCGATACTACGTGCTAAAAATGCTGGCTTATACACGGTAATGAATCGTTGCCCCGCGATTGAATATGGTAAAAAATAATTATTCTTTAATTTCTCCACTGAAGTACTGCTGTGCATGAATGATTTCTGTCAATAAGTTTTCTACGTTATCACCAATTACAGACACTCTCTTTGTTGCTTGATTGAACTTTAAATTCGGATTTCTTGCCATTAGGTGTAAATAAGGCCGGTAATCATTACTATTCGCATCCGTTATTAAAGATCCAGAGACTGTATATGATCTTAAGACTTCTGTGCTTCCAAGGGGTAAATCTAATACCGCTCTAAGAAATTGTTCGGCATAGCTAGTAATTGAGCCAACACTTAAATTATCTTGGACAACAGGATTTAGCCAATTTATAGATATTAGTTTGGTAAAGTCATCTGCATCAACAATAAGTTCGACTGCCCCTACGAGTCCAATTTCTCCAGCTAATTTAATTACCGATAATTGAATTCTGCTCGCTAGCTCTTCACTCATACCCGGAACTGGAGTTATTGAAATATTTCCTGAAATTAATGAAATTGGCCAAGTTGAAACTTGTGCATGGCCTGAACGAGCGACCAAAATGGAGTACATCTCATTCGCTGGTTGATGTTTTTGAATCGTAGCTAATTGTTCAATTGCCTGAATCGGAGGGTAAGTTAATACTCCAGACCTTTGAATAGTTTTAAGTGCTGATAAAGAAATATGGTTCGGCTCTATACACAAAACATCACATAGCTTGCTGAATTCTACTAATTGATCGGTTTCAAATTTTTTGGCAGAGAAATTAATAGTGACACCCAGCTTATTGGCCTCATCTGTGAAGCTAGTTAGGGTTAAATCGTCTGCAATTAAGCCAATAATTGGGAATGACATGTAATAAGGTTACCTTTAATATGACTCAGATTATCCTTGCATCATCATCTCCCTCCCGATTAAGGCTTTTAGAGAGCGCAGGGATTAGGCCAATAGTTAAGGTAAGTGAAGTTGATGAAGAGTCTGAGGAGTTTGCATCCTTATCCCCTAAAGAATTAGTAAGTAGATTGGCTATTCTCAAAGCTCATGCAGTTAAAAATGATGCCTCAGGGCCTTCTTTAATAATTGGTTGTGACTCAACATTTGAATTCAATGGAAAGTCCTTAGGTAAGCCAATTACTCGTGAATTTGCAATCTTAAGGAGTAGAGAACTTAGTGGAAAAATTGGTTATCTACATACTGGGCACTGCCTTATCGATACTAAAAGTGGCAAGGAGGAACACAGAGTTTCAACTGCCCAGGTGGAATTTGCTTTAATTTCAGAGCAAGAAATTTTGGATTATGTTGATTCTGGTGAACCTTTAAATGTTGCTGGAGGATTCACACTTGACGGGTTGAGTGCACCATTTATTAAGCGGATAGAAGGTGATCCAAGCGGAATAATTGGTCTATCGCTTCCATTACTTCGAGAAATGGTTATATCACTTGGTTATAGCTGGCTTGATATTAAAAATACTTAGTATTTACGATAAGTTTACCTAATGAGCAAACTTCATAAAGACCCAATTGGCACCGCCGAAAAAGCCGCCAAAGGAATTAGTAAGATAACTAAAAAAAATAAACATGATGTTGCATTAATAATGGGTTCTGGATGGGTATCTGCTGCGGAGGCCTTAGGTACACCTACACATGAATTCGCAGTTACAGATTTACCGGGTTTTCCTGCTCCTACAGTTACCGGTCATGGTGGGAAAGTACGCTCTTACGATTTAGAAAACTCTGTAAAAGCTTTAGTATTTCTGGGTAGAACTCATCTTTATGAAGGTTCAGGTATGGAGCCAGTTGCGCATGCGGTTAGGACAGCAGTAAAAGCTGGGTGCCGCACTATTGTTTTAACTAATGCATGTGGTGGGATCAATACTGGTTACAAGGTTGGGCAACCAGTAATTATTAAAGATCATATTTCTTTAACCGCCGCTTCACCACTTATCGGCGCGGATTTTGTAGATTTAATGGACTTATATAGCAAAAAATTGAGAGAGCTTGTAAAAGCTGAAGATCCTTCACTTGAAGAGGGTGTGTATGTACATTGGCGCGGTCCTGCTTACGAGACACCTGCGGAAATACGAATGATGAGAACAATGGGAGCAGACCTTGTAGGCATGTCAACTGTTCCAGAGGCAATTGCAGCGCATGCATTAGGGGCGCAAATTCTCGCAATTTCCTTAGTTACTAATGCTGCTGCTGGAGTGACTGGTGAAAAACTAAATCATGCAGAGGTAATTGCTGCTGGAAAAGCTGCAGCTGATCGAATGGGAAAACTTTTAGCTAAGGTGCTTCCTAAGTTGTGATTTCAGAGCAATTAAAATTCGAAGTAGAAAATTGGATAAAGCACGATCCAGACAAAAAAACAGCTGAACAACTGAGTACTTGGTTAAAAGAGGGTAATGAAAAAGAATTAAATCGCTGCTTCAGTGGTTTTTTGCAATTTGGCACTGCTGGATTGCGAGGGCCTCTAGGCCCTGGTCCATCCTGTATGAACAGAGCAGTTGTTTCTAGAGCTGCTGCAGGAATTGCTAAGTTTATGAAAAAAAATAATTTAAAATCAGTCGTAATTGGTAGAGATGCAAGATTTGGATCAATCGAATTTGCTCAAGATAGCGCTGAGATACTTGCAGGCGCCGGAATGAGGACTTATGTACTACCCCGAGAATTACCAACGCCAGTACTTGCTTTTGCGGTAAAAAGACTAAAAGTTGATGTTGGAATTATGGTTACTGCCAGCCATAATCCCGCAACGGATAATGGATATAAAGTTTATTTAGGTGGTGATGTAAATGGAATTTCATACTCTGGATCTCAAATAATTTCACCAGTAGATCAGGAAATTTCAGATGAAATATCTAATGCTGACCTAAGTCCAAGTCGATCAACAGATATTCAAATTGTAGAAGAGGGTCTAATTAATGAGTATATTGAATCTGTTGCATCTCTAGTTCATAAGCCAAATAATTTAAAAATAGTTTATACCCCTCTTCATGGTGTAGGCGCTGAAATATTTATGAAAGTATTAAAGCTTGCTAAATTTTCAAACCCTATTATGGTTAATGAACAAAAAAATCCGGACCCAAATTTTCCAACTACCAAGTTTCCAAATCCAGAAGAGCCAGGAGTTATGGATTTGGCAATTAAATATGCAAAAGATGTCGAAGCTGATTTAGTAATTGCTAATGATCCTGATGCTGATAGATGTGCAATCGCAGTTAAAAGCTCAAATGGCAACTGGCGCACCGTCCGTGGTGATGAAGTAGGCACCGCACTTGGTAAATACTTGATTGATTCTCATAACCTTAAAAATAAATCAATGGCAAATTCCTTAGTATCATCTACACTTTTGAGTAAAATAGCCAAGCATAATCAAATCAACTTTTTTGAAACACTTACTGGTTTTAAATGGATTTCAAAAATCCCAAATCTAGCGTTTGGCTACGAAGAGGCACTTGGGTATTGCGTCGACCCTGAGGTCGTAAATGATAAAGATGGCATAAGTGCAGCGGTACTAATAGCGCAGTTAATCGATGAATTAAAAAATAAAGGTAAAAGTTTTGATGATTATTTAGATGATATTGGAGTTGAATTTGGATTTCATGCTACAGATCAGATATCTGTGCGCGTCGATGATCTGGCGCAGATAAATAAATTACTAAGCAAAATTATTAGTGATCCACCCTCTGATCTTGCTGGCTATAAAATCGAATCTGTTGAAGACTTAAATCAGTCCAAAGATCTAAAAACTACTGGAATCAGACTCAGATACTCAGGTGAAATTAGAGTAATAATTAGGCCAAGTGGTACTGAACCAAAATTGAAGTGTTACATCGAGGTAGTTAAATCAAATAAAAGTAAATCTTTGGAATTGATATCGCAAATTAAAGAAGTTTTGACTAAAGTACTGTCATGATTGTAGATGGAAGTGAGAAATCACTAAAAGATTTTTTAGATGATTTACCTCCAGTTGATCAAGTGGGAGTGGAAGCTCGAGCCACAATGTTGGCTACTCGAAGTATAAAAACTACGAGCAAAGCTTGGGCAATCGATATGGCTATTAGTATGGTTGATCTAACTACTTTAGAAGGTGCTGATACGCCTGGAAAAGTTAAAGCGCTATGCGCTAAGGCCGTAAGGCCTGATCCAACTGATTTAACAGTTCCATCTGTCGGAGCAATTTGTGTTTACAACGATATGGTCAAGGTTGCTAGAGCTGAGTTGGATTTAATTGGCGGAAAACATATTCCCGTTGCTGCAGTCTCCACTGCCTTTCCTTCTGGTCGAGCCTCTATGGAGGTTAAAAAGCAGGACACCCTAGATGCTCTAAATGCTGGTGCTACTGAGATCGATATGGTTATTGACCGTGGCGCTTTTCTTGCTGGAAAAATTAGCCAAGTCTTTGAAGAAATAAAGATTATTAAAGAACTTTGTGGGAATAAGGCCCACCTAAAAGTAATATTTGAAACCGGTGAATTAGTGACGTACGACAATGTTAGAAAAGCATCATTTATTGCTATGTTAGCTGGGGCTGACTTTATTAAGACTAGTACTGGAAAAGTTGCACCCGCAGCCACAGCGCCCGTAGTTTTAGTTATGTTAGAGGCAGTGCGTGATTATTTCGCACTTACCGGATTAAAAATTGGCGTAAAGCCTGCTGGTGGAATTCGAACAACTAAGGATGCAATTAAGCAACTAGTACTTGTGAATGAAACTGCTGGGCCAGACTGGCTTACCCCTAGCTTGTTTAGAATTGGGGCTAGCGCGTTATTAAATGACCTATTAATGCAGCGAATGAAAATGCGTACTGGGCACTACGCTAGTGCTAATTACGTAACTATGGATTAGGTGGGTCATGAGCGAATTTGAATATGCAAGTGCTCCTGAATCCAAGGAAATTGCAAAAATTGCTGCCTCATATGATCTATTTATCGGCGGTAAATTTGTTAAAGCAAAAAAGGGAAAGAGTTTCGACACGATAAATCCAGCTACAGAAGAGGTGCTGGCAAAGATTGCTTATGCCGATAAATTAGATATTGATTTAGCAGTAAAAACTGCTAGATCCGCCTATACAAAAATTTGGTCAAAAATGCCGGCTAAAGAACGTGGTAAATATTTATACCGAATTGCAAGAATTTTACAAGAACGAGCCCGTGAATTTGCTGTTGTGGAGACCTTGGATAATGGCAAGCCTATTAGGGAATCAAGAGATACTGATATTCCACTAGCCGCTGCACACTTTTTCTACCATGCAGGCTGGGCCGACAAATTGGAATATGCCGGAGTCGGGAGTAAACCAAAGGCACTTGGAGTTGTAGGTCAGATAATTCCTTGGAATTTTCCATTACTTATGCTCTCATGGAAAATTGCGCCAGCATTAGCTGCAGGAAATACTGTTGTGTTAAAACCAGCCGAAACCACTCCGTTAACTGCGCTTTTATTTGCCGAAGTTTGCCAACAAGCAGGATTACCAGATGGTGTAGTAAATATTATTACTGGAGATGGAATTACGGGAGCAGCTCTAGTAAATCATCCAGATATCAATAAAATTGCGTTCACTGGTTCAACAGAGGTTGGTAAAGCAATTGCAAGATCAATCGCAGCCACCAATAAAAGTGCCACTCTTGAGTTAGGTGGTAAAGCAGCAAACATAGTTTTTGAAGATGCTGCTTTTGATGAGGCTGTTGAGGGAATAGTAAATGGAATTTTCTTTAATCAAGGTCATGTCTGCTGTGCTGGCTCTAGGTTATTGCTACAAGAGAATATTGCTGATGAAGTAGTAGAGAAATTGAAAAAAAGAATGAGTTTGATTCGGGTCGGTGACCCTATGGATAAAAATACTGACCTTGGAGCAATCAACTCTGCTGAACAATTAAAGCGAATAAAAGAAATAAGTAATACAGGTGATGCAGAAGGTGCTCAGCGGTGGTCTGCTGAATGCAAATTGCCTACTAAAGGCTTTTGGATGGCCCCAACGATTTTTACTGGAGTTTCACAAGCTCATCGAATCGCAAGAGAAGAGATTTTTGGTCCTGTCTTGTCAGTTTTAACTTTTAGAACACCGGCCGAGGCGATAGAAAAGGCAAACAACACGATGTATGGGTTATCAGCTGGAATCTGGAGCGATAAAGGATCAAAGATTCTTTGGGCTGCCCAGAAATTAAAGGCTGGTGTTATTTGGAGTAATACATTTAATAAATTTGATCCTGCTAGCCCATTTGGTGGTTATAAGGAATCTGGCTGGGGGCGTGAAGGTGGACGCCATGGACTAGCAGGGTATTTGACCTCCGAATCAAAGGTTAAAAAATGAGCCGGATAGATGTGCATAAGACATATAAGTTATTTATAGCTGGTGCATTCCCTCGAAGTGAATCAGGCAGAGTTTATGAAGTAAAAGGTGCTGATAAAAAATTCCTAGCAAATCCTGCAATGGCTTCTCGAAAAGATTTAAGAGAAAGTGTTGTAGCGGCTAAAAATTCATATCTTGGCTGGTCTAATGCCACATCATTTAATAGAGGCCAGATTTTGTACCGTATCGCTGAAATTATGCAGGGTCGAAGTGAACAATTTGTTTCTGAAATATGCGCCCTTGAAGGTTTAAGTAGCAAAGCAGCCGCCGCTCAGGTTGAAGAAGCAATCGATACCTGGGTTTGGTACTCAGGATGGTGTGACAAACTTTCATCAGTGACTGGGTCTTTAAATCAGGTCTCTGGCCCTTTTTATAACTTTACAACTCCTGAATCACTTGGTGTTATTGCAGTATTTGCTGAAAATAAGCCTTCATTACTTGGCGCAGTTAGAACTTTAGCTCCGATTATTGCCGGTGGTAACACTGCAATTTTAATTGCAAGCGAAAATTATCCCCTGCCAGCAATTACTTTAGGAGAGGTACTTTCTACGAGTGACTTACCTGCCGGAGTGGTAAATATCTTGACTGGAAAAACATCAGAACTGTCACCGTGGGTTGGCTCGCATATGGAGATTGACGGTATTGATGCTGCAGGGCTATCCAAAAAACAAGAAGAGGAATTAAAATTACTAGGCGCAGAAAATCTGAAGAGAATTCATAGATTTACGCCTATTAACCACCCTGAAAGAATTTTAAGCTTTATGGAGCAAAAAACTGTTTGGCATCCAATAGGAATATAGCTACTCGGCAGATATTTTAGAGTATGCCGGTTTTACAGTTTTCTCAATAATTTCAAGCTTATCTTCGTGGTCAATAAATGAGCTCTCTAAAGCATTAACTGTGACTGCTTGTAGATCTGCAAAAGTCCAACCAAAAGATTTTACACATTCTTGCATCTCATGGCTCATAGATGTATTACTCATTAATCGATTATCAGTATTTAACGTAACATGAAATTTTAACTTAGCTAGCTTTCCAATTGGATGATCTGAGTAAATTTTTGCGATACCTGTTTGAAGATTGGAGGTTGGGCACAGCTCAAGTGCAATTCTTCGGTCACGAATATATCTAGATAGAAGTCCTAATTTTGGTTCTTTTGATGAGAAATCAATATCTTCCACGATTCTTACCCCATGGCCAATTCTTTCAGCACCACAAATCTGAACTGCCTGCCAAATAGAGGGTAATCCAAATGCTTCGCCAGCATGAATGGTGAAATGTGCATTTTCCTTTTTTAAGAACTCAAACTCTTGAAGTTGATTTATCGGTGGAAAACCATCTTCTGGCCCCGCTATATCAAATCCAACAACACCCTGCCCTCGATACTTGACTACGGCTTTAGCTGCTTCCATTGATCTATTACTTTGACGCATTCCACAAAGTAAAGATTCAACTCTAATCGTATTTCCTTCTCTTTGTGCCTCAGACATTCCTTGCTTGAAACCCTCAAGCGTAGCCTCAACCACTTGATCTGAAGTTAAACCTTGTTCAGTTAGTAACTCAGGTGCTCCTCTAACTTCAGCGTAGACAACACCATCTCTTGCTAAATCAATAACAGATTCTCGTGCAACTTGAATAATTCCTTCTCTTGTTTGCATAACTGCAATTGTGTGCGCAAAGGTTTCAAGATATCTAACGAGTGAACCGGAGTTACAAGAATCTTCAAACCACTTTGCTAATTCAATTGGATCATTAGTAGGTAGTTTTTTATAACCAATACGATCAGCAATTTCAATTAAAGTTTGTGGCCTTAAACCGCCATCTAAATGATCGTGCAGTAATGCCTTTGGTAATCTCTTGATTTGATCCTGTGATGGCGTGTTTAAAAGTGACACTTAACCCTCAATTCTTTCAATAATAAGTGGTAGGCGATTAATCTTTTGATTTTTTAAACCAATAGTAAACGCTTCAGATAAAACCTCATTAGCTCGATCAAACCTTGAGGTTTCATCTGAATGTAGAGTCAAAATACTTTGGCCTTCCTTAACTAAATCCCCTGGCTTTGCATGTATTTCAATTCCAGCACCGAGTTGAAGTGTATCTCCTTGTTTTTGTCTGCCAGCACCCAGCCGCCAAGCACTAACTCCGACTTTCAGAGCATCTAATGTTAAAAGTTTTCCAGAAGTTGCAGCCTTAACTTCAAATTTTTCTCTAGCTATAGGAAGTGGAGCACTTAGATCTCCACCTTGCGCTTTAATCATTCTGCGCCATACATCCATAGCTGCGCCATTTTTTAAAGCTGTAGCTGGGTCAACTTTAGGCTTAACTTTGGCAGCATCTAACATCTCATTTGCCAAAATTAAAGTTAACTCAACAACATCACTTGGCCCACCTCCAGAAAGGACCTCTATAGTTTCTCGAATTTCAAGCGAGTTACCCACTGTTAGCCCTAGCGGTACATCCATTGCTGTAACTAAAGCCCTGGTTTCAACTCCGGCACGTTTGCCTAAATCCACCATTGTCCTAGCTAACAGCCCTGCATCTTTTGGCTCGCTCATAAAGGCACCTGAGCCAGTTTTAACATCCAAAATCAGAGCTTGGGTACCTTCAGCGATTTTTTTACTCATAATCGATGAGGCAATAAGTGGAATAGCTTGCACAGTACCGGTGACATCACGAAGTGCATAAAGTTTTTTATCAGCTGGAGCTAAGCCACTTCCTGCGGCACAAATTACTGCACCACATTCTTGTATTACTTTTAACATTTCCTGATTAGAAATACTTGCTTTCCAACCCTTAATTGATTCTAATTTATCAAGTGTGCCACCAGTATGACCAAGCCCCCGACCTGAAAGTTGTGGTACCGCAGCTCCACAAGCTGCGACTAAAGGTGCTAGCGGAAGAGTGATTTTGTCACCAACTCCACCCGTTGAGTGCTTATCCACTGTTGGTCTATCCAACATTGACCAATTCATCTTTTCACCGCTTGCGATCATCGCATCAGTCCATCTAAAAATTTCACGGTTGTTCATGCCGTTTAATAAAATTGCCATCAATAATGCTGACATTTGTTCATCAGCGATTATTCCTTTGGTATAAGCCTCTATTGTCCAATCAATTTGGTCATCACTTAATTCTTGCTTATCTCTTTTTGCTGAAATAATTTCTACGGCCGTAAATTTTGCACTCATCTATTTAAGATCCTCGGGGCCAAATGCCCAAGGAAGTAAGGTAGAGAACTTTTTTGGACCATCTGGAGTCATAAATAACATTTCATTGCCACCGTGCTCAAATAGAAGTTGTCTGCACCTTCCACAGGGAGATAAATACTCTCCATTTTTATCAACACAAACTGTTGCAATTAATCTTCCACCACCTGATGCCGTCAGACTTGAAATTAAGCCGCACTCTGCACATAAACCAACACCATAACTTGCATTCTCGCTATTACAACCAACGACTATTCGTCCATCATCAACTAATGCAGCCACCCCAACTTTAAAATTAGAATATGGTGCATATGCATTTTTCATTACCTCTTTAGCGGCGCTATGGAGTTTTTCCCAATCAATATTCATGGGGTAATTGTCCTATGAATATTGATTATTTTGTACCGCGGAGATATGGGATTCCATCAGCTGCTGGCGCACGAACCCGCCCTATTAGTCCTGAGACTGCAATTATTGTCGCAATATATGGAATCATCAACATAAATTCTGATGGAATTGGCACTCCAGCAATTGATAAATTACTTTGTAAGCTATTGGTAAAGCCAAAGAACAATGCTGCTATAAAGGCTCCCTTAGGACTCCACTTTCCAAATATTAAACATGCAAGTGCAATAAAGCCTGCGCCTGCAGTCATGGATTGTGAGAAAACTCCAACTGCACCTATTGTGAAAACAGCACCACCGACTCCCGCTACTGCTCCTGCAATAAGTACATTTCGAAACCTTAATTTATTAACATCGATTCCTACGCTATCGGCCGCAATTGGTAGTTCACCAACAGCGCGAGTTCTTAGGCCCCATTTTGATTTGAAAAGAGCTATTTGAATGACTGTAACTATCAGATACATTAAATAGACAATGATAGTTTGGTTAAACAAAATCGGACCAATAACGGGAATTTTTGATAAAACTGGAATTGGAATTGCTGAGAAACTTCCAGCAGCATTCCAAGTACTTTCATAAGGCACAAGCAATACGGTGTAAAAAAAGTTTGTTAATCCTAGGACTAATACATTAATAACAAATCCTAAAATTACCTGGTCTACTTGGAATTTAATAGAGAAGTAAGCCAGAATCCAAGATACTAGTGCACCTGCAATTGGTGCAGAGATTAATCCCAAAATCAAATTTTGGGAAAGGCTAGCAACTACTGCTGAAACAAATGCAGAGAAGAGCAATTGACCTTCAATAGCAATATTTATGACACCAGATTTCTCACAAAGTAGCCCAGCCATTGAGCCAAAGATAAGTGGAACGGCTAATAAAACTGCTGCCTGAAGTAACCCTGTTAGTGGTATAAATTTTCCAGCAGCTGCCCAGCTCAAAAATGCCATTATGGAACCAAAACCAAACATCAAACTTCCTAAAGTTATTTTCTTATTATTTTTAAATTGGATAAAGGAAATGGTCACACCGATTAAGGCAAATATAAGAAAAATCATAACCCCAGATTTAGAGCCAATTTCCCATTCGCTAATTAACTTCCATTCATCACCTAAATAGAAACTGTATATAACTGGCTCTACCCTGGATGAAGTTACATAAAAAATGAAGGTAAATATAACTAGCAGTATCGCCATAGTTACGACACCACTTTGTCTTCGCTTCTGTAATGCATTCAATTGTGACATTAGCCGTTCCAACCTTTTGCTGCCATTGATTTAGACTCTACGCTCTTCTTTAATCTAAACACCATCTTCAATAATGCAGGTGCAGCGATGAATAAGACAATTAAAGCTTGAATTACTTGAATAATTTCGGAAGGGGTTCCCGTATTTGAAAGTAATGTTCGACCTCCTGTTTGTAATGCACCAAACAAAAGAGCTCCAAATAAAGTTCCAATTGGTGCTGCCTGCCCCAGAAGTGCCACAGTTATTGCATCAAAACCAATACTGCCTGCAACTCCGGCAGTTAAGGCATACTCAGTTCCAATTAAATGTACTGCACCACCAAGCCCAGCTAAACCTCCACAAATAAACATAGATATGGTTGTGACTAATGGCACTGAAATTCCCGCTGTCTTTGCAGCACTTGCATTAGCACCAACTGCACGGAATTTAAATCCAAGTGTGCTCCGATTTAGTAGCCACCACACAAAATAAGTCACTACTAACGCTATAAATATTCCTAAGTGTAAACGCAAATCTGCGCCAAGTAATTTTGGTAAGCGTGCACTTGGATTGACATCTGGGGCAATAGGATCAAACCGCTCTGGCCGTAAAAACACTGAAGTTTTAAGTAGCCAAAGAATAAATAAGGCCGCTACATAGTTAAGCATGATTGTAACGATTACTTCGTGAGCACCAGTTTTTGCTTTCAGTAAACCTACGATGCCACCAAAAATTCCACCACATATTATTCCAGCTAATAAAACGAGTGGAACATGAATTAATGGTGACATTTCAAAATTAAATCCGACATATGAAGCTCCAATGGCTCCAAATATAAATTGACCCTGTGCTCCAATATTAAATAATCCTGCTCGAAATGCTAGCGCAACAGCTAATCCTGCAAAAATTAATGGGATTGAGGTGACAATAGTTTCGGATAATGGATAAAAACCTCGGATCACTCCAGATTCTCTTGCTAAGTTAACATCATAAATAGATCCTTGAAAAATCGCTAAGTAGGAATTACCAATTCTAGCTCCGGCGGATGTTAAAAATTTTCCAGGAGAATTAAGTTGAGCCATAATAATTGGATCAGAAATAACAATTATTATGCCACCTATAAAAAATGCAAAAATAAATGATAGTGCTGGTAGTAATGTCACTCTTCGAAGACTAAATAAAAATTGTTTCATTACTTTATGCCAGCCATCATTAATCCCAGTTTCTCTCTAGAAACATCCGATCCTACTTCACCTACAATTTCTCCCTTGTATATAACTGCTATACGATCTGCTAATTCAAGTACTTCATCAAGCTCGCTACTAAGTAAAAGAATGGCTCGGTTAGCACTACGTTCGGCTAGTAACTTCTCATAAACAAACTCAATTGAACCGACATCTAGTCCTCGTGTCGGTTGAGATGCAACAACAAGCTTAACCTCTCTAGATAACTCTCGAGCTAGAACAACTTTTTGCTTATTACCACCTGACAGTGATGAAGCGGGATCAAAGATACTCTGCGCTCTAATATCAAACTCATTTACCAACTTAGCAGAATTATCATTTATGTAATCTGGATTTAACCGACCCTTTTTAGCTGCCGGAGATATGTCGTGCACATCTAAAATCAAATTCTCCACAATACTAAAACTGCTAATTAAGCCATCTAACTCTCTGGATTCGGGAATGTAGGCGATACCTGCTCGCAAAGAATCTTGCACAGTTATTCCTAAAATTTCCTTCTGGTCTAACTTGATTGAGCCTGATACATGATCTTCTAAATTTACTATTGCTCGAGCTAATTCTGATTGGCCATTTCCTTGTACGCCTGCAATAGCCAGTATTTCTCCTGCTCTTACCTGTAATGAAAGAGAGTCAATAATTTTTCTGCCAAGAGAATTTGAAACACTTAAATTATTTATATCTAAAATTATTTTGCCGGGCTTAACCTCGGTCTTGTTTGGGGCTAGATCAACCTGCCTACCTACCATCATGCTCGCTAGCTCCTCCTGAGAAGTATTAGAAGCTACGGTATTAACAACTTTTCCGAGTCTAATTATCGTGATTTTGTCGGCTACGTCTTGAACTTCACGCAGCTTATGGGTAATAAATATTATGGAAGTTCCCTTACTTTTTAATGTTCGCATTATGCTCAATAGCTCATCAGTTTCTTGTGGAGTGAGCACTGCTGTTGGCTCATCTAAAATTAAAACTTTTGCATCATAAATTAGAGCTTTAATAATCTCTACGCGCTGTTGAACTCCAACGGGTAAATTTTCAATTAATGAATCAGGATCAATATCAAATTTGAATTCTTCTGCTAGTAATTTAATCTTCTTCTTAATCTCATCTAGTGATAAAAATCCACCTTTAGATTGCTCGCGCCCTAAGGCAATATTTTCTGCAACAGTAAATACTGGGATAAGCATAAAATGCTGATGTACCATCCCAATGCCATATTTAAGAGCATCTGCGGGCTCATTAATTATTACTTCTTTATCTTCGACTAATACTTTTCCAGAGTCAGCATTTACCAAACCATAAACAATATTCATAAGCGTTGACTTGCCGGCACCATTTTCACCAAGAATTGCATGGATTTCACCACGTGCAACTTTTAAGTCGATAGAGTCATTAGCAACTAAGGCACCAAACTTCTTTGTAATGCCTTTTAATTCAATCGACATATTTCCTCTGGCCTTTTTTAAATTAAAAACTGGGTAGGTTAATTTCTAACCTACCCAGTAATTTGTTAACTTATTACTGAACTGGATCTAGAGCAATAATTTTTCCAGCAGCAACATCTTTTGATAGCTGATTAATTTCAGCTATAAGTTTTGCTGGGATTTTGTTGTTCCAAGCTGGAGTTAGTGCAATAGATACACCTTTGTTAGCCATTGTTCCAACATACTCTTTGCTTGTGAACTTGCCATCATAAGCTTCCTTTACGGTAGCCAGTACACCTTCTGCTAGGCCCTTAACAACTGACACTGGAGTTACATTTGCATATTGCTTGCCAGTATTCATTACTTTTGCATCTACCCAAATGACACTTGATTTATTAGTTTTTTGGCTATTTGCAGCTGTTGTTGCTTGCATTCCACCGGCAACTGGGAAGATGAAATCTGCTCCCTGTTGCTCTAATGAGATTGATGTCTGTAGAGCTTTAGTTGTGTCATCAAAACCACCTAGGAAAGTTCCGGTCTTAGTCTCTGTATTCCAACCCAATACCTGAACATTCTTGTTCTTAATTAGATTGTAATGAGCTACACCATTTGCGTAGCCTTCCATAAAGATCGTTACTGGAGGAATTGGAATTCCGCCGTAGGTTCCGACTTTGCCAGTCTTGCTCATGGCTGCTGCCATGTAGCCTGCAATAAATGAATTTTCATCTGTTTTAAAAGTGATTCCTTTCAGGTTAGCGCCACCTGATCCGCCATCAACAATTGCAAACTTAACTCCAGGGTTTGCTTTGGCGGCTGC
>VGAA01000006.1 GCA_016870895.1 Actinomycetota bacterium | reverse complement strand
CCACGCGGTGGAATGATACTTTCTAAAGCGCAACATGCAGCAGCTATTGATAAAGCAGTTTTTCCTGGCATTCAAGGTGGACCAAATATGAGCGCAGTTGCGGGTAAAGCTGTTGTTCTAAAAGAGTGTGCTACACCGTCGTATCAAGATTATGCTAAGAAAGTTATTGAAAACTGTAAAGCTTTGGCATCGGATTTACAAAGCGAGGGAATGCGAGCCGTATCCGGTGGCACGCAAACTCACCTTGCATTAATTGATATTCGATCAACTGGAATAAATGGAAAAGTAGCTGATGAAAGATGCGGATTATCAGGAATATCCTTAAATAAAAATTCAATTCCTTTTGATCCAGAATCCCCTGCCGTAACGAGTGGAATTAGGGTTGGCACAGCGGCAATTACAACCCAGGGTATGGGTAAGCCTGAGATGAAGATAATTGCAGGATTAATTGCCAGGGCTATAAAGGATGGCTCAGATGAAAGTAAAGCCAAAAATATTAGATCTGAGATACATCAGTTAACTGCAAAGTTTCCAGTTTATGCAGAACCAAAAAATTAAAGCTTATTAAATGCGCGAGTATTTAGTAACAGTTTTACTGGCTGCAATAATTACCTATCTAATTACACCTTTTGTTAGAGATTTAGCCATTAAATCAGGGGCCATCGCTCAAATTCGATCAAGAGATGTCCATGTTGAACCAACCCCAAGGTGGGGTGGTTTAGCAATGTGGCTCGCAATGGCTTTAACTTTAGTAATTGTTAATTACCTACCACTAGTAGAAAAATCTTTCGGCAGGGAAGCCACTGGAATTTTTTTAAGTGGAACTTTAATTTTATTTATTGGAATGTTAGATGACCGATTTGATTTAGATCCAATTACAAAATTTGCCGGCCAAGCACTTTCAGCTGGCATATTGTTGATTTATGGAGTGCAAATTTTGTGGCTACCAATAAATGGAATTACTACCTTGCCAACAAATATCGGACAGTTATTAACAGTTTTGTTTGTAATGGTGGTTATCAATGCAATTAATTTTGTTGATGGATTAGATGGATTGGCGACCGGCATAGTGATGATTTGTGCCGCATCGTTCTTTGCCTTCTCATATTTATTAGCGGTAGTAAATGGTCTAAATCGAGCTGGTGCACCATCATTAATAACCGCGATAGTTATCGGCCTTTGTCTTGGTTTTTTACCACATAATTTTCATCCAGCTCAAGTTTTTATGGGTGACTCTGGCGCTATGTTTCTAGGCTTACTAATTAGCGCATCGGCAATAACTCTCACCGGTCAGGTCGATGCTTCGGCAATCACAGAAGAAAATGGTGGAAATGTTCTACTGCCACTTTTACTGCCGTTTTCAATCTTAGCTATACCACTCCTAGATTTTATAATGGCAATTGTTCGCAGAGTAAAAGCGGGAAGATCACCATTTGATGCCGATCGCGAGCATTTGCACCATCGCATAATGCGGTTAGGGTTAACTCAGCAGCGAACCACAATTGTTTTATACTTTTGGACCGCGATGTTTGCTCTACCAACAGTAATAGCAGCATTTATGCCAATTTGGATCGCCTTCTTAGCTGGAACTGTAATCTTTGGAATTTCGATTTTATTAATTAAGTTTCGACAAGTAATGAACATCTCATGAGTAATAATCAATCAAGTGATAAAGCGTTATGGCAAGGCGCAATAATCCCAGCATCCATTACCGCTCTACTTTCGCTAATCGTTATGGCAACACTTAATGGAAGATCTGGTGCGATTGGAGCATTTTTAGCATCGATTACTGTCATTATATTTTTCAGTGTTCATTTACTAGTTGCTCGAATTTCCCGTAATTTAGACCCAATGATTACTATGGCACTGGCCATGTTTTCTTATTTTGCTAAGGTAGTTTTTATGGGAGTTTTTCTTCTGTTAGTGACGAGATTTACCGATCGAAGTACTGTAGATAGAGGAAGTTTTGCAATCTGCGCCATCTTGATTACCATGGCATGGTTATTCGGAGAGGTACGTAGCTTTCTGAAGTTGCGTGTTCAATTACCTTTACCGAAAAAAGAAGGAGACATTTTGTGAACAACTCAAAAAATGATGACTTGAATAACTCAAAGAATGAAGAGAATGCCCTTTGGTCTATTGTCGGATATTTGCTATCGGGACTTTTAATATGGGGTGGTATTGGCTGGGGAGTTGACCAGTGGCTGGATACCTCTTACTTCTTACTAATCGGCTTGTTACTAGGTGCTGGGGCCTCCATTTATCTAGTATGGCTTCGATTTGGACGCGATTAATATCACCCAATCTGGATTCTCAGCATTTGGTGCTCAATTTCTACCCTTGTAAATTTCACATAATTCCTAGATACCTAATAGGGTTTCGCCCGTAGCCGTTTCTTCCCTATCGGCGCAGGTAAGTCCATATAAAAATATTCAGGAGAACTAGTGGGCGCATATCTAGCAAGTGAGGATGGTTTCAAACCACCTAGTACTGCAGATTTTAATTTACCTCCAGTATTTAGCGATAATCCATTTACTACTAAACCAGTATTTTTAGCATTCTTCTCCGTAATTTTAATTTCGGTATTTTTCATTCTTTCTTCCAGAAAAGCTGCAATTGTGCCATCAAAGTTTCAATTTGCAGGTGAATCAGTTTATGGTTTCGTCCGAAATGATCTAGCAAGAGATGTAATTGGGCATGAATTCATGCGATTTGTTCCATATCTATTTACTCTTTTTACTTTTATTTTAACCAACAATCTATTTGGAATTATTCCATTTTTGCAATTTCCAACTATGTCTAGAGTTAGCTTTCCGTATGTATTAGCTATATTTACATTTGTTGTTTTTCACTATGTTGCAGTAAAGCACAAAGGCTTAATTGCCTACCTAAAAGAGATTATGTTTATGCCAGGAGTGCCTAAGCCGGTCTATATTCTTTTAACTCCGATTGAGGTGGCAACCTACTTTTTAGTCAGACCCTTAACACTCTCACTGCGTTTATTTGCGAATATGTTTGCTGGCCACCTGCTTTTGCTCGTTTTTATTTTAGGAGGAGAACACCTGCTCTCTGGTGCAATTGGCCTAAAGTTAGTTTCACCATTTGCCTTTGCTTTTGGTATTGCCCTAACCTTTTTTGAGTTTATGGTGCAGTGCCTGCAGGCATATATCTTTACTCTACTAACCGCTCTCTATATAGCGGGCGCGTTAGCAGATGAGCACTAACAGAACAAATAGAGAAGCAAAATAAAGAAACCAACCAACAAAGAAAGAAGGAAAAGAAAATGACAGGCACACTCAACCTGGTCGGTTATGGCCTATCTGCAATCGGACCGGCAATCGCAACTGGCATGATTTTCGCTGCTTACATAAGTGGTGTAGCACGCCAACCAGAGGCTAGATCCGTTTTGCAGCCGATAGCATTCCTAGGCTTTGCACTAGCTGAAGCATTGGCTCTGTTCGGTCTAGTTCTAGCTTTCGTACTTTAAAAAGCAAAGGCTTACCAAAACATGTCGTTAAATACCCTTACTAATTGGGCGGCGGGTGAGGAGCTAAACCCATTAATTCCGCACACCGCGGAGATTATCGTTGGTTTTGTTGCATTCACATTGCTGTTCCTGGTTCTAAGATCGAAAGTTGTGCCAATGTTTGAAAAAGCATTTGCAGAGCGTACCGAGGCAATTCAAGGTGGAATGGAAAAAGCAGAGCGCGCACAACTTGAAGCAGAGCGAGCACTAACTCAGTACACAACCCAATTAAATGAAGCTCGTGGTGAAGCACAGAAGATCCGAGAGGATGCCAGAGCTCAGGGCGCTGCAATTATTGAAGATCTTAGAAGTAAAGCAGCCGAAGAAGCAGCCAGAATTACCGCTGCAGCTACCGCTGCAATTGAAGCTGAACGTCAGCAAGCGCTTACATCATTGCGTAATGAGGTTGGCGCACTTGCAACTGAGTTGGCCGGAAAGATTGTCGGAGAAGCATTAGATGACCAGGTCCGTCAATCTCGAATCGTTGACCGATTTATTGCAGATCTGGAGAAGAGTAAGTAATTATGAAAATTTTGGGTGGAAGCAGTAGAGCATCCATATTGACTCTGCGCAAATCTTTAGCTGATTTAGTTAGCAAACAATCAGCAACTGAGGCTACCCAATTCTCAGCTGACCTTTTTACCGTGCTTACCGTCCTCAGCTCATCAGTTGGGCTACGCCGTGCATTAACAGATAATTCAAGAGATGCTGCGTCTAAAGCAGAGTTAATATCAAACATATTTGGTAAAAATGTAACTGAGGCCGCAAAAACACTATTTTCTCAAGCGGTAGCACTTAGGTGGTCTAATCCAGCTGAGATCGCTGACGCTGTCGAAAATTTAGCAGTGGAATCTACCTGCGCTTCCACTGATAAAAGCGGTGAGTTAGAGTTACTGGAAAATCAATTATTTGATTTTGCACGAGTTTTAATCGCTAATCCAGAGTTTCGTCAAGCCTTAAACACAACATCTGATACTGATTCCAATAAGCTCGCACTACTTGAATCGGTTGTGGCAGGTAAGTATTCATTACTGACCATCAATCTGTTAAAGCGGGTGGTTGTGCTTCGCCGTGGTCGCTCTATTGATGCAACACTTGCAACCTACTCACATTATGTTTCAAATAGTAGAAATCGATTAGTTGCGCATGTGAAAACTGCAATTGCATTAACTGAGGGCCAAACCTCCGCACTTATTGCAGCCTTAACTAAGCAAATGGGCAGAGAAGTGCATATAAATATCGAAATAGATCCAAAAGTTTTGGGTGGAATCTCAATCAGATACGCCGATGATGTAATTGATGGCACAGTTGTCAATCGTTTAGCAGAAGCGAGCAGAGCGCTCGTAAGTTAGTTTTAACAGGTGATAGAAAACACCTGTTAATTAAAGAGAGAAGAGAGAGAAGATGGCCGAAGTAAAGATCAGCCCGAATGAGATTCGGGATGCACTGGCAAAACATGTCGCTGCATATAAGCCAGGTGCAGCAGCCAAAGATGAAATTGGCAGCGTTACTGAAGCAGGAGATGGAATTGCACGTGTTGAAGGTTTGCCTTCGACAATGACCAATGAGTTATTAAAATTTGAAAATGGCACCTTAGGACTTGCCTTGAACTTAGATGTTCGCGAGATAGGTGTGGTTATTTTAGGTGAGTTCACCGGAATTGAAGAGGGCACAACTGTTCGCCGGACTGGAGAAATTCTCTCTGTTCCAGTTGGTGATGGTTTCCTTGGTCGAGTTGTTGATGCCCTTGGTCGGCCAATTGATGGCAAAGGTGAGATTAAAGCTGAAACTACTCGAGCTCTTGAAATTCAAGCACCATCTGTAGTTCAACGCCAACCAGTTAAAGAGCCTATGCAAACTGGTATTAAAGCAATTGACTCAATGACTGCAATCGGCCGCGGTCAACGTCAGTTGATTATTGGTGATCGGCAAACTGGTAAGACTGCAATTGCAGTTGACACAATTATTAACCAGTTAGAGAACTGGAAGAGCGGAGATCCAAAAAAGCAGGTTAAATGTATTTATGTTGCGATTGGCCAAAAGGGATCAACTATTGCATCCGTTAAGGGAGCATTAGAGGCGGCAGGTGCAATGGCTTACACCACAATTGTGGCCGCTCCGGCATCTGATCCTGCGGGCTTTAAATACTTAGCACCATATACCGGTTCATCTATTGGTCAGCATTGGATGTATAAGGGCCAACATGTATTAATTATTTTTGATGATCTATCAAAACAAGCTGAGGCTTATCGTTCAGTATCGCTATTGCTAAGGCGCCCACCAGGTCGCGAGGCATACCCTGGTGATGTCTTCTATTTACATTCTCGTTTATTAGAGCGATGTGCAAAATTATCTGATGATATGGGTGGTGGTTCGATGACTGGATTACCAATTATTGAAACAAAAGGTAATGACGTATCAGCATTTATTCCAACCAACGTAATCTCAATCACTGACGGTCAGTGCTTTTTGGAGACTGATTTATTTAACGCAGGCGTTCGCCCAGCGATTAACGTAGGTATCTCAGTTTCTCGTGTTGGTGGATCTGCCCAAACTAAGGCGATCAAGAAGATCGCCGGACGCTTACGCCTTGATCTTGCGCAATATCGAGAGTTGGAAGCTTTCGCAGCTTTTGGTTCAGATCTTGATGCAGCATCAAAGGCGCAATTAGAGCGAGGTGCTCGAATGGTTGAATTACTCAAGCAAGGACAGTACTCACCATTTTCAGTGGAGCGCCAAGTAGCCTCGATCTGGGCTGGAACTACTGGCAAGATGGATTCAATTCCAGTAGTTGATATTCGTAGATTTGAATCTGAGTTCTTAGACTTTATTGCCCGTGAGCGCAAACAAATCTTTGATGTAATCTCAACAACTCGCGAACTATCTGACGACATTGTCGCTTCCCTTGAAGAGGCGATTGCCACCTTTAAGACTCAATTTAAATCATCAGTTGCACCAGTAGTAAATGAGAAAAAAGCTGATGCACTAGATGAGGTCGATAATGAACAAATTACTAGACAAGTTCCGGCGATAAAGAGATAAGAAGAGACGAGAAAAATCATGGGTGCCCAACTTCGAATTTACCGCCGCCGAATGCGGTCGGTAAAGGCGACTAAGAAGATAACCAAGGCGATGGAGTTAATCTCAGCTTCGCGCATTGTTAAGGCGCAACAAAAAGTTGCCGCCTCATCTCCTTATGCCAACGAGTTAACTAGGGCAGTATCTGCGGTTGCATCCTTATCCAGTGCCAATCACCCCTTAACTACTGCATCTGCTAATCCAAAGCGAGCTGCGGTATTAATAATCACCGCAGATAGAGGTATGGCAGGTGCCTACTCAAATGCGGCAATTAAAGAGGGCGATCAATTAATTGCCTTACTGCAATCACGAGGTCTTAAGGTAAATCCATATTTAGTAGGTAGAAAAGGTATTAACTTCTATAAGTTTAGAAATCGAAAGATCACTGCATCTTGGAGTGGATTCTCCGATAATCCAACTTATGCCCATGCTAAAGAAGTATCTGACGCATTAATCAATGCCTTCATTGCCGATGCTCAAACAGATCCAAATGGTGTAGATGAATTACATATTATTTATACAGAGTTTAAATCTATGATTACTCAAACTCCAGATGCAAAACGAATGTTGCCTCTTGAGGTTGTGGAATCAACTGGGCCAGCAGTTATCTTGCCGATGTATGAATTCGAACCTAATGCAGGAGAGGTACTTAATGCACTACTACCTCGCTATATTCAGGCTCGAGTATTTAACGCGATGTTGCAATCTGCAGCTAGTGAGCATGCAGCTCGACGTCGTGCAATGAAATCAGCAACTGACAATGCTGATGAATTAATCAAGTCATTAACCCGACTTGCAAATGCGGCTCGTCAAGCCGAAATTACCCAAGAGATCAGTGAAATCGTAGGCGGCGCAGATGCGCTCGCCTCAGTTAGCGCAGGGAGCGAATAATGTCAGTCAAAACAGCAACCGGACGTGTTGCCCGTGTAATTGGACCGGTAGTGGATATTGAATTTCCAGCCGATGCGATGCCAGCAATCTTTAACGCGTTAAATATTGATGTCACCTTGGCCGGTGAGACCAAAAAGTTAACCCTTGAAGTTGCTCAACATATAGGTGATAACTTAGTCCGCGCCATCTCGATGCAACCAACTGACGGCATGGTTCGTGGTGCAACCGTTACCGATACTGGTAGTGCGATCTCAGTTCCAGTAGGCGATGTAACAAAAGGACATGTGTTTAATACCTTGGGCGAATCATTAGATGTGCCAACCTCTTCATTAGATATAAAAGAGCGATGGCCAATTCATAGAACTGCTCCAGAATTTGATCAACTTGAATCAAAGACAGAGATGTTTGAAACTGGAATTAAAGTTATTGACCTACTTACCCCTTATGTTAAGGGTGGCAAGATTGGATTATTTGGTGGTGCAGGTGTTGGTAAGACTGTATTGATCCAAGAGATGATTTATCGAGTAGCTGAAAACTTTGGTGGTGTATCAGTATTTGCTGGCGTTGGTGAACGTACTCGTGAAGGTAATGACCTTTTCCTTGAAATGACAGAGACTGGCGTTATTAATAAAACCGCATTGGTCTTTGGTCAGATGGATGAGCCACCTGGAACTCGTTTACGTGTTGCACTCTCTGCCTTAACTATGGCTGAGTACTTCCGTGATGTGCAGAAGCAGGATGTGTTGTTGTTCATCGATAACATCTTCCGATTTACACAAGCTGGATCTGAGGTGTCAACACTTCTTGGACGTATGCCATCTGCAGTTGGATACCAACCAACACTTGCGGATGAGATGGGTCAGTTGCAAGAACGTATTACCTCAACTCGTGGTCACTCAATTACCTCGATGCAGGCGATTTATGTTCCAGCAGATGACATCACCGACCCAGCTCCACACACAACCTTTGCTCACTTAGATGCAACAACAGTGTTATCTCGTCCAATTTCAGAGCTTGGTATCTATCCGGCGGTAGATCCACTGGATTCAACCTCACGTATTTTGGATCCGAGATATATTGGTGAGCATCACTTCAAAGTTGCAAACCGAATTAAGCAAATCTTGCAGCGCTATAAAGATCTGCAAGACATTATTGCAATCTTGGGTATTGATGAACTTTCTGAAGAGGATCGAATTCTGGTGGGAAGGGCTCGTCGTATTCAACGTTTCTTGTCCCAAAATACATTCGTTGCCAAGGTGTTTACTGGATTAGATGGTTCATTTGTGCCACTAACAGAAACAATTGCCGCATTTGAAGCGCTGGCTGATGGTAAGTATGACCATGTACCAGAGCAGGCGTTCTTCATGTGTGGTGGCTTAGATGATGTTGAACGTAAAGCTGCAGAGCTAGCTAAGCCATAACATGTCTGAGACAGTGCTAAAAGTTGAGGTAGTAACCCCAGAGAAGCGAGTGTGGAGTGGTGAAGCCAAAATGGTTTCAGCTCGCACACTCGAAGGTGATTTAGGAGTGCTTCCTGATCACGCACCACTTCTTGGTGTTTTAGCTGATGGCACTGTTTCAATTAAATCAACAGATGGCACCACTAACGACTTTGTAATAAATGGTGGATTTATCTCAGTTTCGAAGAATAGAGTTTCAATTCTTGGTGAAAGTGCTGCAAATTAAACTCTAGTTACATCCGCTCCAAGAGATTGTAATTGTGCTGGAAAATCAGGATACCCACGGTCAATATGGAATGAGTCCTCAATAATTGTTATCCCATCACTAACTAAGGCAGCAAGTACAAGTCCAGCCCCGGCTCTGATATCGGTTGCAACCACCGGAGCGGCAGATAGTTGTTCAATTCCAGTAATTGCTGCATGGTGACCATCAACTTGAATTTTGGCTCCCAGGCGCAATAACTCATTTACAAACATAAATCTACCTTCAAAAACATTCTCAGTAACCACCGAAGTGCCTTCAGCAATTGAGTTTAAGGTAATAACCATTGGCTGTAGATCTGTAGGAAAACCTGGGTAAGGCAGTGTTGCTACATCAACTGCTAGAGGTCTTTTATCTATTTTCACTCTAAATCCATTTTCAGTTGTGGTAACTACTGCACCTGCTTCAACTAATTTATCTAATGGTAACTCTAAGTGGTCAGCGCGACCATTTTCAATTGTGATATCACCTTTTGTCATGGCCGCTGCAAAAGCCCAGGTACCAGTAACAATTCGATCTGGCAGCGTCGCATGAGTTGCTGGCTTTAATTCACTAACACCTTCTATTTTTATTGTATGTGAACCTAAACCAGAGATTTTAGCCCCCATAGAAATTAGAAACTCACCAAGATCTACGAGATCTGGCTCCCTGGCAGCATTTTCGATAGATGTAATTCCCTTCGCTAATGTGGCTGCAGTCATAATATTTTCAGTTGCACCAACACTTGGGAACTCAAGAGTTATAGTTAATCCAGATAAACCATTTTTTGCATTCGCAACTATAAAACCATGTTCTAGCTTGATCTCAGCTCCCATGTCGGTTAAACCATTTATATGAAAGTCCAGACCACGAGAGCCAATCGCATCTCCTCCAGGCAGTGCAACCTCTGCTTGGCCAACTCGAGTAATCAATGGCCCTAAAACATTTATTGAGGCCCTGAGCTTTCTAACTAAATCGTAATCTGCTCGATGACCAAGAGTTTTTGGTACATCTATACTTACCTCACCAGCTTTAGCATCAATCTCAATTTTGCAACCTAATCGAGTTAAAAGCTCTGCCATATATTCAACATCTGCAATTGCCGGTAGATTTGTAATTTTAGATTTACCTACCGCTAACAATGATGCGGCCATTAATTTAAGCGCAGAATTTTTTGCACCAGAAACTCGAACTGTGCCAGCTAATCTGGCTCCACCTACAACTCGAAAACGATCCATAATCAACCTATTGTAATTGCTCAATGTCAGATATTTGAATCCTAAAAAGTATTGGTAATCAGATCTTTACGCTCAAACCTGGTGATCAGCCAAAATATGAACGCGAAGCACCTAGATCGGTTACTTACTTTCGATAGTCGCTTTAGCAATTTTTAGATCTTTTTCAAAAACTAAGATCTTAGGCCCACTCTTTGTTTGAGATAAGGTAGCTTTTATTCCAACTGACAACAACTTTTGTCGCAACATTTCACCTTCAATATGATTTTTAGGTGAGTGTGCTACCTTAAGTAATCCGTATTCATCATCTGAGCCAATTTTTTTTGGTCTTTCTATTAAAGATTTATTATTTGAAAATGCCCATCTCAAAATTATGGCTAACACCGCAACCACCAGAAAGCCAGAAAATGACTTTAAGAACAATGCATTGTTTATTCCACCGAGCATAGAATCCTTAAAAGTTACCGTCTTACTGGAAGATAAGTATTAGTTGGTATTTTTTCATTTGCAGATGATTTATGGCAAGTAGCTGAGATATTTCCAACCACGATTCCTGGTCGAGGCACAAGGGGCATTGGGGCAAGAGTGACAGGATCAAATGTTTCTGGCATAAATAAAGGCTCATCGCTAATCAAAAGTATATTTGCATATGTATTGGGATTAAGTAATCCATAGGTTGTACGCAAAGTTCCTAATAGAATTTTTTTACTTGGATCATTTGGGTCAGTACCGGAGACGGTTGATTTAATCTCCCACCACTTACAACTGTAATCAGCGGCGACTATTACAGCACCGCAAGCATTGGTTGAGCATTTGATAACATCTTCGGCCAATCGCCGTTTAGCTGAAATTAAGCCAACCAACTCTTTACCAGTAGGAATTTTGGCATAGATTCCTTTATTACTCGTAAACCCAACTGGTGGCCAAATTGGTGAAGGTGATGGAATTGGCGTTGCCGTCTTTTTAACTTTTTTCTTCTTTTTAGTTGGTTTTTTTGTTGCTTTCTTTTTTATTGGTTTTTTTGTTGAATCAGGTTTAACAGTGCTCTTTCCAGTGGGCTTTACAGTTGCTTTTTTAGATGGAGTTGGCTTAGAACTTGGTTTAGGGGTCGAAGTAGCAGCATGTGCACTAGATCCCAATAAAACTAGAGACACAGATAAGACAATAAATTGTTTCATTCTCATTCTCTACTCCACTTGAAAGTTCTGATAGCAATAAATAATCCGACGATTAGCCAGATCAGTAATACGATTGCTGTTTTACCAATTTCCCAACTTTGTGCTACTTCTTGAGTTGCAAAATCATCTGGCAAAAAGACTGAGCGCATGCCTTGAGTCAGCCATTTAAGTGGAAATATTGCAGCGAATTGTTGCATCCAATCTGGTAGGGAGGTGAATACAAAAAATACACCGCTAAAAAACTGCAAAATGATTACTATTGGTGAAACAACCGCCGAAGCACCTCTACCGCTTTTTGGAACAACTGAAAATGCAATTCCAAGCACCGTTGAGCAGGCACTTCCTAAGATAACTAGCCAGGTGAAATTCCACCATAGCTGTGAGTCTGAAGGTAAGTTCAAATCGAATACCACTGATCCAAAAAATAATAGCAGTGCAGTTTGTATAATCATTAAAATTGTTACTAGTAGAGCCTTACCAATGAAGTAAGAGGTTACAGACATTGGTGTTCCTCTAAGTCTTTTTAAGGTGCCATCATCTCGCTCCATTGGAATGGTGATTGCAAGTTGCTGAAATCCCGTATTGACTAAGCCGGATGCGATCATGCCTGCTACGAAGTACTGACTAAAGGTCACACCCGGTGCAATAGTGTCTTGAAAAACTGAGCCAAAAATAAAGAGCAAAATTACTGGAAATAGGAGAGTAAAGACCAAAGATTCTCGCTGGCGCATAAATTGCTTCAACTCTAGAAAGCTTCTTAATACCCCAATTCTTAAAGTATCTTTAAAATTTTTCATTTTAACTCGCCAATCATTCTTAAATAAATCTCTTCAAGATTTGGTCTGAGCACCTGCAGCTCTGGAATTGGGCCATTAAATTGCTTATTTAACTTAATAACCTCATCAGTTGGGTTGGTGGTAAGTATTTCTTTGTTTACTCCATTTTCTAACCAGATAACTTTAGCCGGCGCATTATTTCTACCACCTAAAGTTGTAGGTGGTGCTATTTCAATTATCTTTCCATTGTTTATTACGCCAACTCGATCAGCAAGCTCTTGTGCTTCATCAAGATAGTGGGTGGTTAGAAGAATCGTAGTTCCTTCTGATTTTAAGGTTCGAATTAAATCCCAAAAAGATCTTCTAGCCTCTGGATCAAAGCCAGTTGTTGGCTCATCTAAAAAGAGCAGCTCTGGCGAGCCGATAATGCCAAGGGCCACATCTAATCTTCTACGTTGACCACCTGATAACTGCCTGGTCTTTGAATTTTCTTTATCGCTTAACCCAACCGCATTAATTACATGATGTGTACCCTTTGGATTATCAAAGTAATTTGCAAAGTGAGAAACAGTTTCTATTACCGTTAAATCAGCAGCATCATTTGCTGACTGCAAAACTATTCCTATCTTATTACGCCACTTTTGAGCTGCACTTCCTTTAGTGGCTGGATCAAACCCCAATACCTTTATCTCACCAGAGTTTGCGCTGCGATACCCCTCTAAAATTTCAACAGTAGTTGTTTTACCAGCGCCATTTGGGCCCAGAAGAGCAAAAATCTCACCTTGCTCGACTGTAAGGTCGATGCCGGCAACAGCGGTCTTATCACCATATTTTTTTACTAAGCCACGTACCTGTATTGCTGGATTAGTGCTCATGGCGACATCTTTCCCTAATTGGTATTGATTACTCAATTTAATTGGGAGAATAAGCCTGTGAGTCCCCGTAGAAATAAGCCAAAAGGCAAGAGTAAGCCCTCAAATAATTTTGATGAGAATGAGATCACAACTGCCAGTGATGCAATTGAAGAGCATGATGATGGGGTTTATATAGTCAGGAAGATCAGTGGTTCCTCCTCAAATAAACCATACCGTTGCCCAGGATGTGACCAATTAATTCCGATGGCTACTCCGCACACAGTCGCTTGGTTAGAGCATGATCAAGATGGCAGGCGTCATTGGCATAGTATTTGCTGGAGTAAGCGCAATTTACGTAGGCCTAAGATCGAAAGAACTCGGAATGCTCCTAAATATTGAGATAAATTTAGAATTTATAATTAAAACTACTAAGTTATAGTTAGCAAATGAGTAAAACATTTACCGCGAAAAATCCAGCCACTGGTCAGTCGGTGGGCGCTGAAATCTTGGAATGGGATCAGAAACAGACCATTGCTGCGATCAAGGCTGCTGCGAATGCTAAACAGAAACTTTCAGCAACAACGCCAACGCAGCGAGCTGCAGTATTAAATGCGATTGCAGATGCGATCGAGGCCGAAAAGGATAATTTGGCTCAAACTGCCAATTTAGAGACAGCTCTACCACTGCCAAGGTTAAGTGGTGAAGTAATGCGGACAGTTATTCAAATTAGATCATTTGCTAATTTAGTTAAGGATGGCGGACATCTTTTACCTATTATTGATTTGGCAGATCCAAATTTTCTACCAGTTGCTCGTCCTGACTTAAGAAAATCTCAGCAATCACTAGGTGTAGTTGCGGTATTTGCAGCATCAAACTTTCCATTGGCATTTTCTGTCGCCGGAGGTGACAGCGCTTCAGCGCTGGCTGCAGGTTGTCCAGTAATTGTTAAAGCGCACCCATCACATCCAAATACCAGTCAGATCGTTTATGAAGCAGTTATAAAGGGCCTTACATCACAAGGATTGCCAAAAGAATTATTTGCCATCATCCAAGGAGAAAATCCAGAGATTACTCATTGGCTGGCTAAGGCGCCAGAGGTGAACGCAATTGGTTTTACTGGATCTGCCATGGTTGGAAAATTATTAATTAGCTTATCGCAAGAGCGATCAGTACCAATACCAGTTTATGCCGAGATGGGATCATTGAATCCAGTTTTCTTTACCCCAACTGCGTTAAGTGAAAAAGCTGATGAATTAGCTAAAGCAGCTATCGATTCAGCATTACTTGGTTCTGGGCAGTTTTGCACAAAGCCAGGAATAATTATTGTGCCAAATGATGATAATGGCGATAAATTTATCTCACAGGTAAAAGAGTATGTAGCTCAACAAAAGGTTGCACCATTATTAAATAAAGGAATTGCTACTAGGTTTAAAGATGCTATTTCAAAGTTATCAAAATCAAAAGGGTTAGAGATTATCTCCAGTATCGGCAATAGCGATGGATATGGTGTTACGGCCAATATTTTTGTCACCGATTGGTCTGATGTAAAAAATCATGAGGATTTACTAGAAGAGCACTTTGGTCCAACTTCAGTAATAATTCGTACGCCATTTGATGAGTACCTAAAGGTTGCAAAATCTATGCAAGGGCAATTAACCGCAGCAATTCATGCCGGTGCTGATGAGAATGTGAAAGATTTGGTAGATCAGCTATCACAAATTGCTGGTAGAGTAATTTGGAATGGTTTTCCTACGGCAGTATCGGTTACAGCTGCGCAAAACCACGGCGGACAGTGGCCAGCCTCTTCTACTCATACCACCTCAGTTGGATTGGATGCACTTTATAGATTTGTTAGACCTGTGGTTTATCAAAATTTCCCAGATAATAAACTTCCAAAAGAGTTACAAAACGCCAACCCTTATGGCATTGAGCGAGTTATTAACTCTGAAAGAAGCAAGAAGGCAATTAATTAGTTACTTGTAATTTACAACCTTATTTTTAATAGTTCCAATACCTTCAATAGTGGTAACAATATTTTCCCCACCCTTTAAGTATTTTTCTGGCTTAAATCCCATCCCCACCCCAGCAGGAGTTCCAGTATTAATTACATCTCCAGCCTTTAACTCCATAAACTGAGAGATGTACCAAACGCAATGATTAATTCCAAAAATTAAATCATCAGTTCTTGAGTTTTGCCTTACCTCACCATCAATTGTGCAACTTAACGCCAGATTACTTGGGTCTAAACCATTTTTAGCTAACTCATCTTTGGTAACGATCCACGGGCCCATTGGATTAAAGGTTGGAAATGATTTGCCCTTTACCCATTGCCCACTGCGCTCAATCTGCCAATGACGCTCTGAAATGTCTTGAGAAATTGTGTAGCCAAGAATATGAGATTCAGCATCTGCTGGTGATTTCAAATAAAGAGCATTTTTACCAATGACTACACAAAGTTCAACCTCATAATCCGTTTTTTGAGAGTTTGGTGGCACAACTACATCATCATTGGCACCAATTACCGTATCGGGCGCCTTCATGAAAATTACTGGTTCAGCTGGCGCAGTCATACCAGATTCAACTGCATGCTTTGCATAATTTAAGCCAACGCAAATTACTTTTGTCGGTCTTGCAACTGGTGAACCGATTCTAAAATCAGAAATTTTTACCTTAGGCCTGCTACTTAAATCTAATTTTTCAATTTTAGAGATTGCTGAATTCTCTAATTCAATGCGGTTGAAATCAGAGATCACATCATCAATAAAGACCGCCTCGGTATCGGAAACAATCACAGCTGGCTTTTCTTGATTAATCTGGCCTAGGCGGGCAATTCTCATTTTTACCTTCTTCTTTCGTCGCAGATGAACTTTTGACTCATTTGAACTAGAATATGAAAACCTTAACACAGGGTGATTCTCATTATTTGAGAGTGTAAAAAAGATTGGATAGTGGCTGGCTTGAGCGAAGAAAAGTTTGATCGCCGCAGCCAGTACTGGTTTGGGTTAAAGGATAAGGGTGGCTATATCCACCGTGAGCGATTACGTAATCAAGGGTATGCCCCAGATGTATTTGATGGCCGGCCTGTAATTGGTATCGCAAATACCTGGTCGGAGTTAAATCCCTGCAATGGTTCATTAAATGATGTCGCTGAAGCAGTCAAGCGTGGTGTTTGGGAGGCGGGTGGATTTCCTCTTGAGTTCCCAGCCATGTCACTAAGTGAGTCTTTGCAACGACCAACCACAATGCTTTATCGAAATATGTTAGCTATGGAAGTTGAAGAGTTAATAAGATCTCATCCATTAGATGGTGTAGTTCTGCTTGGAAATTGCGATAAGACACCACCTGGGTTGTTAATGGGAGCTGCCAGCGTTGATCTGCCAGCACTAATGATTACTGGCGGTCCGATGTTAAATGGTAGATACCATGGTGAAGCAGTTGGCTCTGGCACATTAGTTTGGAAATATAGCGAACAGGTTAGAAGTGGCAAGATATCTTTTGAAGAGTTTATGGCAATGGAGTCCTGCTCAGCCCGAAGCCAGGGATCTTGTATGACTATGGGAACCGCTTCAACGATGGCATGTGTGACCGAGGCATTGGGAGTTCAATTACCAGGAGCAGCTGCAATACCTGCGGTGGATTCTAGAAAATTTGCGCTCGCTCATCTTTCTGGACGCAGAATTGTAAAGATGGTTGAAGAAGATTTAAAACTTTCTAAAGTATTAAATAGAAAAGCATTTGAAAATGCGATAAAAATATTGGCAGCAATCGGTGGCTCGACCAACGCTGTTGTCCATTTATTGGCTATCGCAGGCCGAGTTGGCGTGCCGCTTGATTTAGATGATTTTGATAAGTTAGGTAAAGATGTTCCCGTAATTGCAAATATGATGCCAAGTGGAAAATTCTTAATGGAAGAGTTTTTTGATGCCGGTGGCGTCCCAACGGTAATGAAGGAAATTTCGCACTTAATTCACACCGATCACATTACTGTTACAGGTAAAACTGTTAAGGAAAACATTGAAGGGGCTGAAAATTGGAATAAAGAGGTTATTACCCCAGCTAATAAGCCATTTCAGGCAGCCGGCGCCGGCATTGTTGTAGTCCGAGGTTCACTTGCACCAAATGGAGCAATCATTAAAGTTTCAGCTGCGACACCAAAATTACTTACCCATAAAGGTAAGGCTTTAGTGTTTAATGAAATAGAAGAGTATTTAAAGGTTGCAGATGATCCAGATCTTCCAGTTACACCAGATACGATTTTGGTATTAAAAAATTCTGGACCTAAGGGCTATCCAGGTTTTCCTGAGGTCGGAAATCTTCCTATGCCAAAGAAAATGTTGGAACAAGGTGTTACCGATATGGTCAGAATTTCTGATGCCAGAATGAGTGGCACAGCATATGGAACTGTAGTTTTACATGTCTCGCCAGAATCAACTGCAGGTGGTCCATTAGCTTTTGTTGAGAATGGTGATGAAATCGAATTAGATGTACCAAATAGAAAATTAAACTTATTGATCTCAGAAGATGAGTTAGTAAAGCGAAAAGCTGCTTGGGTACCACCAAAACCTAAGGTAGATCGTGGCTGGAGCAAAATGTATATTGAACATGTTCAGCAAGCTCACCTGGGAGCAGATCTTGATTTTCTAGTAGGTAGCAGTGGCGACTACGTACCACGTCATTCACATTAATTAAACGGATTTATAAACTTAGTATTTTCAATAACTTCAAGTTCTAGCAATCTATTCCACTTGGAATTTCTTTCACTGCCATGGGTAGAGCCAACTTTAATTTGGCCAGCTGCCCAACCAGTTGCTAAATCTGCCAACCAAGAGTCCTCATTCTCACCTGATCGGGCTGAGACTACGGTATTGAAGTTATTTGCCCGTGCCTGTTTCAAAACATTTAATGTGGAAGAAACTAGACCATTTTGATTAGCTTTAATTAATATTGAGTTCGCACTTTTCTCTTCAATCGCCCGATTTAGCCTAGCCAGATTTGTGGTTAATAAATCATCGCCTAATACTTGAAGTTTTTTAGGTGCCACCTGCATAAATTTTTGCCAGGTAAGCCAATCATCCTCTGCAAAAGGATCTTCTATGGAGACGATTGGGTAGTTAGAAACTAGATTATTTATATACGTTACAAATTGATCAGAGGAATAGCTCTGTTTTGCATTTTTTAAATTATACTTACCATCCTCAAAAAATTGAGTAGAGGCAACATCCAAGGCTAAGCTCACTTGCTCACCTGCTATTAGGCCACATTTTTCAATAGCGCTAATTACAAACTCACATGCCTTACTAACTGAGTCAAATGGAATTGCTAAACCACCCTCATCGGCAATTAAATTACTTACAAAGCCAGCTTGCTTTCCCAATTCTGATGCGGTTTCGCGAATTGCTACGATCCAAGAGAGGGCTTGGGTAAATGAGGTAGCTCCTATTGGCACAATCAATAAATCTTGAATATCCATCACTTTATTTGCATGAGCGCCACCAGAGAGAATATTGACCATCGGCATTGGAATTTTTAGGTAAGACTCTGGTTGAAAATATCTAGCTAGTGATCTATTTTGAGAGTGCGCAGCAGCAATGCTAGTAGCTAAAGAAACTGCCAGCGTTGCATTTGCTCCTAACTTGGCGTGATCTGGCGAAGGATCTAACTCAATCAAATGATTATCAATCGCCACTAAATCTACTAACTCCTCAACTAAGCGGGGTGCAATTACTTGGTTTATATTCTCAACAGCTTGTTTAACTGAAAGGCCGGCATAAAACTTTTCAACGTACTGCCCACCTAGATCACGTAACTCTTTCGCTTCATGCTTACCAGTTGAAGCACCAGAAGGAACTCGAGCGGTATGAGATGTGCCATCAGATAGTGAAATTGATGCCGCTACCGTTGGTCTACCTCGGGAATCTAATACCTGATACCCAATTAATTTACTTATCTTCATCGAGTGCTCATTTCAAATAGATCAAGTAAAGATAACTTAGCATCACGGGCTAATAAAGATTTAGTATGTTTTTGTAATTTATGTTGTTGATTTGGGGTGAGGTAATTAACTGGTGATTTTCCCTCAACTCGCGCCAGCGCAATTAAGGCTGCATGATGGGCAAATGATGGGGATATCTGCCTAAGCACCTCATACTCTTTCTTGAAGGCAGTAGCTGTTTTTGCTAATAAATTTGCTTGCAGTGCATCTGGTGCGTGGAAAAATTTACATAAAAGATGAGCGATAAGAAAGGAGATATCAAAAACTGGGTTACCAACATGAGTGACCTCAAAATCTAAGATAAAAACTTCATCACTCATTGAAATCATAATATTTTTTGGCGAAAAATCACCATGGACAATACTGGTTTTATCACCCTCTAACTCATTAATTAACTTTCGAATCCACACCTGCAATGATGGATTTTTATCGGCCACAAATCGATAAAATGGATCAATTCGCAGTTGGTCAAACAGAGAGTCCTCCATAAATTTATCTTTTGCACTTGGATTCTGCTGCCCATAGTTATGCCAGCTGGCAAGTGTGTGGCCTAACTTCGCGCCGATATCAGGGTTTATTACCCCAGCTAATAAATCAGATTTCCAAACTGTGCTACCTAGCGCCACTCTTTCTAAGACCAAAACAAATCTATCTGGATCCAAAAATAATAACTTAGGAACTTGCTTTGGGCTTATTTCATTAAACAATTCAATTGCATCAGCTTCTACAATAGCTCTTCGTTGATCTGCCACCCATTTTTCACTCACCGCTAATTCCGCTAAAGCTTGTTTTAAGACCATTTTCTGATTACTAGTTGTAATTGCTAAAACTACATTTGATACCCCACCAGTTAAAACCTCAACCTCTGGGTTATCTTGTAATGAAATAATTTTTTTACTAATTAAGTAATCAACTACGCTATCTTTGGTTAGTAACTCAACACTCACTCGGTGAGATCCTAAAGAACTCTAGCTATTGAAAAGCCATAATCTACAAAGAGTGATTGACCTGAAATTGCCGTATTTTCTTCGCATCCAAGCAGATAGGTGGCGCTAGCAACATCACTTGGTATGACCATTTTATGTCCTGGAGTTTGCCACTGCACATTCTCGATCTGCTCTGGCTTAAGTAATCCTCTGGCCATAGGCGAGTCCACTACTCCAGGTAGTAAGCCATTTACCAAAATACTTTTAGCATTTCCCAAATCAACTGCCATAGATCTAACTAAGCCACCCACTGCTGCTTTAGTCACGGTATAGGACATCTTGTCTTGGCGGGTTAACTGCTCCCAAAATGAACTCAAAATAACAATTTTTGCTTTATGTTTAATCAAATTATGAGAGATCAATGCTTTAGTTGTCTGGCTAATAAAAGTTACATTAGCTTCAAATAATCTATTGAAATCCTCTAGCGAGTTATTTATAACTGAGTCATTTATATTTGCCCCTTGCGCAAAAACTACAGCATCAAATAATTCACCCTTTAATAGCTCTGGTACTGGAGCTTCAGTTACCGGTAGCAGAAATTGATTCTTTGGATTAGTAACTTTTCGAACACCATAAGTCACCTCATAACCGTGTTCCTTAAACTTATCGGCAATAGCTGTCCCTAATACACCGGTGCCACCAAAAATTAAGAGTTTCAAGTTACCGGAGGTACTCATCTATTTTTTGAATCCATATCTATCTAATATCGCCTTACTAATTGCTGCCCGGCGAACTCGCTCTTTGGCAGAAGATTCAACTAGTCCTTGAATATGAGCACCTGATGGATAAAGTCCAGGGGAGTTTCTAATAGTAAATTTCAAATAGATCGGGGCAGCTACTCGAACCAAATCTGGTGTTTCATAGTGACGAACTGCGCCACCAAAATCATCTGGTCCTTCAACATAGATATCAACTGGAATATCTACTTGTGATCTAATTGCTGAAATCTGTTGCAAAGATAGATCAGTTGCCAAATTCAAAGTTGAGGCCCCTAAATCCTCAAGCAGTGCCGCCGTTGCTGGGTTATTACACACTAAGGCAACTGAAGTTTTAAGAATTAACTCTTTTGGTAGATCTCCCTTAACTTTTGCCTGCCCTAAAACCTTAAGTAATCCAAGATCACCTACCAACACACTGCGTAATCCTAAGTTAACACCATGGATTACATCCTCTAGTGCGTATCTAAGTTGATCAGCTCCGCGAAGTGTTGGCGAGGCAATTACACCAGCTGTAGCCGATACCTGCTTGCCAATATCCCAAGCCGCTCTTGGTCCCACAAATAAACAGACCTCAATTTTTTCCTTTTTTCCAATTGTCACCATCTGCTTAATTTCAGCATCGGTTTGCATCATAATTCCAGAGCCTTGGGAGATTCGATGAATAATTAATTTATGTTTTTTGGCCTCATCTACTACGGTTTTAAATGCTATTGGGCCTTCTACAGATGGAATTTCAATTTTATATCGTGAACCATCAGCAAATCTTTTGGCTGATTCGGGCAATACATCTGCATCTTGAGATTGAATTTTTTGCTTGTTTAAAATTCCAATTGAGCGCTTCATTGGTCCTTTTGGATCTCGGGTACTTGGCCAATTTGCCATGAATGCTCCATTCAAATCATTTTAGATTTAACTGTTGGGCAAGTATAATCGGATAATAATGAGTGACAACAGTGCATTTGCGAACACCTCATATCAAGACCAGGTAGTAATCGTTACTGGGGCAGCAAGTGGTATCGGCAGATCTGCAGCACAATTAATCGCTGCTCGGAGAGCTAAGGTCATTTGCGCAGATTTAAATCAACCTGGCTTAGATGAGGTAGTTGCAACTATTACCTCTGCTGGAAATTATGCTGAGAGCGCTCTACTTGATATTTCAAACCAAAGTGCAATCAAAGATTTTATTTCCTCAAGTGCAAGTAAACATAAGAGAATCGATGCCCTTATTAATTGTGCTGGTTATCCAGGTCCTACCGGAAAATTTGTTGAAGATATAGATTGGGATGATTATCAAAAAGTAATTTCAGTAAATTTGTTTGGCGCAATTTGGTTAACCCAATATGTGCTACCAATTATGAAAAAGCAAAAGTATGGTCGAATTGTTCAAGTTGCCTCGATTGCCGGTAAAGAGGGCAACCCAAAGATGGCCCCATACAACACAGCAAAATCTGGCTTGATCGGTTTTGTTAAAGGTGTGGCAAAAGAGGTTGCCACCGATGGCATCACTATTAACTCACTCGCGCCGGCAGTAATCGCTACGCCAATAAATGTCAACACAGCTAAGGAAACTTTGGATTATATGATTTCAAAGATTCCGGCTGGCCGATTAGGTGAGCCTATTGAAGTTGCAGAGATGATTGCCTTTATGGGATCTAAAGCCTGTTCATTTACCACTGGCTTTACCTTTGATATTTCAGGTGGACGTGCTACTTACTAAATATATTTATTACAAGTTTGTTTTAGTGGCATACTTGCAACTATGACCAAACCAGTGCGCGCACTAGAGCTTGATGAATTACGTAAGCGAAAGAGCTCAAAGTGGCGACAATATCCAAGCGATGTTTTGCCTCTACCAGTTGCCGAAATGGATTTTCCAATTGCACCTGCTGTTAAAGCTAGCCTGCAAGATATGCTAGATAGATCAGATACTGGTTACTTAGGAGCATTTCCTGAATTATTTGAGGCATTCTCTAAATTTTCTAAACGACAATGGAACTGGCAACCTGACACAACTCAGATAAGAATTGCAACTGATGTTGGTGTTGGAATTGTTGAGGTAATGCGCACTCTTATAAAGGCTGGGGATAAGGTGATGCTTAACTCACCAGTGTATGAGAATATCTGGAAATGGATATCAGAGGTTAAGGCCACTTTAGTTAATGTCCCACTAGCTGAGAATGAATTAAATTATAAATTAGATTTAGATGCGATCGAGCGCGAGTATGCAAACGGCATCAAATTGCACATCTTATGTAACCCTCATAACCCAGTTGGAATTATCTATACGCGATCAGAGTTGGAAAAGATCGCAACACTAGCCAAAATGTACGGTGTAATTATTTTAAGTGATGAGATTCACGGCCCCTTAACCTATAATAAAAAACAATTTTATCCTTTCTTATCTGTGAGTGATGATGCAAAAGAGGTTGGAATAATCATTACTAGTGCAAGTAAATCTTTTAATCTTGCAGGATTAAAGTGTGCGTTAATAATTACTGAGTCTGCTATGCTAAAAGAGAAAATAAATTCAATGCCTCCAGCGTTAACATGGCGAGCTTCATTATTCGGAGCAGTTGCTTCTACGGCAGCTTATAGTGAATCAGATGAGTGGTTAGACGGGGTATTAATTACCTTAAATGAAAATAGAAATTTAATAAAAAAGCTAATTGATAGCAAAATACCTACTATTAAATATCGCATCCCTGATTTTGGCTACCTGGCTTGGCTTGATGTTAGCTCTTTAGGACTAGGTAGTGATCCAGCAGGGCAGATTTTACAACGAAGTAAATTGGCTCTTAATGCTGGAATTTTATATGGACCTAAGCATTCAAATTTTGTCCGGTTTAACTTTGGTACTAGTGAAGAAATAATTAATCAGGCATTTGATCGCCTCGTTAAGATTTTATAATCTATTTTCTTCTTCCATGTAGTTTTTTGACGAGTAAAATAAGTATTTTTTCAGATACTTTAGTCCGCTTAAATGTGGTAAATTTTAATGGAATCTTAAATTTCGTTTTTACAAGGGTACGCGCATATGTGTATTCAAGTAATCCTTCAGCGCCGTGAATTCTTCCGTATCCAGAGTTTTTAACTCCACCAAACGGGACAGATGCCACAGCGGCAAATAAAAACACCGAATTGATTGAGACCATTCCACAAGCAAGTTGAGCGGCAATTTTTTCACCCTGTTTCTTAGAGAAAACTGCTGCTGCCAATCCATAGTTACTAGCATTTGATAATCGAATCGCCTCATCTGTGTTGACTACTCGATTAATTGCAAGTGTTGGTCCAAAGGTTTCTTCAGTCATAGCAGTTGAATCCTCTGGTACATCAATCATTATCACGGGTTCTACAAATGCACCTTTAATTGAATCATTGTCACCAAGAAGAAATTTTGCACCCTTGCTCTTGGCATCATCTAAATGCGATTGAATGACATTTAATTGAGATGGCATAGTAGCGGGGCCGTAATCTTTACCAACCTCAATATCTTTTGCCATTTTTGTTAACACCTCAATGAACTCTTCGGCCACAGACTCAACAACATATACGCGCTCTGCTCCGATACAAGACTGACCGGCATTTGCCATAGCAGACCAGAGTGAATACTCCGCGGCTAATTTAATATCAGCATCACTTGCCACAATTACTGGATCTTTACCACCACACTCAAGAACTACGGGAATCATTTGTTGCGCACAAGAGGTGGCAACCTTTTTAGCAGTTCTAGTTGAGCCAGTAAATGAAATTTTGTTTACCTTCGATTCAGTAAGCGCTTTTCCAGTATCGGGTAATCCGGTAACGGTAGAAAGAATGTTTTCAAATGGTGCTATTTGAGAAAATGAATCAGATAACCACTTGCCAACTCCAGGAGTGAATTCAGATGGTTTGAATACTACTGAATTTCCGGCAGCTAGTGCATAAGCTATGGATCCGATTGGTGTAAAGATTGGATAATTCCATGGACCAATTACTCCAACCACACCAAGAGGGGATCTTTGTACTTTAGCTTTCATATTAAACATTAATAGGCCTGAAGGGCGAACCTGATCTCGCAAAATTTGCTGCGCATGTTTTGCCGCCCAAGAAATATGATCAATTGCAATTGATACCTCTAAGGTTGCATCACCAAGTGGCTTACCACACTCGGTTGCAACAAGTTTTGCAATCTCTTTCTGATTTTTAGCTATATGGGAAGCCCACTTAAGCAAGGTGCGCTTGCGTGCGGTGAATCCAAACTCTTGCCATCTTTTAGCAGCAATTTGTGCCGCATCGACTGCTGCAAAAACCTCACTACTAGAAAAGTTTTTATACTCTGCTTGCAACTGACCGGTTTTTGGGTCAAGCTTTTCAAAGGTAGCATCTGAGCTCATGAGGTAAGAGTAAACTCTTTTCGTGCCAGAGTTAATCCGCCCTTCAACAGTACTGCCGGCAAGCCGCAGACCAATCACGATTAAAACAAGTGATGGACTCAATTTAATTGGTGAAATTGCCACCCCACTTAGCCAAATCACCGCATCACTTTTGATGCTCCATCCAAATCCATCTGGCGGTGGAATGATGGATTCTCATATCTATAAAAAGGCTGCTAATCGATTACCAGCCTTAGCCGGAATTGAAATAATTAGATTTAATACCAGAGGCACAAAAAGCGAGGCGGGCCAAAGTCAGGGCGAGTATGACTTCGGCAAATCTGAAAGATTAGATGTGTTAGCAGCTATTGAGCACTGTTTTACTCAAGCCCAAGTCAAGGATTTATATGTGATTGGCTGGTCTTTTGGTACTGAGCTAGCTCTGCAGTATGCCAGAGATAAAAGAATTAAAGAGTTAATTCTGCTAAGTCCACCAATGCTTTCAACCACTGATGAAGATTTAGATTTTTGGGCAAAAGATGGCCGACACATTACCGCACTCATTCCAGAGCATGATGATTATCTAACACCTGATCAGGCTAGAGTTAAGTTTTCTAAAGTACCAAATATCAAGCAAATTGATGTTAAAGATGGAAAGCATCTTTGGGTGGGTGAACCAATGGTTCATAGAGTCTTAAGTGAGATCGTAAGAGTAATTGCTCCAGATAAGTTGCCGCTACCGACTGAAGTTTAAGATTGTTCGGTTTTTGGAAAAACTACTTCATCTAAAATCAGCAATACAGCGGCCGCAATTGGGACAGCTAATAAACCGCCAACTAAACCCAATAATGATGTACCTAATAGGGCGGCAATAATTGTGACCAATCCTGGTATAGCCAATGATTTTCGCATAATTCTTGGTGTGATCAAATAATTTTCAATTTGAACATAAATAATATAACCAGCTAGGGCAATGATTGCAGTAGATGGAGATTTAGTTAATGAAACTAAGGTTACTATTGTCATTCCGATAAAGTGGCCAATTAAGGGAATAAAGCCACAAACTAGCACCACCATAGCCAGTGGACCTGAATAAGGCATATCAATTATTAAGCCAAGGCTTAAAATAAAGATTGCAGCTAAAGTTGCAATTATTGCTTGTCCGCCAACAAATGAGCCAACTCTAGTGATAATTGCATTACTTAACTTAGATACGCGATCTCGCCTACTTGCTGGCACAAATTTTAAACCAATTTGAACCACTTGCGGCAGGGATGCTAAAAAATAAAGAGTTAATATCAATATAGTTAAAGCCGATACTAAGCCAGAAACTACTGCTTTACCGACCCCTATAACGCCACCAAAAGCGGTAATTGCAAATTCACCATCTTTAATTATTGAATCAATTCTATTTTGTAAAGAATCAACCACACCAAATCGATTATTTAAATCATTTATAAAGGCATTATTATTTAAATCCTTTACTAGTTGAGGAGCATTACTTATAAGTTGGTTGCCTTGATCAACTAAAGGTGGTGCAGCCACGGCAATAAATAGTGCGACAAACAACAAAACCAATCCCATAACCACACCAACTGAGCCAGCTCGATTTAAGCCACGGTTTTGGAAATACAAAACAGCTGGATTTAAACCAGCAGCAAGAAATAGTGAGACTATGATCAAGATAAAAACTGCACTAGCTGAAGCAAGTGCCTGTAGAACTGTGAGTGCAACCAGTGCTCCTGCGGTAACCATAAAACCAAAGTAAAACGGGCGAGTGGTATCAACTGGCAATCCTGGTTTACCAAAATCTTCACGCTTTTTGGCAGCAGGTTTTCGCCGATTTAGCTCGGCAAATTTGGCACTAACTCGAGGTTTTTTAAATATCGCCACAATGCAATTTTATCCACCTTTTTTGCAATTACTCACCGTATTGATTAGATGGTAGATGTTAAATAAGAGAGAATATGACCATGAGTGGGCTAAGAATTAAAGGATTAGGTGAGGAGATCGCCACCTTAGCGGGCCTACCTTGGGATCAACCGCTGGAGAGCTGGCCAGAAGATGAAGTATTAACTTCAATGCGAGGTATCTCCCGACATGTGGTTCGATTAATAAGGTCTAACCCTAAGCAAAGTAATAGCGAGATTTTTGCAGTTAAAGAGACAGTGCCTGAATTTGCCAATCGCGAGTACACATTACTTAGAGATTTAAATCAAAGAACAGCGCCTTGTGTTGAACCGGTGGCAGTAATTGAGGGCAGAGTTGATAAAGATGGTAATGAACTACCTGCTGCCTTAGTTACTAAGTATCTGCCATACTCACTTCCATACCGAGTAATTTTAAGTGGCAGCGTTACCCCAACTGAGATTTTAAATATGGCAAATGCTTTAGCTTTACTCTTAGTAAGAATGCACCTACTTGGATTTTGGTGGGGAGATTGCTCACTATCAAATACATTGTTTAGAAGAGATGCCAATGATTTTGCTGCTTATCTAGTTGATGCTGAAACTGGTGAGTTTCATAAAACTTTAAGTAATGGCCAAAGAGAGCATGATTTAGAACTAACCCATTTTAATGTGGCTGCTGAGTTAGAGGATCTAGCGGTAGCTGGCGTATTATCTAAGGATATTAATCCAGTTCGAGCATCCGATGGTGTAATTAGGCGATATCGAAGATTATGGAAGATGCTAAAAGAGCCACAAATTTTAGATGCTTCAGATCGCCAGGCAGTAGAGCGGGCGATGCGATCATTACAAGATTTAGGCTTTGCCGTTGAAGAGGTTGAGGTAACTACTGCCGGTGATAAAGGTTCAATTAAATTCCAGCCGAAGCTGGTAGCAGCTAGATACCATGCAAATAGATTAGAAGAGTTAATGGGATTACAAGCCGAGGAGTTGCAAGCTAAACGATTGCTCGCCTCATATGATCGTTACAAAGCAAGAGAGTTTCCACCAAGCACACCTCATGCAATCGTTGTTAAGCAGTGGCTATCTGATGTTTTTAAACGAGTAGTAAATCAAGTTCCAGATAACTTAAAGGGACGAGTAGAGCCAGCCCAGCTATTTCATGAAGTTCTGGAAAATAGATGGTATTTAGGTGAGAAGTTAGGTCGAGATGTAGGTCTTGATTTTGCAACTCAGGATTATATTGAGAAGGTTCTCCCTTATCGGATGGATTCAGGAGTGGTTGTTGGCAAATGAGTTTTAACAACGCGATACCGCCACGGGGTGGGGCAAATTTCGGAAATGCATTTGATTTATCAACATTAAAAAAGTCAGATCAACCAGATCTGCCAATTCCTGGCGTGGCTGTTACACAAGAGAATTTGGTATCAGATTTTGTTAGCAAATCTAAAGAAAAAGTTGTGGTCCTGCTTTGTTGGTCACCAAGAAGTGCGCAGTCAAAAGAAATATTGGAAACTCTAGGAAAGTTAGAAACAGCAGATCAGGGTGCCTGGTTGCTTGGCACAGTAGATGTTGATTCCCAGCCACAAGTGGCTCAAGCATTACAGGTAAAGGCAGTTCCAATTGCCATTGCAATTGTGGGTGAACAATTATTGCCATTGTTTGAGTCTGTGCCACCTATGGAACAGGTTCGGTTAGTTATCAATAAATTATTGGAGCTAGCATCCCAAAAAGGAATTGGCCAAGCACCAGAAGGTCCAACTGAAATTCCAATGGAGCCAGAGGAGCAGGCTGCATACACGGCGCTAGAAAAAGGTGATTACAAGGTTGCTAAAGAATCTTATGAGGCGTGGCTTAAGCGTAAACCAAATGAACAAGTAGCAATTATTGGCTTAGCTCAAGTTAACTTAATGCTACGAATCGAAGGATTAAATCCCGAGCTAACTTTAAAGAATGCAAAAGAAACAGATTTAACAAGTCAATTAATGTGTGCTGATATTGAAATTGCTTCTGGTAATAATCAAGCTGCTTTTGATCGCTTACTTAATGCCGTAAGAAGATTTTCAGGGGATGATAAAGATAAAGCAAAGGCGCATTTAATTCAGCTATTTAACCTTGTGGACCCAGCCGATCCTAGATTAGTTAAAGCCCGTAGTGAGCTTGCGAGTTTATTGTTTTGAAAAATTTTGATAAATCAGTATTTTCAAAAAGGGAAAATAAATATCTAAGTTTGATCTTTTTCCTGTTTGGATTTTCGATAATGTCCTTGGCACCACGAACTCCAGATATAAAGTCAAACCTAGCCATTAATAATGGCACTTTTGGTACCTTGTTAAGTGCAGCATCTCTTGGTTCAATTGTGATGTTGTTAATCGGCGGTCAGATTATTCATACTATCGGCGCAAAAAAAGGATTAAGAATTGGCTCAAGTATTATTGCATTATCATTTATTATTTTAGCTCACACTAGATCACCTCTAATATTTTTAATTGCAAATATCTGTGCTGGTGCTGGTATATCGATATATCACATTGCATCAAGCGGTCACACTCTTCACCGTCAAGATGAGGTGGGTAAAATAATTATTCCAAAGCTTCATGGATCATGGGCAATTGGTGCAATGAGCACGAGTGCCATTGCTTTTCTTATATCTGATTTCGCTTCAATCGCCTGGCATCTAACTACTTTGATGGTTTTTAATTGGCTAGTAACGCAATACTGTGTTACTAAATTAGCTATAACTTTCCCACCAAAATCAGATGCAGATGATGCCTATCAATTAACTTCGATAAGACAGTTTAAATTTAAGATTAATTGGCTGCTAAGCATTGGCTTTTTTTGTTCATCTATTTTAGAGTTCACAATTGCAGATTGGGCAACATTATTTGGCAAAGAAGAGCTTGGTATGGGGGCCTCTGTTGCCACCTTGTCATATTTATTTTATTTAGTTGGATTAATTATTGGTAGATTTTCAATTGGGTGGGCCTTAAATCATCAAAGTGAGCAGTTTTGGATTAAAACTGGTGGACTTGTTGGTGGTCTTGGATTTGCATCAGCCTTAATCATCTCTACCGCTATCGTTGATCTAAACAAAAACTTAGCATTTATAATTGCATTTTCAGGTTTCTTTATCGCAGGGCTTGGTAGTTCAGCTATGGCGCCAATGTTCTTTTCAATTGCTGGCCGACTTTCTGACGGAAGAAATGCATTAGCAGTTGCCCAATTAAGTTTTATAAATACCTTTGCCATCTATATTGCTAAAACCACATTGGCTTGGGTAGCACAATTAACCTCAATTACAGTGGCGTTAATGTTTACGGGCTTAATTATGAGTTTGTTGATTTATTTTGGGAAAGTAGGCTCTAACCAAAGAGTCTAATTAATGGGAAAAATGCCTGACGCCAGTTAAATACATTGATATATTGGCATTTTCACAAGCTTGGATAACCTCGTTATCTTTAATACTCCCACCAGGTTGAACTATCGCACTTATTCCAGCATCAAGTAAAAGTTGGATGGAGTCGGCAAATGGAAAGAAACCATCACTTGCTACCACCGCACCTTGCGCCCTATTACCGGCACGACTAATTGCATTTTTGACCGAGTCAACACGATTGGTCTGTCCCATCCCAATTCCAACAGTTGCTTGATTTTTTGCAATTACGATTGCATTACTTTTAATATTTTTAACCGCTCGCCAAGCAAAACTTAAGTCAGCAATCTGGGATTTTTCAACATCAGTACCGGCCACTAATTTCCAATTCTTAAAGTCATCCCCAGTTTGATCGAGCTGATCTGGCTGTTGGAATAAGAAGCCACCTAAGATCTGCTTTAACTCCAAAGAGCCTCCTTGATCTTGTGAGATTTGCACAACCCTTAAATTATCTTTACTTTTTAATAACTTAAGCGCTTCATCACTATAGTCAGGTGCTATTAAAACCTCGTAAAAGTTTTCAATAACTAAGGTTGCAACCTCCTTATCTACTAACTGATTTGCCGCAATTACCCCACCAAAGGCAGAGATTGGGTCTGAAGCAAGGCTAGATGCAAATGCTTTACTTAAATTTGGTGCGCTTGCAATTCCGCAGGGAGTTGCATGTTTGATAAATGCAATTGTGGGTTCTGTATAGCAATTTACCGTTTTCCAGGCAGCATCAGCATCAACATAATTGTTATAGGACATTTCTTTACCCGATAGTATTTTGGCACCAGCAATTAACTTATTTCCAACCATAACCGCCTTTTGATGTGGATTTTCACCATATCGCAGCGGCTGTCCTAACTTATTAAGTATCGCTAGGTCATAATTTGCAACTTTAAGGAGTGCATCCTTTGCCCACCTATCTCGCTGGCTTTGATCAAATCCTTGCACTAACTTTTCGATAAACTCTGGATATTGAGCTGGATCTGTTAAGAGTGCAACATGTTTTGAGTTTTTAACCCCAGCTCTGACTGCAGCTGGACCACCGATATCAAACTTACTAGCATCATAAAAATTAATTACTACTAGGTCAATTGGCACAATACCTAGAGTTTTTAGATCCGCTAAATGTGAGCTCTGGTCTAAATCCGCCAAGATTGCAGCATGAATATTAGGATGAAGAGTTTTTACCCTGCCATCTAGAACTTGAGCAAAGCCAGTTACCCGCTCCACACTTTTGGTGGCAATTCCAGCTGCTTTAAGGTGGGCAGCGGTGCCATCTGAGGCAATTATCTCCACCTCTTGCTCTACTAATTTCTTTGCTAACTGGATTAAACCAGTTTTATCTGAAACAGAGATAAATGCTCTAGATATTTTCTTATTCATAATGAAAGCTTTAACTTAGTTTACTTTTACTTAATATTCTGATGAAAACAACTTTTATCACCGGTATGACAGGCAACACCATTTTGTTCTACCTTTAATAAAATTGCATCTCCATCGCAATCTAGCCAGATGGCGTGGATTAATTGAGTGTTACCTGAGGTAGCACCTTTTACCCATAACTCATTTCGAGATCTACTCCAGTATGTGGCTTGGCCAGTTTTAATTGAAATGCTTAAAGCTTCGGTATTCATATATGCCAGCATTAACACCTCACCAGTACTTGCCTCCTGAGTGATTACTGGAATTAAAGTATTTGGGTCTTTTAATAATTTTAAAATATCTTCTGAGAGTTGATTTTGCATTTAAGTACCCCTCTCCTTAACTAACCGCTGTACGCATAGGGTAGCCCTTGGCAGATAGATAACTCTTAACATCTGAAATTTTAAAGCTACCAAAGTGAAATACGCTAGCTGCCAATAGGGCATTTGCGCCAGCTTTTAATGCATCTTCAAAATCACTTAGCTTTCCAGCACCACCACTTGCAATCAGTGGCACATTGGTCACAGCACGTACTGCCTTAATCATCTCTAGATCAAAGCCTGCCTTTGTGCCATCGGCATCCATTGAGTTAAGTAAAATCTCACCAACTCCTAATTCGCAAGCTTGCTTGACCCACTCAATCGCATCTAAATTAGCTAAAACTTTGCCACCGTGGGTAGTTACCTCAAAACCTGATTTACTATTACCCCGTTTTGCATCAACTGAGAGTACTAATACCTGCTGGCCAAATCTTTGGGCAATCTCAGCAATAACTTGCGGTCTATTTATAGCAGCAGTGTTTATCGAAACCTTATCCGCACCTGCCCTAAGTAAGGTATCAACATCATTTACAGATCTAACGCCACCACCAACAGTTAATGGAATAAATACCTGCTCAGCTGTTTTTTGAACTACCTCTAACGTAGTCGGTAACTGGTTAGAGCTTGCTGAAATATCTAAAAAGGTAAGCTCATCTGCACCCTCGCTGTTATAGATCTTTGCCATCTCAACTGGATCACCTGCATCGGTTAGATTTTTAAAATTAATTCCCTTAACCACTCGGCCATTATCCACATCTAAACAGGGGATAATTCGAACACTTAAACTCATTTGTTCACCACATTAATTGCATCAATTAAGGTGAAGGCGCCTTCATACAATGCCTTACCCACAATCGCACCTTGGATACCAATATCTTGCATACCTACTAGTTTTTCTAAATCAGCTAATGATGAGATACCACCACTTGCAATCACTGGCACCTTACTAAAATTACATACCCGCTCTAATAATTCAAAGTTTGGCCCAGCTAATGTGCCATCTTTGCTGATATCAGTGACAATAAATAACGAACAACCATCATCGGCCAGCCGGGTAATTGCTTCATATAAATTTCCACCCTCTCGCACCCAACCTCTAGCAGCTAAAATTTCACCTCGAACATCAAGACTTACCGCAATCTTTTGGCCATACTGCTTGATTACCTTACTTGCCCAACTTGGATCCTCCAGTGCAGCTGTTCCTAAAATAACCCGCTCACAATTTGTGCCCAGCGCCTTACTTAAACTCTCATCGGTTCTAATTCCACCAGAGAGCTCAACTTTAATATTTAGAGAGTTAATTACCTCCAGCACAATCTCGGCATTACTTCCCACACCAAAAGCGGCATCTAGATCTACTAAATGTAACCAATCCGCGCCAGCCTGTTGAAAATCTAAGGCACACTCAATTGGTGAGCCATAAATTGTCTTATCACTTATCTCACCCTGCTTTAATCTCACCGCTCTGCCTTGCTTAATATCAACCGCCGGTAGTAGCTCAAATTTTTTCATAAGCTTGCCACCCAATTACTGATTAATTTTAAGCCCGCCCTACCTGATTTTTCCGGATGAAATTGGGTGGCAACTACTGTGCCATCCTCAACGGCGGCTAAAAACTTTTGATCATAATCACTCCAGCTGGCAATTTTGCCAGCGCTCTCTACCACCGCATATGAGTGGACAAAGTAAAACTGCTCTTGATCTAAGCCATTAAACAACACCGAATTACTTCCGGCACTAACTGTATTCCAACCCATATGGGGCAGAATTGGATTTGATAATTTCACTACCTGATTTGGCCAGATACCAATTCCAGCTTTTTTATCTGCCGGTGCACCCTCTTGACTATCTGAAAATAAAATCTGCATGCCAACACAAATACCAAAGATCGGTAATTGTTTATCTACGCGATATTGAATAATCTCACCTGCCTTAAATTTAAGCAGGGAGGTGACACAGGCAGAGAATGCGCCAACTCCTGGAATCACTAAGCCTTGCGCAGATTTTAGAGTTTGAATATCACTTGTCACCACAACCTGTTGGCCTGTACTTTCAAATGCGCGCAGCGCTGATCTTAAGTTTCCTGAGCCATAATCAAAAATGGCAATCAAAGTTAGAGCGTACCTTTTGTAGAAGGAATTCCTTTAACCTGGTTGTCGAGGGCAACAGCATCTTTAAGCGCTCTAGCAACTGCTTTAAATTGCGCCTCTAATACATGGTGGGCATTAGCTCCCTCTAGCACTCTAATGTGTAGTGCAATTTGAGCGGTAGCAACTAAGGATTCCCAAATATGTTTACCTAAAGTGGTATCAAAGGTGCCAATTAATTCAACAATATGTGGTTGATTGTGTACTAAGTATGGCCGGCCAGATAGATCAACCGCTGCTTGTACCAACACCTCATCTAATGGCACTAATGCATCACCAAATCTTCTAATTCCAGCCTTATCCCCAAGTGCTTCACGCAATGCTTGGCCAATAGCTAGTGAGGTATCTTCCACAGTATGGTGCGAGTCAACCTCCATATCACCAACAGTTTTAACCTTAAGATCAAAGCCAGAGTGCTTTCCAAGTTGTTCTAACATGTGATTAAAAAATGGCTCACCAGTATCAATTGAGGTATTTCCAGTGCCATCAA
>VGAA01000005.1 GCA_016870895.1 Actinomycetota bacterium | reverse complement strand
CTTAGGTCAAGGTATTGATGACACTGTGGCCAATGATGTTATGGCGCAATTGTTGACCTTGGAATCAATGGATCCAGATCGAGACATCATGATGTATATCAACTCACCTGGTGGGTCATTTACTGCATTAACGGCAATTTATGACACTATGCAATTTGTTCGCCCTGATGTAATGACAATCTGCTTAGGACAAGCAGCATCAGCGGCGGCAGTTTTGTTGGCTGGTGGTGCCCCGGGTAAAAGGTATGCCCTAGAGCATGCTCGAATTTTGATTCACCAGCCATACTCTGAAGGTGGTGGCCAGGGATCTGATATTGAGATTCAAGCTAAAGAGATTTTACGAATGCGAACTTTATTAGAGCAGATGTTGGCTCGTCACTCCAAGAAGGATCAAGCTGCAATTGCAAAAGATATTGAGCGCGATAAAATTTTAACTTCAGCAGAGGCAGTTGAATATGGTCTAATTGATCAAGTTCTTGCCACTCGCAAAGCAAAGGCCAAAGCTTAAAACTAAAAAAAGGAAAGCAGCGATAAATAAACTCTCTATTATAATTGAATCTGTTTTATTTAGAGCTCGTTGGTTTTTAGTTCCACTATACCTTGGCCTAGTAGCTGCCTTAATTCTTTTGATCTATCGATTTATTTTAGAGTTTGTGCATATGATTGAAAATGTAGCCGATGCTGATGCTCATAAGTTCACCCTAGATCTACTTGCCTTACTTGATCTAACCTTGTTAGCTAATTTAATACTTATCGTAATTTTTGCTGGATATGAAAACTTTGTCTCCAGAATTGATGTCGCCCATGATTCTAAGGATCGACCACACTGGATGGGAACGATTGATTTTTCTGGACTTAAAATTAAGTTAATTGGTTCACTAGTTGCGATCTCAGTAATTGAATTGTTGAAGGATTTTATTGAGCTAAGTGGCCAAGCTGAGGTAACTGAGGGCACTATCTGGCGAATAATTATTCATATAACCTTTGTAATTTCAGGAGTGTTATTTGCTCTGATGGATTGGATTGCTGATAAACGCGAGTTTGAGGGCACGCACTAAGTTCAATTCGTCTATAAGCGAACAGGTTTTGGGGTAATTCATATTCACGCGCCTGCTTGATAGTTCTACCCTTATCTTTCTTCCTCAACAGAAATTGGAGTGGTTTTGATGAGTACCCGGATTGGTGAGAGCGGCGACCTACTTAAGTGTTCCTTCTGTGGCAAAACTCAAAAGCAGGTTAAAAAATTAATTGCTGGTCCTGGCGTTTACATTTGTGATGAATGTATTGATCTATGTAATGAAATTATTTTAGATGAGTTAAATGAAACTAGCTCTCTTGGCTTAGCTGAACTACCAAAGCCACAAGAAATTTTTGAGTTCTTAGATCAATATGTAATTGGTCAAGATCTAGCAAAGAAATCATTATCAGTTGCAGTTTATAACCATTACAAGCGGGTGCAATCTGGTGATACCAGACGAGATGATGGCATTGAATTATCTAAGAGTAATATTTTAATTTTAGGTCCAACTGGTTGTGGCAAGACATTGCTTGCTCAAACTTTGGCCAGAATGCTTAATGTGCCATTTGCGATTGCCGATGCAACCGCGCTAACTGAGGCTGGATATGTTGGTGAAGATGTAGAAAACATTTTACTTAAGTTAATCCAAGCGGCAGATTTTGATGTTAAAAAGGCAGAGACTGGAATTATTTACATTGATGAGATCGATAAGGTAGCAAGAAAAGCCGAGAATCCATCAATTACTCGAGATGTTTCCGGTGAGGGAGTACAACAGGCTCTGCTTAAAATTCTTGAAGGCACCACAGCAGCTGTACCACCGCAAGGAGGACGAAAGCACCCACATCAAGAGTTTTTGCAAATTGATACCACAAATATTTTGTTTATCGTTGGCGGAGCATTTGCTGGCCTTGAGAAAATTATTGAAAGTCGAAAGGGTAAAGCTGGCGTTGGCTTTAATGCCAAATTACAAAGTATTGATGAAGTTACTAAGACTGATATTTTTAGAGATGTAATGCCCGAAGATCTTTTGAAATTTGGCATGATCCCAGAATTTATTGGTCGCCTACCAATTATGACCAGCGTTGAAAATTTAGATCAGAAAGCGCTGATGCAGATTCTGACTGAACCAAAGAATGCGTTAGTTAAGCAGTATCAAAAATTATTTGATTTAGATGAGGTTGAACTTGAGTTCTCACATGAGGCACTTGAAGTGGTTGTCAATCTTGCAATTAAGCGGGGAACTGGTGCTAGAGGTTTGCGTGCAATTATGGAGGAAACCTTACTGGCAGTTATGTATGAGGTACCAAGCAGAAAAGATATTGAAAAAGTAATTATTACCCCAGCGGTAGTACGAAAAGAAGAGGCACCAACATATGTACCACGCACAGCTGGTGGTCCAAAGCGAGCGGTTAAGGGCGATAAGAGTTCTGAGGAAAAAAGCGCCTAAGATCAGCCCTTATGAGTGGTAATAATAAGAAAGAGTTAGCTGCCACCTTTTCACCTGCCGAGATTGAAGGCCGGCTCTATAAAAAATGGCAAAAGGCTGGTTACTTTAAAGCAGATGCTAAATCTAAAAAACCACCATTTACCATTGTTATACCACCACCAAATGTCACTGGATCTTTACATATTGGTCACGCGCTAGATCACACAATTCAAGATCTTTTAATTCGCATGAAGCGAATGAAGGGATTTGAAGCACTCTGGTTACCTGGTATGGATCACGCCGGAATTGCAACTCAAAATGTGGTTGAAAAACAATTAGCAGCCCAAGGTAAATCTCGCCATGATCTAGGTCGAGAGGCTTTTGTCGAAAAGGTTTGGCAGTGGAAGGTGGAATCTGGTGGGGCGATTTTAGATCAAATGAAACGCTTGGGCGATAGCGTGGATTGGGATCGTGAAGCTTTCACCATGGATCCAAAATTAAGCAAAGCGGTCTTAACTATTTTCAAAAGATTATACGAAAAAGAGCTCATTTATCGAGCTGAGCGAATAATTAATTGGTGCCCAAGGTGTTTAACCGCACTATCTGATATTGAGGTTGAGCATAAAGATGATGCAGGTGAGTTTGTCTCCATTAAATATGGTACTGATGAACTAAACATTACTGTCGCAACAACTAGAGCTGAGACCATGTTAGGTGATGGTGCAGTTGCGGTAAATCCAACAGATGAAAGGTATAAGCATCTGGTGGGTAAAAAAGTATTACTTCCTCTGGTAGATCGAATGATTCCAATTATTGCCGATGAGTTAGTTGACCCTGAGTTTGGCACCGGAGCAGTTAAGGTAACTGCTGCTCATGATCCAAATGATTTTGAGATGGGTATGCGTCATGGCGTGGAGCTAGTAGTGATTATGGATGAACATGGTGTTATGGCCGGAACTGGTACCAAGTTTGATGGCTTAGATAGATTTGAAGCACGAAAAGCAGTGGTACAGGAGTTAAGAAAACAAGGTCGAGTAGTTGCTGAAAAACGTCCATATGTTCATGCAGTTGGGCATTGTCAAAGATGTGAGACAACGATTGAGCCAAGACTTTCAAAACAATGGTTTGTAAAGGTTGCACCATTAGCCAAAGCAGCCGGGGATGCTGTTAGAGATGGTCGAGTAAAAATTGAACCAGAACAAATGTCACCTAGATATTTTGAATGGGTAGATAACATGCATGATTGGTGTATCTCGCGCCAACTTTGGTGGGGCCATCGCATTCCAGTTTTTTACGGACCAAATGATGAGCTCATCGTTTGTGGACCAGATGAAAAACCACCAACTGGCTATACCCAAGATCCAGATGTATTGGATACCTGGTTTTCTTCCGCACTTTGGCCCTTTTCCACTCTAGGTTGGCCGGAGCAAAGTGATGATTTAAAGAAGTTTTATCCAACATCGGTGTTGGTAACTGGTTATGACATTTTATTTTTTTGGGTAGCACGAATGATGATTATGGGGTTATTTGCCATGGATGGAAAGCAACCCTTTGATGTAATTGCATTACATGGTTTGGTGCGGGATCAATTTGGGAGAAAGATGAGTAAAAGTCGAGGCAATACGGTTGATCCAATTGAGTTTATGGATAAATACGGCTCAGATGCTTTGCGATTTACCCTGGCAAGAGGAGCAAATCCAGGAACAGACCAAGCGCTCGCGGAGGATTGGGTAGCAGGATCTAGAAACTTTGCTACCAAACTTTGGAATGCAACTAGATTCGGTATGTTAAACGGCGCCAATCTCTCAGGCGAGCTAGCGCCTAGAAAAGAATTAAACGCAATTGATAATTGGATTTTAACTCGACTAGATCAAACAGTTGCGCAGTGTGATGAGTTGTTTGAAAAATTTGAGTTTGCAAAGGCATGTGATCTTATTTATCACTTTGCCTGGGATGATCTATGTGATTGGTATCTAGAGCTTTCAAAATCAACCTTTACCGAAGGTGGAGCGGGAGCTAGAAAAAGTGCACGAGTACTAGGCGAGGTGTTAGATCAATTATTTAGATTAATGCACCCAGTAATGCCATTTATCACTGAGGAGCTCTGGTGCTCATTAACCAACTCGGAGTCACTAATGATTGCTAGCTGGCCCGAATCTGATTTATCTACTCAAGATCAAGAGTCAGTAAAGCTAGTGACAAAAATGCAGGAAATAGTTACTGAAATTCGTAGATTTAGAAATGATCAAGGCATAAAGAGTACGGCCAAGATAAATGCTAAATTTAATGGGTTAAAAGAGGCTGGACTTGAAAGTTATGAAGGTGCTCTTAGACATATTGTTAAATGTGAAGCAGGTGGGGATAAATTTACGGCAAAAACTCAAATCGGAAATGTAACTGTTGAGTTTGATTTAACTGGTGCAATTGATTTAGTTGCTGAGCGTTCTAGGTTGACTAAGGATCTACAGACCGCTCAAAAAGATAGAGATACCGCCAAGGTCAAGTTAGATAATGAAGGATTTATGGCCAAAGCACCCATGGAGGTTGTAACTGAAATTAGGCAGCGACTGGCTCAAACAACTGAAGATATTGCAAGGATTACAGCTCTACTTGAAAAACTGCCAAAGTAAATGAGCAGTGCCGATAATTTAGCTGTCCTAGGTGCTTTAGAAAAAGTTTTAAATAAGCGTTGGCCAGAGAACAAAATTGAACCGACCTTAGATCGTATTTTGGCTTTGACCGATGCACTTGGCTCGCCACAATTTTCTTATCCAACCATTCATTTAGCTGGCACTAATGGAAAAACAACCACGGCCAGAATGGTCGACCAATTACTTTCCCAACTTGGCTATCGAGTGGGCCGATACACCTCGCCACATTTGGAATCCTTTACCGAACGAATAAGCATTAAAGGTGAGCCAATTACTCCTGAAAATATGATTGCAACCTACAAAGATATTGAGTTGTATTTGGATTTAATTGACTCAAGGCAGCCAAATCCACTTTCTTACTTTGAAGTTTTAACCGCGATGGCATTTGTGGCATTTGCTGAGTATCCAGTAGATATTGCTGTAATTGAAGCAGGTATGGGAGGTCAGTGGGATGCAACTAATGTTGTTGCATCAGAGGTAGCAGTTATGACACCTATTGGCTTAGACCATATGGAGTATTTAGGAAATACGTTGGAAGAAATTGCTCAAACCAAGGCAGGTATCTTTAAGCAAGAATCTAATGTGGTGCTAGCTGCACAAAAGCCAGAGGCAGCAAAAGTATTACTTGCTCAAGCAGCAAAAGTTTCAGCGAATGTATTTAGAGAAGGTGTTGAATTTTCAGTTAAGAAAAGAGCGCTAGCAGTTGGTGGCCAATTAATCTCCTTTAACGGGATTCATTCAGAAATCAGTGATGTTTTCTTACCGCTTTATGGAGATCATCAAGCAAATAATGCAGCGCTAGCTTTGGCTGCGGTCGAGGTTTTTGCAAAGGTTAAATTAGATGAAGATTTAGTTCGAGAGGCATTTAGTAAGGTTAAATCACCAGGCAGATGCGAGATTGTATATAAAGACCCATTAGTGATTATTGATGCTGGCCATAATCCGCACGGGATTTCAGCGCTAACGAAAACGATTAACACCGAATTTGATTTTGAATCTGTATTTGCAGTTGTTGGCGTTTTAGCAGATAAAGATGTCAATGGCATGCTTAAAGAATTGACTCAAATGGCTGATTTTATTGTTCTTACCCAAAATCAATCACCAAGAGCTATGCCACCAGCTGAGTTGGCAGCATTAGCATCCACCTACTTTAAAACTGAAGCAATTGAAGTCATTCCAGATTTAAAGCAGGCTTTAAGATATGCGCTAGAAAAGGCAAGCTTGGCTAATCAAGTTAGTGATGGCGTATGTGCAGTTGTTGTTACTGGATCCGTTTTAACTGCTGGTGAGGCCAAAGCAATCTTGCGAGAGTTTGGGGGGAAAATTTAATGCGCATCTTATGTGCTGCGGTATTAAGCATGGAGTCAATCTTGATGGGATTTGCTTTGTTAATTGCAAAAGATCAAGCAAGTATTGATCAAATCTGGTTCGGCGCAGCAATTGCGATCCTATTACTGCTTACCTCAGGCATACTTAAGCGAAAGGGTGGGTATTTGCTGGGATCTATTTGGCAGATTTTTGTTATTGGGTATGGTTTGGTAATTCCACTTATGTTTTATCTAGGTGGGCTGTTTGCTATTTTGTGGGTGGTTGCAATTTATCTAGGGCGTAAGGGTGAGGCGATAAAGGCTATAAACATCGCATCTTTAGATAAGGACGGCCCAAAACAGCGGTAATTTTCAGCATCGGAAAAACCTGCGTAGAATAAGAAAGTGAGTTCAGAGCAAACCTTAATTTTGGTGAAACCAGATGGCGTCAAACGCGGTTTGGTTGGTGAAGTTATTGCCCGAGTTGAACGCAAGGGTTATAAAATTACAAACCTTAGAATGCTAACTGCAGATCGAAATGTTTTAGCTAAACATTATGCAGAGCATGAAGGCAAAGCATTTTATGAACCTCTCATGGAGTTCATGGCATCTGGTCCAATAGTTGCTATGGTGGCCGAAGGCGAGCGAGTAGTAGAAGGCTTTCGCAAGTTAGCTGGCGCAACAGATCCAACTGTGGCTGAGCCTGGAACTATCAGAGGAGACCTAGCGAGAGATCAAGGTACTAAAGTGGTTCAAAATATAGTTCACGGCTCAGACTCGCCAGAATCTGCTAGTCGAGAAATAAAGATTTTTTTTCATTCCTAATAGATTATTAACCAAGTAAGCAAGGAGAAGAGCACATGGCTAAAGGACAAAATCGTATGTCTTGGATCGGTCGCGATATGGCGGTGGATTTAGGTACAGCTAATACTTTGGTTTATGTGCGAGGCCGTGGCATTGTGCTTAACGAACCATCTGTGGTGGCTGTTAATCAAGATACAGGTGCGATCTTGGCGGTTGGATTAGAAGCCAAGCGAATGATTGGTAGAACTCCTGGAAATATTGTTGCGATTCGACCACTTAAAGATGGTGTGATTGCAGATTTTGATACTACCGAGCGAATGCTTAAATATTTTATTCAAAAAGTTCACAAACGTCGTTACTTAGCTAAGCCTCGAATTGTAGTTTGTGTGCCATCAGGTATTACTGGTGTGGAACAACGTGCGGTAAAAGATGCCGGTTATGCAGCCGGTGCGCGTAAGGTTTATATTATTGAAGAGCCGATGGCAGCAGCAATCGGTGCTGATTTACCAATTCATGAGCCAACTGGAAATATGGTGGTAGATATTGGTGGTGGAACTACTGAGGTCGCTGTTATCTCTCTCGGTGGAATTGTTGCCGCTCTTTCTATTCGGGTAGGTGGCGATGAATTAGATCAATCAATTATTAATTGGGTTAAACGAGAGTTTTCACTTTTGCTTGGTGAGCGGACAGCAGAGGAGATTAAAATGGCAATTGGTTCTGCTTTCCCACTTCCTGGAGAACCAGATGCTGAAATTAGAGGACGAGATTTAGCAACTGGATTACCAAAGACTATTTTGGTTACCTCAGCTGATATTCGTAAGGCACTAGATGAACCAGTTACTGCAATTGTTAATGCAGTTAAAAACACATTAGATAAGACACCGCCTGAGTTAGCTAGTGATTTGATGGACCGTGGCATTGTCTTAACTGGTGGTGGGGCATTACTTCGGGGTTTAGATGAGAGATTACGTCATGAGACTGGAATGCCTATTCATATTTCAGAGCGACCTCTTCAGGCAGTGGCTGAAGGCTCCGGCAAATGTATTGAAGAGTTTGAAGCCTTGGAAAAGGTTTTAATCTCTGAACCTCGGCGCTAATTTTTTGTAAGGGAGCTATTTGTGGCTAGGGGCGGCGGTAATCGTTCGCGGCTCTTATTAGTTTTACTCCTGGTTTCTTCGCTGTTTTTTATAACCTTAGATTTACGAGGAGTTAATTTAGCAGGCAGTATCCGAGGATCCGTTGCATCTGTATTTTCACCAGTGGAGGCTCTATTTTCAAGAGTATTTTCGCCAATTGGAAATTTTGCTGGTGACATTAGAAATATTGGTCAAGCTAGTGAAAAAATTGAGAAGCTAAATAAAGAGATCGAACTATTAAAATCCAAAGAAATCTTAGATGAGGATATGGTTGGTCAATTAAATCAACTTAAAAATATTTTAGATCTTGCCGGTCGTGGCGGTTATAAAGTTGTTGCAGCAAAAGTTATTAATCGAGGATCCTCAGCCACATTTAAAGAAACAATTACAATTGATGTTGGTAGCAGTTCAGGGATCAGTAGAAATATGACTGTAATCTCTGATGGTGGTTTGGTTGGAGTTGTGAAATCGGTCAGTTCAGAGTCCTCTGTAGTTCTACTAATGAATGATCCAAGTTTTAAAATGGGAGTTCGAATTGCTGGTTCTCAAAGTATTGGTGTTTTAAGTGGACAAGGTGGAAATTCATATCTGTTGCAATTACTAGATGCAGCCGGTGAAATTAAATTAGGCGATAAATTGGTTGCCAGGGGCAGCGACGGGAGCAGACCATTTGTTCCTGGTGTTCCAGTAGGCACAGTTGTTGAGGTGCAAAGTAACGCCTCTTCAATTACCCAGAATGCTGATGTAATCGCTTCAGCGAATTTAGATCGAATTGGCATAGTTGCCGTAGTAGTCTCCGCGCCCAAGTTTGATCCACGAGATTCGCTTATTCCAAAACCAAATCCCACCGTTACTGTTTATGTGACTCCAACCCCAACTCCGACACCAAGTAATTAAATGTATGAGCAGATTAAGAGTATTTAATACCTCTATATTTCTTTTTATTGTTTTTGCCATCCAAGAAACTATGATTTCTAGGATAAATTTCCCGATAAATGGTTTTTCGCTTTATATTGCAACATTAATTGTGGTTTTATCGCTAGAGGATAGAACTGGATCTTTGGTATTTGGCTTTATTGGTGGGATCATTATGGATCTTTCAATAACTGCAGATTCACCATTTGGTCAATGGGCTTTGGTGATGACGTTAATGGGCTATTTATTTTCAATAAATAAGGAAAGTATTGGCGATTACACTGATGCTCCAATTGCCTTGATCGGATTTGTTAGCTTTGCATCAGCCTTTTCACTTTTAGTATTTGTGATAATCGGCACCCTTCTAGGCGAGCAGATGGGTGGGATTTATCGAAATATCTCATTGATTTTCGCAAATACGCTTTGGACGCTTTTAATTATGCCACTCTTTCTACCCGTAATAATTCGAGTAAGAAAAGCTCTGCTGACAAGTAGGGAAAAGTAATGAGTCAGCGGGGTAAAATTAACTTAATTATTTTCCAAACTTTGATCTTTTCATTACTTTTTGCCTTATTTGGCCGGTTATTTTATTTACAGGTTTTAGATTCGGATCGATACCAAGATGCGGCAATAAGTATTCAAAGTCGAGATATCGTAACTCCGGCTGTGCGAGGGGCTATTACCGATATAAATGGCTCGCCGATGGTGGTTGATTTGCCAGGCTTGGTCTTATTTGCAGATCGGTCAACCTTAGATCGACAGGCTGATAAAGGAGTTTCTATTTTAAGCAGAGTAGCAACACTTTTTAGACTTGAGTACTCAGATATTTATCAGCGAACTAGATTGTGTGGTGAATTGCCGCGAGAGAATCGTGCTGGTTGTTGGAATGGAACTAGGTATCAACCTATTCCTTTAATTGGAAATGCCTCACAGGAGTTAGCTCTAAAAGTAATTGAAAACTCAGATTTATATCCTGGGATCTTAATTCAATCTGTGCCTATTAGAAGTTACCCTTCCTTAGCTGGTGAAAATGCTGCGCATGTTTTAGGTTATGTAGGTGCGGTCACTGACGAGGATTCACTAAACCCTGAGAAGAATTACTATCGAAGTGAGATTGTTGGTAAGAGTGGCTTAGAGGACAAATACAACGATTATCTACGTGGTACTCCGGGAGTTAGAACATTTTTAGTAAATCGTAAAGAGATTGTGACCAAAGAGTCGAAAAATATACAGGCGATTGCTGGAAATAACTTAATCACAAATATTGATTCCAAGTTACAAGCAGCTGTAGAGAATGCCCTCGAATCTGCAATTTTTCGTGCCAGAAGTTCCGGATATCGTGGCGACTCTGGTGCAGCGGTAGTTATGGAGATCAAGACCGGCAGAGTTTTAGCTATGGCCTCCTATCCAACTTATGACCCGGAGATTTGGCAGCGTGGGTTAACTGTTAAACAAGCAAAGGATCTATTTAGTGAAGCTAAGGGAGTGCCTGCTTTATCTAGACCAATCCAAGGACTTTTCGCACCAGCTTCAACCTTTAAATCTGTTTCAGTATTAGCGGCAGCTAAAGCTGGTTACTCATTAACTGCCAGATATGACTGCCCAGCAACTGTGGAAATTGGAACTAGAACTTTTAAGAATTTTGGATCTGAGGCAGCTGGTCGAATTCCGTTAGATATAGGTATGGCTATTTCCTGTGACTCACTTTGGTATCAAATTGCCTATGATGAATGGGTACGTGATGGCGGGCTAAAACCAAAATCTAATGCAAATGATCACTTCTTTAATGCTGCTAAAGCTTTTAATATCGATAAAATTACTGGGATTGACCTACCAAGTGAGTTAAAGGGTCGACTACCTGATCGGCAGTGGAAGCAAAATTGGTATGATCAAAATAAGAATTTCTTCTGTAATTATAAGGAGCGCGCTAAGAAAGAGGATTTAACGCCATATTTAATTGAAATTGCACGTGAGAACTGTTTAGATGGAAATAAGGTTAGAGCCGGAGATGCGGTTAATTTTTCGATTGGGCAAGGCGACACCTTGGTAACACCATTAAGATTGGCTGAGATTTATGCAGCAATTGCTAATAATGGTCTCTACTACAAACCGCAGGTTGCTAGAGCAATTGTGGATGTAGATGGAAAAGTAATTAAGGAGTTCAAACCTGAAGTAGCTGGCAAGGTCGAGGCGGAAGAATCCACTTGGGATTTTTTGCGACGATCTCTTCGCATGGTAGTAACCCAAGGAACTGCAGCTGGAGTATTTGCCGGTTTCCCAGTTGAGGTCAGTGGGAAAACTGGCACCGCTCAAGTTTTTGGTAGAAATCCAAATGGCTCTGCTAAAGATGACACCTCTTGGTTTGCAGCTTATGGGCCAACTAAGGATCCGCAGTATGTAGTTGTGATGATGGTAAGTCAGGGGGGATTTGGTGCATCTACCTCTGGCGTTGCCGCTCGAGATGTCTTTGCAGCACTTTTTGGCGTTAGCGGAAATAGGGTTGATCCGGAAAGAGTGATTTTTCCAAATGGCGTGCCAAAAACTATTGCTAAGGTAGATCTAACCAAAGCAGCTAAGGAATCTTCCAATAAGCAGGGCAAGATTAGAGTTGGGAGTGTGGTTGTCGAATGAGTCAATCAATAAAGTACCGCGCTAATCGAAGGCTAAATTCAGGTAAGTTCGACAATATTTTAAATTTCGCAGTAATTGGATTATTAGCAATCGGAACACTTTTAGTTTATGCCGGAACTCGAGAGTGGTTTCGATCCTATGGATTAGATCCTGAGTATTACTTAAAGCGCCACTCGATAAATATTGTTATTGGAGTTTTGCTTGCCTATGGCACCACCTTGATTGATTATCGATTACTACGTGCTTACACCCCAATCATCTGGCTAGCTGCAGTTATTGGTTTAGTTTTAGTGTTAATTCCCGGAATTGGCAGTGAGATAAATGGCGCTAGGGCTTGGATAGCACTGCCAGGTGGATTTCAAATTCAGCCAGCTGAGCTAGCAAAGATTGCAATTATTGTTGGCATTGCCATGATTTTGGCAGATCGAGATCAAACCGATCAAGATCCATCAGATTTAGATGTACTAAAGGCGTTAGCAATCTCTGCCGTACCAATCTTGTTAATTATTGCCCAACCAGATCTAGGTACTGTCTTAATTATTTCAGCGGCAGTAGTGGCAATGATCGGTGCCTCAGGTGCTCGTGCCATTTGGGTAGTTGGTTTATTACTACTTGCCGCCTTAGGTGTATTTACTGCTGTGCAAACTGGAGCGGTCAATGAGTATCAAGTAGCCCGTCTGCAATCCTTTGTCGATCCAAATGCAGATCCACAATCTACTGGTTATCAACTTCGACAATCAAGAATCACCATTGGCTCTGGCGGTCTATTTGGTAAAGGCTTATTTGAAGGACCACAAACTAATGGTCGATTTGTACCAGAGCAGCAAACAGATTTTATTTTCACAGTCGCCGGTGAAGAGTTAGGCTTTGTTGGTTGTTCATTAATCTTATTTTTATACTTTTTAATATTTTTAAGAGGCTTTGCCATCTGCAAGCGAAGCAGTGATTTATTTGGCAGATTGGTCTGTATTGGCGTGATAGCTTGGTTTGGTTTTCAAACCTTTGAGAATATTGGTATGGCTATGGGCTTAATGCCGATGACTGGTGTGCCGTTGCCATTTTTATCTTATGGTGGCTCTTCCATGTTTGCCAATTTAATCGGGATTGGCTTGCTGCAAAATGTTTACGCTCGCAGCCGTTAAACACGCATAAAAATAGGTAAGTTGGCGGATTGCGCCAGATCTGCGATACTTATCCCACGCATTCAGCGCGAGGATAAAGATCCACCGCCGCGATTGCGTCGATATTTTTAGCAAGTTAATTAACCAGATTAATTACAAAAAGTATTGTAAGAGATACTGCAAAACTGCAGTAATAATTTTTTGAAAAGGATTTGATTTCTATGGCTGATGAGCCTAAAGCACCACGAAAGCGCGCTGCCAAAAAAGCAGCAAGCGAAGATAAGAAAAGTACCAAAAAATCACCAGTAATTCCGGTGCCACTTTTTCAAGCCGCACCAGTAAGTAAGACACCTAAAGCGAGTAAGTCAGTTAAGGCTGCGCCGAATATTGCTGCAGTAGAAAGCAAAGGTAGCGAAGGTGAGGGTGAGGAGTTTCGCCGTCGCCGCCGACGCGGTGGTAGAGGACGCCGTCGAAATGGCAAAGAGGGTACCGAAGGCGTAGATATTGAATCAGCAGCGCTTGCAAGTGATAGTGAAGCACTCGAGGTTACCCATAAGCGCCGCCGTCGACGTAGAGCAAAGGGCGAGGGTGTTGTACCGGGTGAGACAGTTGAAGAAGATGGCGTAATTACTATTGTAAAAGTACGCGAGGCCAGAGTTCGCCCGCCAAGAAGTGAGACAAGAAGTGAAGCAAGAGGTTTTGGTCGAAGAGATCGAAATAAGTTTGACCGAGCAGATCGCAGAGAGCGCCGTGACTTTACGCGCCGGCGAGGAACAGTAATAACTGAATCTGAGTTTTTAGCTCGCAGAGAGGCAGTTGAGCGATCCATGTTGGTTCGCCAAATTGCGGATCGAACTCAAATTGCAATTATCGAAGATGATGTAATGGTTGAGCATTATGTAAATCGAAACAGCAATATTTCTTATGTAGGAAATGTGTACTTAGGAAAGGTTCAAAACGTCCTACCATCAATGGAGGCTGCGTTCGTCGATATTGGTAAGGGCCGAAATGCTGTGCTCTATGCCGGTGAGGTTAACTGGGATGCGCATGGTTTATCCGATACTGCACCTAGAAAAATTGAACATGTTTTAAAATCTGGCCAGTCGGTATTAGTGCAGGTGACTAAGGATCCAATTGGTCAAAAGGGCGCTCGCTTAACTAGCCAGATCTCACTTCCTGGTCGTTACCTTGTTTATGTTCCAGGTGGTGGCATGAGTGGAATTTCAAAGCGTCTGCCAGATAATGAAAGAAATCGATTGAAGTCGATATTAAAGAATTTAATTCCAGAGCAAGCTGGGGTAATTATTAGAACAGCAGCTGAGGGCGTACCAGAGGCTGAACTAGAAAGAGATGTAGTTCGTCTAAAAGCTCAATGGGAGGATATTGAGAAAAAAGCGAACAGCTCCACTACCTCGGCGCCATCACTTTTATATGGTGAACCAGATTTAACGGTAAGAGTTATACGCGATATCTTCAATGAAGATTTCAATAAAATGCTGGTACAAGGTGATCAAGCTTGGGATGATATTCAAAACTACATCGGGCATATCGCACCAGAACTAGCTAGCAAGATTGAAAAATGGAGCAGTAATAAAGATTTATTTACCGAAAACCGGGTTGAAGAGCAGCTAGCTAAAGCTTTTGACCGTAAGGTTTATCTACCATCTGGTGGTTCGTTAGTTATAGATCGAACAGAGGCAATGATCGTAATTGATATTAATACTGGAAAATTTATTGGTAAGGGTGGAAACCTCGAGGAAACAGTTACCAAAAATAACCTAGAGGCAGCAGAAGAAATTGCAAGACAACTTCGCCTACGCGATATGGGTGGAATCATTGTGATTGACTTTATTGATATGACATTAGAGTCAAACCGTGAACTAGTTTTGCGCAGGTTAGTTGAGTGTTTAGGCAGAGATCGAACTAAACATCAGGTAGCTGAAGTAACCTCCTTAGGTTTAGTGCAAATGACTAGAAAGCGTGTTGGTCAGGGATTAATTGAGGCATTCTCAACTACCTGCGAAAGCTGTGGTGGCAGAGGCATTCATATTCATAGTGATCCAGTTAAAAAGGTGGCTTTAGAAAAAGATATGGAGCAGAGATTTTCTCAAACTAGCAAATCTTTCACTGAGGATGATGACGAAGTTGATTTAGATGATAAGTCTGAAACTTTTGAAGATGAACAATCAATTTCTAAAGATGAAGAAGTTGAGCAAACTCCACCCGCACTAGCTACACGCCGAAAGGGTCGAAGAGCTGTGAGTACCGGGGTAATTTCCACCAATTAATTAGGGCATTAATCGGTGCATTTGACCGCAGAGAGAGCAATCTCTACCCTTATCCACCTACCCTGATCGAATGTGAAGATTAAGGTTTATTTATTAGCAAGGAGCAGATTGTGTACGCGATTGTTAAAGCTGGCGGCCGCCAAGAGAAGGTTTCAGTTGGTGAAACTTTAGTGGTCGATCGTTTAGATGCAGCTGTTGGCTCCTCAGTAACTTTTCCAGCTGTCCTTCTAGTTGATGGGTCTGATGTGACTACTGATCCAAAAGCGCTAGCGGCTGTGAAAGTAACTGGTGAAATACTTGCAGAACAAAAGGGTCCAAAGATTGCGATTTTAAGATACAAGAGCAAAACCGGATATCGTCGACGCCAAGGATTTCGTTCTAAACTTACTCGCGTAAAAATAACTGGAATTAATAAGTAACTACTAACTAAGGCAGGTGAAAGCAGATGGCAAGTAAAAAGGGTGTCTCCTCCACACGTAATGGTCGCGACTCAAATCCTCAGTACCTTGGCATTAAAAGATTTGCTGGCCAGGTAGTTAAGGGTGGCGAGATTTTAGTTCGCCAACGTGGCACTTACTTCCACCCAGGAAAAAATGTTGGAATTGGAAAAGATGACACATTATTCGCACTTGAGGGTGGGTCAGTTGAATTTGGCCGTGCTCGTGGTCGTCGAGTAGTAAATATCGTTCCGGTTTCATAACTTAAGCGGATTATTAATTGTGGGTCCGCGAGCTGCGGGCCCATTTTTATTTTTCGTTGTCGAAAGGAGTTCACATGGCTACTTTTGTTGATCGTGTGACTCTGCATGCCTCGGCCGGTAATGGTGGAGATGGTTGCGTTTCAGTTCACCGAGAAAAATTCAAACCATTAGGTGGGCCAGATGGTGGCAATGGTGGCCGTGGTGGGGATATTGCATTAGTAGTGGATCCAGATGTCACAACACTTTTAGATTTTCACCATTCACCTCATCGAAAGGCAACAGATGGCAGGAAAGGTGCTGGTGATTTTTGTAATGGCGCAGATGGTAAAGATCTAGTTCTTTCGGTTCCAAATGGAACCGTTGTGAAAGATATTAATGGAAATACCATTGCCGATCTTGTTGGGTTTGGTACCAGGTTTATGGCAGCACAAGGTGGAAAAGGCGGCTTAGGTAATGCTGGCTTAGCAAATTCAAAGCGAAGAGCACCAGGTTTTGCGCTATTAGGTGAACCAGGAGAAGCGCGTACTTTGTTTCTAGAGTTAAAGAGCGTTGCAGATATTGGCTTGGTTGGTTATCCAAGCGCCGGTAAGTCGTCATTAATTGCAGCAATCTCTGCAGCTAGACCCAAAATTGCTGAATATCCTTTTACAACTTTGGTGCCAAATTTAGGAGTAGTCCAAGCAGGAGATACAAGATTTACTGCTGCTGATGTGCCTGGACTAATTCCTGGAGCAAGTCAGGGCAAGGGATTAGGTCATGAATTTTTACGCCACGTAGAGCGATGTGCTGCACTTGTTCATGTTTTAGATTGCGCAACACTTGAAACCGATCGTGATCCGGCTAAAGATTTTGATGTTATTGAAGAGGAGTTAAAACAATATGGTGGCTTGACCGATCGGCCAAGAATCATTGCTTTAAATAAAATTGATATTCCTGATGGTAAAGCGATGGCAGATATGGTGCAAAAAACTCTAGAAGATAGAGGCTATCTTGTGTTTCAAGTCTCTGCTGCTTCTCGTGAAGGTATTCAAGAGTTAGTTTATGCAATGGCGCAAATAATTCAGAAGAGTCGGAAAGAAAAAAAGGGCGAACAAGTTACTCGAATTGTTTTACGTCCGGTTGCAGTTGATGATGCAGGATTTACAGTAACCGCTAATGAAGATGGCTCATTTAATGTAGTTGGAGATAAGCCTGAAAGATGGGTTAAACAAACTGATTTTACAAATGCCGAAGCAATTGGATACTTGGCTGATCGTTTAGCTTCATATGGCGTGGAGAAGGAATTGTTTAAGCAGGGTGCAAAATCTGGTGATGAAGTAAGAATTGGTGAAGGGGATGAGGCAGTTATATTTGACTGGGAGCCAAGCATTGAGGCTGGCGCTGAATTACTTGCCGGTCCAAGAGGAGAAGACTTACGTCTTTCAACTCCATGGCGAATGGATTTACTAGAAGATGATATTGATCAACTAAGTGATGACGAAATAGAAATGCAATGGGAGTACAATGTACCTAACCCAAAAAATCCTAGAATTGATGAAGATGTCCATTAATCTAAAAGATATTAACCGCATAGTAATAAAGGTTGGCTCTTCAACACTTACGGGTAAAGCTGGCGCAAATTTAGATCCAAAGGCAATTGATGATCTTGTTGATGTTGTCGCTAAACTCAAACAAGATAAGAAAGAAGTAATTGTCGTATCTTCTGGAGCAATTGCTGCTGGTATAGCGCCGCTTGGACTATCAGCTCGTCCCTCTGATTTAACTTCTCAGCAAGCTGCTGCCTCTGTTGGACAGGGGTTACTCATGGCTAAATACACTCAATCCTTTAATAGATTTAAGATAATAACTGCTCAAATATTGATTACTTTAGAAGATATTACCAAGGATGCACATATTGCTAACATCAAAGGAGTCTTAGGCTCACTTTTGAAGCAAGGTGTAGTTCCAGTTATAAATGAAAATGACACTGTAGGTACTGAAGAGATTAAATATGGCGATAATGATGGCCTTGCTGCAAAAGTTACTAAGTTAATTGAGGCAGACCTATTAGTTCTGATTACTGATATTGATGGACTTTATGATGCAAACCCAACTTCACCAGGAGCAAAGCAGATTCATCTCGTTTCTGATTTATCTAAAATTAACTCAGACTCACTAGGCGGGGCTGGAAGCTCAGGGGTAGGAAGTGGCGGAATGGTTACTAAAATTGATGCAGCACGAGTTGTTACAAGTGTTGGTATTGGAATGTTGCTTACAAAAATCTCTGATCTATCTGATGCCTTAGCTGGTAAGCAGGTTGGAACTTATTTTTTACCTAATCCTTAAGATTTGAAATCTCAAGTAATGCCTTGGCAGTATCTGCTTCATGATCTGAATCAGTTGGATTATCACTTAATTTGACAATCACAGTTCGCGTATCTGGATTAACAAAAATAAATTGTCCATGCAGGCCAAGTGCCAGAGAAATTCTTGGATATGGGTGCCAAACCTGTGCGCCATAACCCCAATCCCTATCTAAAGTTGTTACTGAAGTAGTCATTCGATTAAGCCATGATTTATCTATTATTTTATTTGGCCCGGCGTATCCACCATTTAGAAATAGCATTCCGACTCGAGCATAATCAATTCCAGAGGCATTGAAGCAGCAGAATGTTTTTTCGGTTCCTCCTACCCGGTCAACATTCCAAGTTGCAGGATATTTTGCACCAATTATCTGCCAAACATTTTCGCTAAAGTAATCTGCAACTCTCTTTCCAGTTACTTTCTTAATTATCATTCCTAGCATTTGAGTATCAACACTGCGGTATTCAGATTTCGTACCTGGATCAAAAGCCATTTTTCTATTATTTTTTAGAAACCAATCAAGGTCGGTAGTGGCGTACATTTGCGCAATAGCTACACCCCAGCCGGAGGGCCCTGATGGGTAATTATCACTCACGCCAACGCCAGCTTGCATATCTAGCAGTTGCTTGATTGTTACTAAATCAAAACTAGTACCAGCTTTTAAATCTGGGAAGTAGTCAACAAATTTATCACTTTCTGAAATTTTACCTTGTGAGATTAATTGCCCAATCATTATTGATGTCATTGTTTTAGCAACTGAGTAAGAAGGCAATTGCGACTTTTGAGTGATGCCATCTTTATACCACTCATAAGTCATTACACCATTTCGTAAAACAATAAAAACATTGGTATCTGTTTGTTTCAAGAATTCATTAAACGGAAGAGAGGTGCCTTTATACATAATTTCATCTGGCATCTTTTCGGAAGACACTGGGATAGTAATTGGTTTTGTAGCTGGATCAATCACATGCCATGGCATCAAAGTAGGCGTCTTTGATGCTGGGGCTAACCCCAGCTTTATTGTCGCGATTGGTTCTGGATAATGAATTACTTTGGTGAAGATAAACAAAGCCACATATATAAGTCCAACTGAAATTACCGTATTTCGCAGGAACTTAAATAAACGTCTCACGCCGATAGCCTAATAGCCCGTAGGCTTAGGACATGGCAGCCACATCGATAATTAAAGATCTTGCAACCAGAGCACGCTTGGCTGCTCGCGAACTTGCCAATTCATCTAATGCCCAACGAAATCAAATATTAGAAAATATATCTTCTGAGCTGGAGAAAAATTCACATTTGATAATCGAGGCTAACCAATTAGATATGGAAGCGGCTAAGAAATCTGGGATGAACCAGTCTCTTCAAGATAGATTATTGCTGACCGAAGCAAGAATTAAATCAATGGCAAACGCTGCAAAAAATATCACTAAGTTGCCAGATCCTTTGAATAAAGTTTTGGTAGAAAGAACCTTAGAGAATGGTTTACATCTTCTTCAGAAATCAGTTCCATTCGGTGTGGTTGGTATGGTTTATGAAGCCAGACCAAATGTTACAGTTGATGCCGCAGTAATTTTAATTAAATCCGGTAATGCAGCCTTATTGCGCGGATCGTCTTCTGCAGAACACAGCAATAAAATTTTGATTGAGGTAATGCGAAAAGGATTTGCAGGCACTTCGATTTCTCCAGAGGTGATTCAATTAGTGCCATCAGATGATAGAGGAACTGTGACAGCTTTGTTAAAAGCTTCAAGATTTGTAGATTTAGTTATTCCAAGAGGAAGTGCGCAGTTAATTAGAACTGTGGTTGATGAAGCAACAGTGCCAACCATAGAAACCGGAGCTGGCGTCTGCCATGTTTATGTCGATAAGTCTGCAGATTTTGACAAAGCAATTTCGATTTTGATTAATTCAAAGTGTGATAGACCAAGCGTATGTAACGCTGCGGAAACTCTTTTGGTTGATAAACAGATATCTGATCGGTTTTTACCACTAGCCTTAAAAGCATTAACTGATGCAAATGTAATAATTAATGTCGATTCAGAGAGCAAATTGGTAGCAGATAAATTAGGCATACAAACAAAATTAGCCAGCAATGACTCTTGGTCAACAGAGTATGGAACCTTAGAAATAAATATCGCTCAAGTAGATGGCGTGATGGGTGCAATCGACCATATAGCTAAATATGGCACCAAGCACACAGAGGCGATAGTTGCCCAGGATGATTTAGCCATTTCAGCCTTCACAACTTTAAATGATTGTGCCGCGGTAATGGTAAATGCCTCAACACGATTTACTGATGGTGAACAAATGGGATTTGGGGCTGAGATTGGAATTTCCAATCAAAAAATGCATGCCCGAGGCCCAATGGGACTAGAGCAAATGACTACTACAACTTGGATTGTTAGCGGTAACGGCCAAATTCGCAACTAAATTTGCACCAGTTATACTCACCGATTATGTCTGCAATCTCTCGCGATGAAGTCGCTAATTTAGCCAGACTAGCTCGAATATCAATCAGCGATGCTGAGCTAGATCACTTAGCAACTGAAATGGATGTAATTCTTGGTGCAGTAGCCCGGGTCCAAGAGGTAGCAGGTAAAGATGTACCACCAACATCACACCCATTGGATGTTAGTAATGTCGCTAGAGATGATCAGGTAGTTCCAAGTCTTACACCAAGTGAGGCATTATCTGGCGCTCCGGCAAGTGATGAGCAAAGATTTAAAGTTCCACAAATATTAGGCGAAGAATAAATGATGATTAGAGAATCTGCTGCAAGTATGGCTGCTGCATTAGCCAGCAAAGAGATAAGTGCAGTAGATCTTGCTAATCAGCATTACGATCAAATAACGGCAGTAGATAAAGATGTCCATGCCTTTTTATATTTAGATAAAGAAGGTGCATTAGCCCATGCAGCAGAGGTTGATAAGAAGCGAGCTGCAGGTGAGAAATTATCACCATTGGCTGGAGTACCACTTGCGTTAAAGGATGTATTAACCCAAAAAGGTATACCAACGACTTGTGGTTCAAAAATTCTAGAGGGATGGCGACCACCCTACGACTCAACTGTAGTCACAAAATTAAAAAGTGCAGGTATTGTAATTTTAGGAAAGACTAATATGGATGAGTTTGCCATGGGTTCATCAACAGAAAACTCAGCTTTTGGTCCCACAAAAAATCCTTGGGATTTAACTAGAATTCCTGGTGGATCAGGTGGTGGATCATCAGCTTCCCTGGCAGCATATGAAGCACCACTTGCTATTGGAACTGATACTGGTGGATCAATAAGACAACCAGCAGCAGTAACTGGCACAGTTGGCGTTAAGCCAACTTATGGCGGTGTTTCTAGGTATGGCTTAGTTGCATTTTCATCATCCCTTGATCAAGCCGGTCCTTGCGCAAGATCAGTTTTAGATACGGCTTTATTACATCAAGTTATAGCTGGTTTTGATCCCAAAGATTCGACAAGCATTAATCAAAATGTGCCAGATGTAGTAGCTGCAGCTAAGAAGCAAGATATAAAAGGAATGAAAATTGGCGTGGTTAAGCAGCTATCAGGTAATGGATATCAAAAGGGAGTTGAAAATAAATTTAAAGAATCATTAGATGAATTAGTTAAATTAGGAGCAGAAATTGTCGAAGTTTCATGTCCTAATTTTGAGTATGCATTAGCTGCCTACTATTTAATTGCACCAAGTGAGTGCTCATCTAACTTAGCAAGATTTGATTCAATTCGATTTGGATTACGGGTTGGAGATGATGGTTCAAAGAGTGCTGAGGAGGTAATGAATTTAACTAGAGCGGCTGGATTTGGCCGGGAGGTTAAACGTAGAATTATTCTTGGTACCTACGCACTTTCCTCGGGTTACTACGATGCCTATTACGGTTCAGCACAAAAGGTAAGAACCCTTATTAAGCGAGATTTTGAGTCAGCCTTTACTAAATGTGATGTTTTAGTTTCACCTACGGCACCAACAACCGCATTTAAAATTGGTGAGAAAACTAATGACCCATTGGCAATGTATTTAAATGATATTGCAACAATTCCGGTGAACATGGCTGGAATCGGTGGCATGAGTTTGCCATGTGGCCTAGCTGAAGAAGATAACCTGCCAGTTGGCTTCCAGATTATGTCACCTGCCATGAAAGATGATCGAATGTATTTAGTAGGTGGTGCCTTGGAAGCAACTCTAAATAATAAATGGGGTAAACCTATTCTAGATTTCGCACCAAATTTAGCGGCTTCAAAATGAGTCTTAATTACGAGCAAGCGGTCAAAAAGTATGAACCCACCCTTGGACTGGAAGTTCATGTTGAGCTAAATACTAAATCAAAGATGTTTTGCGGCTGTGCTACAGAGTTTGGTGCTCAACCAAATACTCAAACCTGCCCAGTTTGTCTAGGTCTTCCAGGCTCACTTCCAGTTGTAAACAAGAAAGCAATTGAAAGTACGATTTTAATTGGCCTAGCCCTTAACTGTTCGATCGCACCATACTCTCGGTTTGCAAGGAAAAATTATTTTTACCCAGATATGCCTAAGAACTTCCAAACATCACAGTATGACGAACCAATTTGTGTGAATGGATATTTAGATGTTGAGATCGACACCGATGATGGAAGTAAGAGTTTTAGAGTAGAGATCGAGCGAGTTCATATGGAGGAGGACACTGGTAAATCTCTTCATGTTGGTGGCTCAACTGGTCGAATTCATGGTGCTGATTACTCACTTCTAGATTACAACCGAGCAGGTATTCCACTAGTCGAGATAGTTACCAAAATTATTCCAAATACAGGCAAATATGCTCCACAAGTTGCCAGAGCATATGTAGCTTCACTGCGCGATATTTTACGCGGCCTAAAAGTATCTGATGTAAAAATGGAGCAGGGCTCTCTTCGCTGTGATGTTAATTTGTCGCTGTCTGAGATTAATAGCGGCAAACTTGGAACTAGAAGTGAAACTAAAAATGTAAACTCACTTCGCTCTGTTGAGCGCGCAGTCAATGGTGAATTTGTTAGACAAGCAAATCGATTAGCTAGTGGTGAACGAATTATTCAAGAGACCCGTCACTTTTTAGAAGAAAGTGGTCAAACTAGACCAGGCAGATCAAAAGAGCAGGCAGAGGATTATCGATACTTTCCCGAACCTGATTTAGTTCCAGTGATTCCTGATAGTAAGTGGATTGAAGAGCTTCGTAAATCACTTCCAGAAAAGCCTGCTGATCGGCGCAAGCGATTACAACAAGCTTGGTCTGTGCCAGATAAAGAAATGTCTGCCATGGTAAATGCAGAATTATTAGATACAGTTGAAGAGACAGTATTACTTGGCGCAGATCCAACAAGAGCTAGATCTTGGTGGCTAGGTGAAATCTCTAGAATTGCAAATGATAGAACAGTATTTCCCACGGAATTGATTTCAGTGAAAGATGTTTATCAAATTATCACCCTCATTAATCAAGGGGAATTAACTGATAAATTGGCAAGACAGGTAGTGGAAGGTGTGATCGCAGGGGAGGGTTCACCTGCTGATGTGATTTTAAAGCGTGGACTTAAAGTTGTATCAGATGATTCTCAGCTGATGAAGGCCATCGCAGATGCAATTGCAGCAGCACCAGAAACTGCAGATCGGGTTCGAGGTGGAAATATTCCTGCTGCTGGTGCGCTAATTGGTGCAGTAATGAAAGCAACTGGCGGCCAAGCCGATGCGGCTAAGGTAAGAGAATTATTATTAAAGCACTTGGGGCAATAAACTAATCTCATGAGTGAAAAAAAACCGCCGAATAAAATGAAGCCTAGATCAGGCTTAGTAACCGATGGTTTGGAAAGAGCGCCCGCTCGTGGAATGCTTCGCGCAGTTGGTATGCAGGATGAAGATTTTAAAAAAGCTCAAATTGGAATTGCATCTTCTTGGAATGAAATCACTCCATGTAATCTTTCACTGGATCGATTAGCTAAAGCATCAAAAAAAGGTGTGATAGATGCTGGTGGATTTCCAATGCAATTTGGCACTATTTCAGTTTCTGATGGAATTTCAATGGGACATGAAGGAATGCATTTTTCATTAGTTTCTCGAGAAGTTATTGCGGATTCGGTTGAGGCAGTTATGCAGGCCGAACGATTAGATGGCATGGTCACATTTGCTGGTTGCGATAAATCTTTACCAGGCATGATGATGGCAGCAGCCAGATTAGATATTGCCTCAGTTTTTGTTTACGCCGGTTCAATTATGCCAGGTAAAGTTGACGGCAGAGATGTAACAATTATTGATGCATTTGAAGCGGTAGGTGCTTGTGCTCGAGGATTGATTTCGCAAGAAGAGGTAGACAAAATCGAACGTGCTATCTGTCCTGGTGAAGGGGCATGTGGCGGTATGTACACCGCCAACACCATGGCTGCCGTGGGTGAAGCTATTGGATTATCACTACCAGGATCTGCCTCACCACCATCAATTGATCGTCGCAGAGATGATTATGCAATTAAATCTGGCGCAGCTGTTGTTGAGTTAATTCGTAGTGGCATCACCACAAGACAAATATTGACTAAGAAAGCTTTTGAGAATGCAATAACAATTGTGATGGCATTAGGTGGCTCAACCAATGCAGTTTTGCATCTGCTAGCAATCGCCCATGAGGCAGAGGTGGATTTAACCTTGGAAGATTTCCAAAGAGTTGGTGCAAAGGTGCCACTACTTGGTGACCTAAAACCATTTGGAAAATATGTAATGACCGATGTAGATCGTGTAGGTGGAATTCCCGTTGTGCTCAAAGCTTTATTTGATGCTGGTCTTATTCATGGGGATTGCTTAACTGTTACTGGTAAGACCATGGCAGAAAACTTAAGAGATATAACGCCACCAGATCCAGATGGTGAAATTCTAAAGGCGGTAAAAAATCCAATGTCACTAGGTGGTGGAATTACTATTTTAAATGGTTCACTCTCACCTGAAGGCTCCGTTTGTAAGACAGCTGGAATTGGTGTGGATGTATTTGAAGGACCAGCAAAAGTATTTGAACGTGAACAACAAGCAATGGATGCATTAGAGAATGGCTCAATTGTGGCCGGTGATGTTGTGGTAATTAGATATGAAGGACCAAAAGGTGGTCCTGGTATGCGTGAGATGTTAATGATTACCGGAGCGATAAAGGGCGCCGGTCTTGGAAAGTCAGTTTTATTGTTAACAGATGGCAGATTCTCTGGCGGTACCACTGGATTATGTGTTGGCCATGTTGCACCAGAAGCGGTTGATGCTGGGCCAATTGCATTTGTTAAGAATGGTGATCGCATCAGAATTGATACTAAAAATCGAACATTAGATTTACTAGTAGATCAAAATGAGATGAATGAGCGACGAAAAAAATTCAAACCACTACCTCATAAGTATCAACGTGGTGTTTTGGCTAAATATTCAAAACTGGTGGGTAGTGCAGCAAAGGGTGCAGTCTGCGATTAAAAAGTATTACCTTATCCGGTCGCGCTCAAATAATGAGATCACCATCTCAGGGGTTGACTAGATGAGAGTGCACCTGAGAAACTAATCCCATGAAGAAATCATCGCTAATCTCACAAATCGTGATCACATCTGTGGTCGTGGTGATTATCGAGCGTGCGCGCTAACCAGCAAAGTTAGTTCGCACCCCTCAGATAAAACTGGGGGGTTTTGTTTTAGATAAGTACTATCTGAAAGAAAGGAAGATATGAGCAAGGTAACTGGTGCGCAGAGTTTAGTAAACGCACTTGAAGCTGCTGGGGTTGATGTCATGTTTGGCATACCAGGTGGCGCCATTCTTCCTGCTTATGATCCAATCTTTGATTCAAAAATCAGACACATATTAGTAAGACATGAACAAGGTGCAGGACATGCAGCCACTGGCTACGCCCAAGCAACTGGCCGCGTTGGAGTTTGTATTGCTACCTCAGGTCCTGGTGCGACAAATTTAGTAACACCTTTAGCTGATGCACAGATGGATTCTGTGCCAATAGTTGCAATTACCGGTCAAGTACCAGCACCAGCAATTGGAACCGATGCATTTCAAGAGGCAGATATCCGTGGTGTAACAATGCCAGTTACAAAACACAATTATTTAATTACTGATCCAGCCGATATTCCACGGGCAATTGCTGAGGCTTTTCATATAGCAAGTACTGGCCGGCCCGGAGCAGTCTTAGTTGATATTGCCAAGGATGCGTTGCAAAAAGAGAGTACTTTTAATTATCCTAAAAATATTTCACTTGTGGGCTATAACCCAGTTCTGGTACCGAAACAAGAATCAATAAATGATGCCGCCGCCTTAATTGCGCAATCTAAGAAACCAGTTTTATATGTTGGTGGCGGTGTGATAAAAGCAAATGCCGCAAAAGAGTTGATGCAATTCGCTGAAATTACTGGTGCACCGGTGGTGACCACACTTATGGCTCGAGGAGCATTCCCAGATTCACATAAGCAACACCTTGGTATGCCTGGTATGCATGGCACAGTTGCAGCGGTTACCGCTCTACAAAAAGCTGATTTACTAATCACACTCGGTGCCAGATTTGATGATCGAGTAACGGGCAAACTCTCTACCTTTGCGCCAAATGCAAAAATTATTCATGCCGATATTGATCCAGCTGAAATTGGTAAAAACCGCCATGCTGATGTGGCATTAATCGGCGATTTAAAAAATATATTACAAGCCTTATCACCAGCAACTAAGAGTGCATTGGCAAAATCTCAGCCAGATTTAACACCATGGCTAGATGAAACTTATGGTTGGCGAAGTAAGTTTCCATTGGGTTATGACCAACCAAGTGATGGATCGGTTTCGCCACAATATGTAATTGAACGGATTGGAAAAATATCTGGTCCAGAGACCATATTTACTGCCGGTGTTGGTCAACATCAAATGTGGGCATCACAATTTATTGGATATGAAAAACCTCGAACTTGGCTTAACTCTGGTGGCTTAGGAACTATGGGTTATGCCGTACCAGCAGCTATGGGGGCAAAGGTTGGCGCACCGGATACTACGGTTTGGGCAATTGATGGCGATGGCTGTTTTCAGATGACTAACCAAGAGTTAGTAACTTGTGCCTTAAATAATATTCCAATCAAAGTTGCAGTTATAAATAATGAATCATTGGGCATGGTTCGCCAGTGGCAAACTCTGTTTTATAACCAGCGTTACTCCAATACAGATCTACACTCAAAGCGAATTCCGGATTTTAAATTATTAGCCGAGGCCATGGGTTGTGTTGGCTTAAGGTGTGAGCGCCCGGAGGATGTCGATAAAACTATTGAAGCTGCGATGGCGATTAATGATCGCCCAGTAGTTGTTGATTTTAATGTCCACCGAGACGCAATGGTTTGGCCAATGGTCGCCGCTGGAACTTCAAATGATGACATTACTGTTGCCAGATCAATGGCGCCAGTATGGGATTCACAGGAGTTGTAATGGCTACTCATACCTTAGCGGTTTTAGTTGAGAACTCACCTGGTGTGTTAGCTCGAGTAGCATCACTGTTTTCTCGTCGCGGTTACAATATTGATTCACTGGCGGTTGGACCAACTGAGAATCCAAAGGTTTCTCGAATGACTATTGTTCTAAATTTAGAGGGTCATGCCCTAGATCAGGTCAGTGCCCAATTATTCAAATTAGTAAATGTCATTGGCATTTCTGAAATGAAGGATACCGATTCATTAAAGCGGGAAATTCTCTTGGTAAAGGTGGCGAACAAAGCTGCAACTAAAGAGATTGCAAAAAAGCATAATGTAAGTATCGTAGATGAAACTGCCTCAACGATTTCTATCGAGGCGGTTGGCTCCTCTACTGCGATCGAGGCTTTACTTACTGAGTTAAAGCCACATGGAATTCGTGAGCTAGTTCAATCCGGCTTGGTTGCGATCGAACGAGGTGCCAATACATTGGCAGATCGAACTCTAAGCACCATGGGAACAGCTAACGAGTCAGAATCAATTAGTTCTACAGCTGATTACCAAAATTAACCAACAATAACTACTAACAAGGAGAACCAAAGTGGCAACGATGTATCACGATGAAGATGCAGATCTAGCAATTATTCAATCAAAAAAGGTTGCGGTAATTGGTTATGGATCACAAGGACATGCACATGCACTCTCACTTCGCGATAGCGGGGTAGATGTAGTTGTTGGTTTAGCGGAGGGATCAAAATCTCGAGCAAAGGCAGAAGCTGAAGGACTTAAGGTTGCCACAGTTACTGATGCTGTAAAAGGCGCGGATGTAGTTATGTTGCTTGCTCCTGACCATGTACAACGCCATATTTATAATGATTCAATTGCGCCAAATATTAAATCTGGTGCGGCATTGTTCTTTGGTCATGGCTTTAATATTCGTTTTGGTTATATCAAGCCGCCAGCAAATGTTGATGTTTGTATGGTTGCCCCTAAGGGACCTGGACACTTAGTTCGTCGCGAGTATTCAGCAGGTAGGGGTGTACCAGTAATTGTTGCAGTAGAACAAGATGCAACCGGCAATGCTTGGTCGTTAACTCTTTCCTATGCCAAAGCAATTGGTGGCTTAAGAGCTGGTGGAATTTTAACTACCTTTACCGAAGAGTGTGAGACTGATTTATTTGGTGAGCAAGCTGTTCTTTGTGGCGGTGCCTCTCAATTAGTTATGTATGGTTTTGAAACCTTAATTGAGGCCGGATACCAACCAGAGGTTGCCTATTTTGAGTGCTTACATGAGTTGAAGTTAATTGTTGACCTGATGTATGAAGGTGGAATAGCTAAACAACGTTGGTCTGTATCAGATACAGCTGAGTATGGAGATTACATCTCTGGACCAAGAGTTATTGATCCAAGCGTAAAAGCGAACATGAAAGCAGTTTTAGCTGAAGTTCAATCAGGTGCGTTCGCCAAGCGCTTTATCGATGATCAAGATGCCGGTGCACCAGAGTTTAAGGCTTTGCGCGCTAAAGGTGAGTCTCATCCAATTGAAGCCGTTGGCCGAGATCTAAGAAAGATGATGTCATGGGTCAAAGCTGCAAATAAAGATGATTACAAAGAGGGAAATGCAGCGCGTGGCTAAACCAGTTGTCCTGATTGCTGAAGAGTTAAGTCCGGCCACATTAGAGGCACTAGGGCCAGACTTTGAGGTGCGCAATTGCAATGGCGCTGATCGTGCAGAACTACTTTCTGCATTGTCTAAAGGAGTAGATGCGGTATTAATTCGATCTGCAACGAAGATGGATGCCGAAGCTATTTCAGTTGCGAAGGGTTTAAAAGTTATTGCGCGAGCTGGTGTTGGATTAGATAATGTTGAAATTCCAGCTGCAACAGCAGCTGGTGTCATGGTTGTAAATGCACCAACTTCAAATATAGTTTCAGCAGCAGAGTTGGCAATTGGATTATTGCTGGCTTGTGCCCGCTCAATTTCGCCAGCACATGCAGCCCTTAAAAATGGAAAATGGGCCAGGTCTAAATACACCGGAGCTGAGTTATTTGAAAAAACACTAGGTATTGTTGGTTTTGGCCGTATTGGTCAATTAGTTGCATCTCGCATGCAAGCTTTTGGAATGAAAGTAGTTGCCTACGATCCTTATATGCAACCTGCCAGGGCAGCCCAGTTAGATGTTGCGTTAGTTGAATTAGATGATTTGCTGAGGGTGAGTGATTTTATTTCGATTCACTTACCCAAAAGTAAAGAGACAGCAAATTTAATTAGTACAGAAGCTTTAAAAAAAGTGAAACCTACAGTGAGAATAATTAATGCAGCCAGAGGAGGCGTGCTTGATGAGGCTGCTCTTTATGAAGCACTAAAAAATGGCAAGGTTGCCGGAGCTGGACTTGATGTTTTTGCTACTGAACCATGCACAGATTCACCATTATTTACCTTAGATAATGTCGTTGCAACACCACACCTTGGTGCATCAACAGATGAAGCTCAAGAGCGAGCTGGAATAGCTGTGGCAGTCTCTGTGCGTAAGGCATTATCAGGTGAGCTAGTTCCTGATGCAGTAAATGTTAAAGGTGGCGCAATAGATGAAGCAGTCAGACCTGCATTACCGCTTGTTGAAAAATTGGCTCAAGTTGCAATTGCCTTAGCTACAGATGTAGTTGCCAATGTAGATGTAGAAGTTCGTGGCGAGATTTCTGCTCTTGATGTATCAGTGCTTACTACCAGCGCGCTAAAGGGTGCCTTAACTGGGATGGGCGCGGAAGATGTTACGTATGTAAACGCACCTGCATTAGCTAGTGAACGTGCATTAACTTCAAATATCTCAACTAATGCCGAAAGTCCAGATCACCGAAATTTAGTCTCGGTCCGAGCAGCGTGCGCAGATGGCAGCAAAGTATTAGTAAGCGGAACTTTGATGGGAATCAAACAAATTCAAAAAATCGTTGCGATTGATGAATTAGATTTGGATTTAAAGCCAACTAGCAATCTGTTATTCCTTCGATATAGTGATCAACCTGGTGTTGTTGGAATAGTGGGTAATGCCCTTGGTAAGTTGAAAATTAACATTGCCGATATGCAGGTTGGACGTACCGAAGCGGGTGGCCAAGCATTGATGGCGCTTACTGTCGATTCTGTTATCCCAAATGATTTGCTTCAGATAATTACTAAAGAGACAGGTGCATCTTTGGTTAGATTTGTGAATTTGGTGAATGAATGAAAAATTTCAATTTAGCAGTTATCGCAGGTGATGGTATTGGACCAGAGGTTGTAACCGAAGGTCTAAGAGTTTTGGATACTGTTGCCAAAAAATATGACTTGAATTTCAGTAAAACTAATTATGAGTTGGGTGCTGCCTATTGGCATAAAACTGGTGAAACATTGCCAGACTCAGTTATGGCTGACTTGGCTAAATCTGATGTGATTTTATTGGGTGCAGTGGGTGACCCATCAGTTCCCAGTGGGGTTTTGGAACGTGGGTTGTTACTTAAATTGCGGTTTGCATTTGAACATTACATTAACTTAAGGCCGGCAAAGTTATTTCCAGGCGTTAGCTCGCCAATTACAAATAATAAGGGCATTGATTTTGTGGTCGTTCGCGAAGGAACTGAAGGACTTTATGTTGGTGCCGGCTCTATTAAGGATGAGGGAACAAATAAGGAGCTTGCAATCGAAGAGTCAATCAATACTTATAAAGGTGTTGAGCGAGTAATACGAGATGCATTTAATCGCGCTCAAAGCAGACCCCGTAAAAAGGTAACTTTGGTACATAAGAACAATGTGTTAACCCGAGCAGGTGGGCTTTGGAGTCGAGTTTTTAACGAGGTCTCAAAAGATTTCAGCGATGTCACTACAGATTACTTACATGTTGATGCTGCCTCAATGTTTTTTGTTACAAATCCTGAGAGATTTGATGTAGTAGTTACCGATAATCTTTTTGGTGACATTATTACCGATATCGCTGCGGCAATTTGCGGCGGAATCGGATTAGCAGCGAGTGGCAATATCAATCCCACTGGTGCTTTCCCGTCAATGTTTGAGCCAGTACACGGTTCTGCCCCAGATATTGCTGGTAAGAACCAGGCAGATCCAACTGCCACAGTATTATCAGTTGCCATGATGCTAAATCATTTAGGACAAACTCAAGCAGCTAAAGATGTAGAAAATGCTGTTGCTCAAGATTTATTAAATCGTGGCGATAAGAAGCGAAGTACAACTGAGATAGGTGATGCGTTGGTTAGAGGTGTGGCATGAAGGTAATTCTTAATCCAAATAAGAATTCGATATCTGATAGTGATCGCAATCAGAAAGTGGCTGAACCAGGGTTTGGTAAGTACTACACCGACAATATGGTGATCGCACATTGGAGTGAATCTAATGGTTGGCAAGATGCTGAGTTAAAGGCGTATGGCCAACTAACACTAGATCCAGCAACTATGGTTTTTCATTATGGTCAAGAAGTTTTTGAAGGTATGAAGGCATATAGCCAACCAGATGGTGGAGTTTCATTATTTAGACCAGAGGCAAATGCCAAGAGATTTGCTAAATCTGCTGCTCGAATTGCCTTACCGGAAATGCCAACTGAATTTTTTGTGCAAACCGTTGAAGCATTAGTTAAGCAAGAAAAGGATTGGGTACCTAAAAAAATTGGTGAATCTTTATACCTACGGCCATTCTTAATTGCAACTGAAGTTGGCCTAGGTGTTAGACCATCTAATCACGCAACTTATGTATTGATTGCAACTCCAGCTGCTGCCTATTTCAATGCGGCAAAAGCGGTAACAGTGTGGATTTCAACTGAGTACGTCCGAGCTGCTCTTGGTGGAACAGGGGAGGCAAAATGTGGTGGCAATTATGCGGCTTCATTACTTGCCCAAAAACAAGCAGCACAAGAAGGTTGCGATCAGGTTGCATATATTGATGCTAAAGAGCGCAAGTGGGTAGAAGAGATGGGTGGAATGAATCTTTATTTCATTAAGGGAAGTGGCAAGGATGCCACCATTTTGACACCTAAATTAACAGGCACACTACTTCCAGGTATCACGCGGGATTCGATTTTAACTTTAGCCAAAGATCTTGGCTATAAAACCGAAGAGACCATGATTTCTATTGATGATTGGCGCGATGGTGTTAAAAGTGGTGAGATTACAGAAATTTTTGCATGTGGAACTGCTGCCGTTATCTCTGCGGTAGGTGCTGCTAAAAGCATTCATGGCACTTGGCAAACTGGTGATGGAAAACCTGGTGCAATTACCAATGAAATTAGAGCAGCATTATTAGCAATTCAACATGGTACTTCTCCGGATAAGCATGGCTGGAATAAGCGGGTTGTGTAATGCCAATTAACGATTCCTTTCATATCTATGACACAACCTTGCGTGATGGTGCGCAACAAGAGGGCTTAAATCTTTCGGTGCATGACAAATTGAGTATTGCCCGCCACCTTGATGATTTGGGCGTGGGATTTATCGAAGGCGGCTGGCCAGGAGCAAATCCAAAAGACACCGAGTTTTTTAAATTAGCGCAAACTGAATTAAAGTTAAAAAATGCAACCTTTGTAGCATTTGGTGCCACTAGAAGAGCCGGTATTAAAGCAGCAGATGACCACCTACTTCGAGCTTTACAAGATTCAAAAGCTGCAGCGGTAACACTGGTTGCAAAAAGTCATGACCGCCACGTTGATCTAGCGCTAAAAACTCATCTCGATGAGAATTTAGCAATGATTGCTGATTCAATTAAATTTTTAAAATCAGGTGGGCAACGAGTATTTCTAGATGCTGAGCACTTTTTTGATGGCTACCTTTCCAATAAAGCATACGCACTAGAGGTAGTTAGAGTTGCGACCGAAGCTGGCGCTGATGTTGTCGCTTTGTGCGACACAAATGGTGGCATGCTGCCAGATGAGTTATCAAATATTGTGCATGAGGTATTAACCGCCTCAAGTGCTCGGCTTGGAATTCATTGCCATAATGACACCGGGTGTGCGGTAGCAAACTCGCTCGCTGCAATCTCAGCAGGAGTTACTCATGTGCAAGGAACATTAAATGGTTATGGTGAGCGAACTGGAAATGCAGATTTAGTTAATATCATTGCAAATCTTGAACTTAAAAAAGAAAAACAAGTACTGCCTGCTGGCAAACTACAGGAAGCTTTTAGAATCTCACATGCAGTTGCCGAAATAACTAATGTGGCACCAAGTGCAAGACAGCCTTATGTTGGCACATCCGCCTTTGCGCACAAGGCTGGCCTGCATGCATCAGCGATCAAAGTTGATCCGATGATGTATCAACATGAAACTCCAGAGTCAGTTGGAAATGACATGCGCATGTTGGTATCTGAGATGGCAGGTAGAGCTTCAATTGAACTTAAATCTGTAGAGCTTGGAATTGATTTAGGTGGGGATAAAGATTTGATTGCCCGAGTTGTTGAAAAAGTAAAAGAGCTAGAGGGTAAAGGTTTCACATTTGAAGCTGCGGATGCATCCTTTGAATTACTACTACGCACCGAGGTGTTGGGTAAACGGCCGAGTTTTTTCAAAATTGAGGATTGGCAAATTACTGTTCATCAAGATGAAACTGGCAAAGTTACTTCTAAAGCTATGGTAAAAATCAAAGCCAATGGTGAAACCATCTCAGCGACCGGTGTTGGAAATGGTCCAGTTAATGCCATTGATAACGCGCTGCGATCTGGGTTAGAAAAGTTTTATCCTGAGTTATCAAAACTGGAGCTAACAGATTACAAAGTTCGAATCCTCGAAGGCCGGCTAGGCACAGGGGCGGTAACTAGAGTGTTGGTTGAAACCAGCGATAGCCAGGGTGAGTGGAGCACGATTGGTGTTCATGAGAATGTGATTGCAGCCTCAGCTATGGCATTAGATGACGCGGTTACCTATGGCTTACTAAGACAAGGGCGCAAACCCGAGTAATCTGCTGATCATGTCGGCAGCACTTGTTACCCAGTATCAGGAGCACCTTGCCCTAGTTAGAAACCTCTCTGATAACTCAATTAGAGGTTATGTCACAGATTTAGAATCTTTTTTAAAGCACATGGAAAAACTAGGTATTGTTGAATTTAATCAATTGGAGATCGAACACATTCGATCTTGGTTAGCCAATCTGCAAAGCACTGGAGTAGCAAGGGCAACATTAACTCGCAGAATTGTATCTATCCGAGCCTTTACAAATTGGGCAGCTGCCAATGGCTGGCTCACCTCTGATTTGGGTGCAAATCTTTCAGTCCCTAAACCTCATAAAGTTTTGCCGGAGGTATTAAATGTTAATGAGGCCGCTACCGTAATTAAATCCCTAGAGGTTAAAGCATCTGAAGAGCCAAGTGCTGAAAATATTAGAGACCTTGCCATGCTTGAGGTTTTATATGGCTCTGGTATTCGAGTCTCTGAGTTATGCGGCTTAAATTTATCTGACATTGATAACTCTCGTAATACTTTAAATGTAATTGGTAAGGCAGGTAAGCAGCGGGTTGTCCCATTGGGTATTCCGGCCATGAAGGCATTAAGTAATTACTTAACTACCGCCAGAGGAGAGTTAGTAAATCAATTATCAGCTGCCGCAGTTTTCCTAGGCTCTAGAGGAAAACGAATTGATCAGCGAACTGTGCGCGAGGTGGTTTACGAAGCAATGAAATCAGTGGGCGCCAGTATGGGTCCGCATGGCTTACGACATACCGCTGCCACACACCTACTTGAAGGTGGAGCAGATCTTAGAACTGTGCAGGAGATATTAGGTCATGCTTCCTTATCAACTACCCAAATTTATACCCATGTTTCACCAGAGCGATTGCAATCGGCATACAAACAAGCCCATCCCAGGGCATAGAAACGATGAAAATAGAGCTAGCTAAGGCAGTTGAACAATTATTTTTAAGATTTAATGATCCACAATTTGTTCGGGCAGTATTGAGCGGGCGACGCAGAAATATGCAGCCAGAGTTTGAACGAGTTGATATCAAGCCAGTTTTAATTAAAGATCAGATGAAATTTCAGATTATCAGCAGTGATGGCAAGAAGGATATAACTAAAAATGTTGATCAAGATTTTGATTTTAAATCCTTATTTTTATCTGGATATGCCAACCTATTAAGTGATACAACAACTGAATCCTATTCGGTTAGAATTACCAAAAAGGATGAGGCACTTCTTGGTATAAGTAAGGTGAAATTAACCAGAGATTTAGCCCATGATCGACAAAAACAGCGAATGCTGCCCGAGAGTAATCAGGTATTCAAAGCTTTAGAGATGTCAGATATGTTGGGGCGAATTAAGCCCAGCAAAATGGATAAATATAAGCAAACTGATGAGTTCTTAAGGTTGTTAAGTAATTTATTAGATGAAGATTCAGCAAATAAGCGTGAAATTCATATCGTTGATTTAGGGTGTGGACATGCATATTTAACCTTTGCAACCTATGAGTATCTGAAGGATCGATTTCAAAGGGTAGAGATTTTAGGTGTTGATGAGCGATTAGATTCAAAAGAGCACAATGAGAAGGTCGCAGCAAAATTAGGAGTAAAGGCAAAATTTCTTGCAGCAAAGATTGCCGATACCCCGCCGCAAAAGGTTGATCTCACGATCGCGCTGCATGCATGTGATACTGCAACTGATGATGCAATTTGCTGGGCAGTTAAAAATAATTCAAAGATAATCATGGTTGCACCCTGTTGCATGCATCAGATGCAGAGCCAAATTAAGCAATCCCCAGAGCCGTGGGGGTTATTAACCAAGTATGGGTTAGTAAGGGAGAGATTAATTGATTTAATAACTGATTCACTTCGGGCACAGATTTTAAGATTACTGGGGTTTAAGGTAGATATTGTTGAGTTTATTGGGGGCGAACATACCGCGCGAAATTTACTAATCAGAGCGGTAAAGATCGATACTGAGGTAAGTCAGGTTGATATTGATCGATATCAGGAGCTAATTCAACTTTGGCAGGTGCAGCCATACCTAGCGAGATTACTTAAGAGTGAGTTAAAAGCTGCGGCGAGGATCTAGCTGCTCAATTTGAGTGCAATATTTACTAGCGGTTAACTCGCAGTTGATAACTTCAGCGTTGCCAATAGCGATACCTGTCATTAAGCCAACTACTAGGGTGGTTAGGATCAAGAGTAGTTGCACCCAGTGATACTGCTTTAAAGTGATGTAGCCGGGCCCCTACTGAGCGCAAAATTGTGGAAATTTGGGCACAAAAGTTCAGGTAGGATTTGCCTCAGCACAAGATCGTAAAAAGTTTTGTGACTTCACGCATCTTAAAGTTATTAATTAATTACTAATGAATAACTTATGGACCTGTTCGGTGTAGTTAGCAATAACTACTCGGTTCTAGATGCTAGGGATCTAGCAAATTGCTAGATCACAAACCGAGTGCTCATTATTACTAAAAGTTAATAGTAATAATTGAGCGAAAAGGAGTGTGCCGTCATGGCAGTTGTAACAATGCGAGAACTTCTCGACAGTGGTGTTCATTTTGGACATCAAACTCGTCGATGGAATCCAAAGATGAAGCGCTACATCTTCACTGAGCGCAATGGCATCTACATTATCGATATCCAACAATCACTAGCCCTAATTGATGCAGCTTATGAGTTTATTAAGGATGCGGTAGCAAAGGGTGGACATGTGCTTTTTGTTGGTACAAAAAAGCAAGCTCATGAACCAATTAAGCAGCAATCAGCCAGAGTCGGTATGCCTTATGTAACTGAGCGCTGGTTAGGTGGAATGCTTACTAACTTTCCAACAGTTTATAAGCGAGTTCTTAGATTAAAAGAGCTAGAAGCACTTGAGAGTGCAAATGATCAGCTATTGACTAAAAAAGAGTTACTAGTTCTTCGCCGCGAGCGCGAAAAGTTAACTAAAAACTTAGATGGTATCCGTAATATGACCAAGCTGCCAGCAGCGATTTGGGTGGTCGATACTAAGAAGGAGCACCTAGCGGTCGCTGAGGCGAAAAAACTTGGTATTCCAGTAATTGCAATCTTGGATACTAATTGTGATCCAGATGAGATTGATTTTAAGATTCCGGGAAATGATGATGCGATTCGCTCAATTGCATTACTAACTAGAGTTATGACAGATGCTATTGCCGCAGGTTTGCAAATTAGATCTGCCAATGCTGCCAAGATTGCTGATAAGGCTGCTGCTGAGGCGGCCGCAGCTGCTGAAAAAACAGCTGAGCAACCACTGGCAGATTGGGAGAAAGATTTAATAAAAGAGCCAACCGAGACACAAGGGGCGTAACTTGGCATACACCGCAGAGGATGTGAAGAGATTACGGGAGCAGACCGCTGCCGGAATGTTGGATTGTAAAAAGGCTCTGGATGAAGCTGATGGTGATTACCAAAAAGCGGTAGAGATCATTCGCGTTAAAGGATTAAAGGGTGTTACTAAGCGCGAGGGTAGAGCTACCTCAAATGGTTTAGTGACTGCAAAGGCTGAAGGTGATTTAGGTGTAATGCTAGAGCTAAATTGTGAGACAGATTTCGTGGCCAAGGGTGAGAAGTTTCAAGCACTCGCCGATGAGTTACTTAATCATCTAGCATCATCAAAACTAGGTGAGTTAGATAAGTTTTTAGCTTCTAAAGTTAATTCTGGCAAAACTGTGCAAGAGGTAATTGATGAGGCAAATGCGATGTTAGGTGAGAAGATTGATATTAAGCGCATTAGCGTTTTGACTGGCTCACCAGTCTCCCTTTATCTACACAAGACCTCACCAGATCTACCACCACAGGTTGGCGTTTTAGTTCAATTAAAAAATGCGGCCGAAAGTGTAGGCCGAGATATCGCCCAACATATTGCCGCTTTTGCACCACAATTTGTCAGCCGAGATCATGTACCAGCCGAGGAGATTGCTAAAGAGCGCAGATTGGCGGAAGAGAGCGCTCGCGCAGAAGGCAAGCCAGAGGCCTCAATTGCAAAGATTGTCGAAGGAAGAGTTACTGGATTTGTTAAAGAGGTATCACTTTTGGAGCAAGCTTTTGCCAAAGATGCTAAGAAAACAGTGCAACAGATTCTAGATGAGGCAAAGACTGCCGTGTCTGCCTTTAATAGATTCCGCGTAGGTCAGTAAACTTCACTTATAGACAAAATTAATTTTAGGAGCGCTCATGCCACGTAAGAGTTATAAACGAGTGCTCCTTAAATTATCGGGTGAGGTTTTTGGCGGGGAAAAAGGTATTGGCGTAGATCCAGATATCGTCCATGATGTAGCAAATCAAATTGCAGATGTGGTTAGGGCTGGTACTCAAGTAGCCATTGTGGTTGGTGGTGGAAATTACTTTAGAGGTGTGCAATTACAACAGCGAGGCATGGATCGGGCCAGAGCAGATTACATCGGAATGCTTGGTACGGTAATGAATTGTTTAGCGCTACAGGATTTTCTAGAAAAAGAAGGAATTGAAACTAGAGTCCAAACTGCCATCACTATGGGACAGGTTGCAGAGCCATATGTTCCGCGCAGAGCAATTCGTCACTTAGAAAAGGGCCGAGTTGTAATTTTTGGTGCCGGAGCTGGCATGCCATTTTTTACAACCGATACAGTTTCGGCGCAACGGGCACTTGAGATTGGCGTCGAGGCATTACTTCTGGCAAAAAGTGGTGTCGATGGTGTTTATGATGCCGACCCAAGAAAAGATAAGAATGCTAAAAAGTATGATTTTGTTTCATATGATGAGGTTTTAAGTAAATCACTTGCCGTAGCCGATGCCGCCGCCTTTTCATTGTGCCGGGAGAACAAATTGCCAATTGTGGTATTTGATCTAAAAAATAAGGGCAATATTAAGCGCGCTGTATCTGGGGATAACATAGGTACGCTAGTTAATTAAGAGTAATTTTCGAGTAGTTCAAATGTCCTAGTAGAGTTGTATTAATTAAGAAGGGGATGCAAATGTCAGAGTTAAAGACATTTTTAGCCGATTGCAATACCAAGATGAGTAAGGCAATTGATGTAGCCAAAGAGGATTTTGCATCGATTCGTACCGGACGAGCTCATCCATCAATGTTTGCCAAGTTAATGGTTGATTACTATGGAACTGGTACACCGCTATCCCAGTTAGCCACAGTTCAAGTGCCAGAGGCGAGATTGGCACTTATAACTCCTTACGACAAAGGAGCTATGGCAGCTATCGAAAAAGCAATTAGAGATTCTGATCTTGGAGTAAATCCAGGTTCAGATGGGACAGTAATTAGAGTTAATTTTCCACAACTTACTGAAGAGCGCCGCAAAGAGTTTATAAAAGTTGCAAAATCTAAGGCTGAAGATTCCAGAGTTGCAATCCGTGCGATTAGAAGGAGTGCAAAAGAATCTATGGAAAAATTAGAAAAAGATGGCAAGGTGGGCAAAGATGATTTAGCTCGGGCCGAAAAAGAGTTAGAGAAAGTAACTGGCGATCATGTAGCTAAGATTGATGAATTACTAAAGCATAAAGAAGTTGAACTGCTAGAGGTTTAATGATGGCTGATCTGCATTCAATAAATGACGCGATCAATAAGCGGGCAGGTCGAAAACTTCTTCCTTCAATATTAGTTTCTATTTTTTTACTAGCAATAATCTTTACTACCATTAATCTAGAGCCATTATTATTTTTTGGTTTTATTTGGGTAGTAATCATGATCGGGGTTCGAGAAATAGCCCACGCCTACCGTAAGGGTGGCATTGAGCTACCAGATTACGTATTAATGATGGCTGCAACCGTACTTTTAGTTGCCACCTGGAATGGTGAAACTGAAGGCTTGGCGGTTTCAACTGGCCTTACGATTCCCATTCTAATGTTTACCCTTTTATTAATTTCTCAAAAAGATTTTATTAAACGTTCTACCTCAGCTGTTTTTATTACATTTTATTTGGCAGTTTTAGGTGGATTTATACTGCTACTTGCAAATCATCCAGATGGTGCGCTACGAATTTTGGCACTGGTTGTTTTAATAGCCTGTAATGACACATTTGCATATATTGCTGGTGTATTACTTGGTAAACATAAGTTAGCGCCCAGCATCAGTCCAAAGAAGTCATGGGAGGGGTTAATTGGGGGCGCAATTGCATCTATTGTTGGTGGTTCTTTAATTTTTCACTATCTATTTGAGGTCAATTGGATTTTCGGAGCTGCAATTGGCGTTATGACGGTGATTACGGCAACCTGCGGTGATCTAATTGAGTCTGCCATTAAGCGAGATTTAGCGATCAAGGATATGTCTAATTTATTACCTGGCCATGGTGGGATTATGGATCGATTAGATTCAGCTCTTTTTACTGCTCCAGCTGTTTGGTTTGCATTTGAACTTATCGCTCGGTATTTGTAAATGGCTGATTTAGTTTTTGAAGCACCAGCAGTTAAAAAGAAGAGTCCAATCCACCTAGCTGATTTAACGGTGGCAGAGCGTAAGGCAAAGGCTGAGGAATTGGGAGTTCCGGCATTTAGAACTAACCAATTAGCGGTTCATTACTTTACCCATCACAATGATAATGTCGAAAGCTTTACTGATATACCAAAGGAGTTACAGGCCAAATTAGCTGATGCATTTTTGCCAAAACTGATTACCTTAGTTCGCTCAATAAGCTGTGATGGCGGCAAGACTAGAAAAGATTTATGGCGCTTACATGATGGTGTATTAGTGGAATCAGTTCTTATGCGGTACACAGATCGCACTACAGTTTGTATCTCCTCGCAAGCAGGCTGCGGTATGAACTGCCCATTTTGTGCAACTGGTCAAGCAGGTTTAACTAGAAATTTAACCGCTGGTGAGATTACCGCCCAAGTCGTTATGGCTGCAAAGGCTTGTGATTTAGGGGAGTTGCCAGGTGGTCCAACTCGATTATCTAATGTTGTATTTATGGGTATGGGTGAGCCGATGGCAAATTATGCCGCGGTTATGCAAAGCATCAGGAATATTACCAACCCCCAACCAAATGGATTAGGTATTAGTGCTAGATCAATTACATTATCAACTGTTGGATTAGTAAATGGCATTGAGAAATTAATTGATGAAGATATACCCGTTACCTTAGCTATTTCATTACACACTCCAGATGATGAGCTGCGCGATACCTTAGTCCCAATAAATTCAAGGTGGAAGGTGAAAGAGGTACTTTCGGCAGCTGATAAGTATGAACGAAAGACGGGTCGGAGATACTCAATTGAGTATGCATTAATTCGAGATATTAATGATCAAGCTTGGCGAGCTGATCTACTTGGTCGCTTATTAAAAAATAGAAATGCACATGTTAATTTAATTCCATTAAATCCAACTCCAGGTTCGAAATGGACCGCTTCGCGAGCTGAGGATGAGCGGGCATTTGTTGAAATTTTAGAAGGCTATGGAGTGGCAGTTACGGTGCGTGACACTAGAGGGCGGGAGATTGATGGTGCCTGCGGACAATTAGCTGCAATTGAGCAAAAGGCTGGAAAGTAGGCTAGATCTAAAGATCTCAAGGGCTAGTTGGGTGTGATTATTTACGCAACATAAATGTTGCGTAAATACCTAAAGCCGATTACTATGCGAAGTATGAAGAGATGGCTTATCGCAGCTGGCTTGAGCTCATTATTACTTTCTTTGACGGTTGGCTGCTCTGCCCAAAATGAAAGTTCACCTGAATTAACAATTTACTCTGGCAGATCTGAGGATTTCATAGCACCATTTTTAGCTGCCTGGCAGGACAACAGTGGTGTGAAATTAAATATTCGCTACGGAGATTCAGCAGAATTAGCTGTCCAAATTTTGGAAGAGGGTGATAATTCACCAGCTGATCTTTTCCTAGCTCAAGATGCTGGCTCTCTTGGTGCAATTTCAGCTGCCGGGTTATTTACCCCAATTGCCAATGATGTTGCCACTTTGATTCCAACTAAGTACATTGCCAAGAATCGAGAATGGATCGGATTAACCGCTCGCGCTCGAGTATTTGCCTATGACCCAAACAAAATTAAAACTCTACCTTTGAGCATCTCAGATCTAATTAAGCCAATTTATAAAAATCAATTAGCAATTGCACCAACAAATGCCTCTTTTCAAGCATTTGTTACTGCCATGATTAATTCTAACGGGATTGATTTTTCTAGAAATTGGCTCGCAGCGATTAAGGCAAATGGCGTGAAAATTTATGCCAAAAACTCTGCAATTGTTGAGGCAATAGATAAGGGTGAGGTTTCAATCGGGCTAGTAAATCATTATTATATCTGGGAGGTTTCAGAGGCTTTAGGTAGAGAGTTAAATGTTATAAATGGTTTTTTTGCCCCTGGAGATATTGGAAATCTAATTAATGTCTCTGGTATTGGCATATTAAAATCTAGCGATAAAGTGGATTTAGCGAAAGGTTTAATTGATTTTCTAGCCTCCAGCGAAATACAAAAAAAGTTTGTCTCAGATACCCATGAGTACTCATTAATTGATAATCAAAGTGCCCCGACAGGATTACCAACCCTGGCCGAAATAGGCTCACCAAATGTGGATTTAGGCTTGCTTAAAGATGTTAAAACTACCCAAGATTTATTAATCGAGGTTGGTTTACTCTAAATGCAATTATTAAATGATAATGAAAAAATAAATGAACTAGGGCTTTATCAAGGCCAGGGGAAATTAGGCAAGAGGTTTTTAAGCTTTGCCACAGCTTTTGTCATTACCTTATCGATGCTGCCACTTTTCTACTTAATTGTTCGAGCAATACAAAGACCATTTGAGCAAACTGCAGATCTACTTTTAAGAGACAAAACATTTGAGGTGGTAGGGACCACTGCGCTACTAGTGGTGTTGGTAGTTGTACTTACTGGCATATTTGGCCTAGCGATTGCATCTGGCTTACATTTTGTTGAGCTGCCATTAAAACCACTATTGATAATTCCAGCATTCCTGCCGCTTGCGATTCCTTCTTATGTATTTACCTATACCTGGATCGCTTTAATTCCAGGCTTCTCTGGTTTTTTTGCTGCTGTCTTTATTCTCACCCTTACCACTTTGCCATACGTTACCTTGGCTTGTCTTGCCGGCTTTCGTAGAGTCAACTCATCACAGATAGAGGTGGCAAGATCTTTAGGGCTTAATTACCCAACCACCTTTTTGAGGGTGGTACTGCCACAAATACGTGGTCATTTAAGTGGTGGTCTACTTCTGGCTGGCCTGTATTCAATGAGTGATTTTGGCGCAGTATCACTATTAAATGTTGATACCTTAACGGTGACTATTCAAAACATGTATCGCGCTTCCTATGATCGCACCGCTGCTGCGGTTATGAGTTTAGTTCTTATATTTCTTTCAGCTCTATTTGTAATAGGGGATGAAAAAATAAGGCAGAAGAATATGAAAACTAAGGTGATTAATACCCTTTCGATTAGAGGTGAGTTAATTCAAAAGCTTTCATATCAAATTGCCATTATGGTCATAATTTTCACCTATACTTTGTTGGCCGTACTTGTTCCAATCTATGTATTGCTGACAAGATTTATCTCTAATCCAATTGCTATCAAGTGGGATATGGTGTTTAGCGCCTCAATTTCAACAGTATCTGTTGCTCTGTTTGGTGCGGCTATTGCTATGGTACTTTCAATCCCAATTGGCATTTTGTTCTCAGAAGAGTCTACATTGCTCACGCGAGCTACCAATCGAATTATTTTAATTGGGCACGCACTTCCTGGTGTGGTAATCGGCCTTGCCTTAGTTTCATTTAGCTCAAGATTTGATTTAATTTATCAAACTACATTTCTACTAGCTTTTGCCTATGCACTTTTATTCTTAGCTAAATCGGTAGCAACAATGAGTAGTTCATTAGCTCAAGTTCCATCTGGTGCCAAAGAGGTGGCAGCTACCTTAGGACTAAGTCGATGGGCAGTATTGAAAAATGTTGTAGCACCGATTTCATCTCCCGGCATAGCCTTAGGTACCACATTAGTTTTCTTAACTGCCATGAAGGAGTTACCGGCAACATTAATGCTGAGGCCAACTGGCTTTGAAACACTCGCAACGCAAATCTGGTCATATGCTGCGATAAATCGATTTAATGAAGCCGCACCTTATGCTTTGATTTTGATTGCAATCGCTGCTATTCCAACATTTATTTTAAGTAGACCTGATCAAGCTGATCGTATTCAGCTTAGCCAAGGATTTGGGAGTTAATCGTGGCCTCGATTGAGATCAAAAACCTAGATGTATCACTAGGTAATAAAAAAGTTCTTGATAATCTCTCATTGAATTTAGGCTCTGGCCAAATTGCAGCCTTATTGGGCCCATCAGGCTGCGGTAAGACAACATTACTTAGAGCAATTGCGGGTCTGCTTCAGCCAACTGCTGGAACTATTAGATTTGATAAGCAACTAGTAAGCCTTTCATCTTTAGTACTACCTGCGCATAAGCGGAAAATTGGTTACGTTCCACAAGATGGTGCGCTATTTCCTCATCTTAATGTTGAGAAAAATATCGCATTCGGCTTAGATAAATCATCACTTACTAAGATGCAGATTAAGCAAATAGTTAAAGAAATGCTGGCGCTGATTGATTTAGTGGGTTTTGAAAAACGTATGCCAAATCAACTATCGGGCGGACAGCAAACTCGAGTGGCATTAGCTAGGGCGCTAGCGGTAAAGCCAGCGATGATTTTGCTAGATGAACCATTTTCCGCCCTAGATGCGCAGCTAAGAATTGATCTTCGAGCAGATGTAATTAAATTACTACGCTCTCAAAATACAACTGCAATTTTAGTAACCCATGACAGGGAGGAGGCGTTAGTTTCTGCAGATCAACTAGCGCTTATGCAAAACGGAAGGATAATTCAGCAAGGGCCACCAGAGCAGGTTTACTCTTCGCCAAACTCCGCTACAACCGCTATCAGCACCGGAGATGCTCTAGTACTTAAGGCAAGAAAGTTCTCCGATGGTAAGACCGATTACTTATTTTCACCCATAAACTTAAATTCATCAGATTTAGAGACTGGGGAGGTAGTAATTAGACCAGAGGAGATAAAGATTTCAGCAGACGCTGCCCATGGAATGATTACTGGGCAGATAAATAAGATCGACTACTATGGCCATGATGCCATGATCTCAATTAATGTTGCCGATAATTTATTGCAGGTTCGAATTCCTGGCCCACTTGACTTTAAAGTTGGTCAAAAAGTTGGCCTAACTCATGTCGGTCCAATTCGTTTTTTTGCGCATAGCTAGTAAATCTGACCAGCGTATCTGCGGGCTAAATTAATGCCGGTCTAAGGTGGAATTGTTAAAATTGGCTTAATTTTAAGGGGCTCTAGAAAAGTATTGATTACCCCGATCTTTCTAACTAGACTGCCGACTAAGTTTGTTCAGTAAACAACCAAGGAGTAAATGTGAAAACCCTGCAAAACTTTGTTAATGGTAAAAAAGTTAGTGCTACTTCAGATAAGGTGCAAGATTTAATTAACCCAGCAACAGGCGAGGTTTTTGCAAAGGCTCCAGTCTCAAATGCATCTGATGTAGATAAAGCTATGAAATCTGCAGCTGCAGCATTTGAAGTATGGAAAGAATCCACTCCAGGTGAGCGTCAAAAAGCGATTAATAAGATTGCAGATGCAATTGAGGCCAGAAGTGAAGAGTTGATTGGTATCGAATCTGAAAATACCGGAAAGCCAATTGCGGTAACTCGTGCTGAGGAAATCGGCCCAATGTTGGATCAAATTAGATTCTTTGCCGGAGCAGCTAGAAATTTAGAAGGTAAGTCGGCCGCTGAATATTTTAAAGGACATACATCTTTTATTAGACGAGAGCCAATTGGAGTTTGTGCTCAAGTTACACCTTGGAATTATCCAATGATGATGGCGGTTTGGAAGTGGGCACCAGCAATAGCAGCTGGAAATACTGTTGTCTTAAAACCAAGTGATACCACCCCAGTATCAACACTTTGGATGGCAGAGTTAATGCAGGAATTTTTACCTGAAGGCGTTATCAATGTAGTTGTAGGTGATAGAGATACAGGTAGACATTTAATTGAACATAAGATTCCACAAATGGTGTCAATTACTGGCTCGGTCCGGGCCGGTATGGAGGTAGCTTCAAGTGCGGCTAAAGATTTAAAGAAATTGCATTTGGAGTTGGGTGGAAAGGCACCGGTAGTAATTTTTGATGATGCCAATTTACAAGCAGCATGCGAATGGATTGCGGTAGCTGGCTACTTTAACGCCGGGCAAGATTGTACTGCTGCTACTCGAGTTTTAGTTGAGGCCAGTGCTTATGAAGATGTGGTTGCCCTACTTAGTGAGCAGGCTAAAAATGTAATTAAAGTTGGTATGCCAGATGAGGATGTGTTGGTTGGTCCAGTAAATAATGCAAACCAATTAGCAAGAGTTCAAGGATTTTTAGATCGTGTACCTGCGCATGCTCGAGTAACAGCAGGGGGTAGTGCAATTAAGCGCCCTGGCTACTTCTGGAACCCAACTGTGGTGGCGGATTTAAAGCAAGATGATGAGATGATTCAAAATGAAATTTTTGCCCCAGTCATTACCGTGCAAAAGTTCACCGATGAGGCAGAGGCAGTTCGCCATGCCAATGGGGTTAAGTATGGCTTGGCTTCAAGTGTTTGGACAAAGGATCATGGCCGGGCTATGCGAATGGCAAAGGCTTTTGACTTTGGCTGCGTTTGGATTAATACCCACATTCCAATGGTTGCGGAGATGCCACATGGTGGCTTTAAGCACTCTGGAACTGGCAAAGACCTATCAGCATATGGATTTGAGGAATACACTCGCATCAAACATGTGATGACTAACCTCAACGCCTGATAGATTTCCCCACATTCCCTAAAGTATGGACCCATCCGACTAGAGATGAAGAAAGTGACCTAATGAAGAAAGATAAGCAGTCAATCTCCCCAGAGGCTCGTGCGATTATCCGAGCACAATTAACTCGTCGTACATTATTTGCTGGCGTCGGTGCGGTATCAGCAGCAGGTTTACTCGCAGCATGTGGCACAGGTTCTTCCACTGGTGCCGAAGCTGTTGTTGATGTAAGTGATAGTGAAAAAATTGTTCGCTGGGCAAACTGGCCGTTGTATTTAGATTTTAATGAAGAGACTAAGGTCTATCCAACTCTGGCCGCCTTTGAGCAAAAGAGTGGAATTAAAGCAACCTATGAAGAAGCAATTGATGATAACAATACATTTTATGGAAAGGTACAAGGACAACTTTCTATCGGATCTGATATTGGTTATGACATTGTTACACCAACAGATTGGATGGCAGCTAGATACATTGAGCAGGGATACGCCCAAAAACTAGATCCAGCAAATGTGCCAAACAAATCTAATATCCGCCAGGTCCTAGCAAATGTTGGCTATGACAAGGGTCGACAATACTCATTAACCTGGCAATCAGGTTTTGCCGGCTTCGGCTGGAATACTCAAAAACTTCCAAAGGGTATTCGTACTATGGAGGATTTATTTGCGCCGGCTAACAAGGGCAAGGTTGTAGTTTTATCTGAACTTCGAGACACAATCGGAGTAATCATGCTCTACCAAGGAGTTGATCCATCATCTAACTTTACTGAGGATCAATTTATGAATGCGATTGACTTCTTTAAACAAAAGATTGCCGATGGATTTATTCGTCAGGTCAAAGGCAACTCTTACTCAGAGGATCTAAAACGTGGTGATGCTAATGCAGTTATCGGCTGGTCTGGCGATATTTTTATTTTGCGTGCTGAAAGTGATGGCAAGTTTGACTTTGCTATCCCAGAATCTGGCGGAACCTTATGGAGCGATAATATGTTGATTCCATCAACCTCAACCCATAAGAAGAATGCTGAAAGCTTAATGAATTACTACTACGAGCCAGCAGTCGCAGCTGAGGTGGCAGCTTATGTAAATTACATCTGCCCAGTTGAGGCGGCTCAACCTGAGCTAGAGAAAATTGATCCTGAGTTAGGAAATAGTCCTTATATATTCCCAGATGCTGCGACCTTGGCAAAGGTGAAGGTCTTTAGATCTCTCTCTACTGATGAGTCAACTAAATTCCAGACGGCTTTTGACGAAGCTATCGGAAATTAAGTAAATCTAAAATAAGTATCAGATAAGTATCCGGTGATGGCGAACAACAAGGTTTCGCAAGATACTGGAGATTTAAAGCTAGATCGAGTCTCTAAATATTATGGAGATTTTTGTGCCGTTGATGATTTATCTTTAGTTGTACCAGATGGATCCTTCTTTGCACTCCTTGGACCATCTGGTTGTGGCAAAACCACAACGCTTCGAATGGTGGCTGGATTAGAGGAGCCATCGGCTGGCACAATCTCGATTGGCGATACCGATATTACAACTCAAAAACCGTATCGAAGAAATGTAAATACAGTTTTTCAAAATTACGCACTTTTTCCTCACCTAACAATCTTTGAAAATATTGCATTTGGTTTAAGGCGTCGTGGCCTTAAAGATGTAAAGAGTGAGGTTGAGAATGCGTTAAACCTGGTCGAGATGGGACACCTAGCACAACGAAAGCCAAATCAATTATCAGGTGGTCAGCAACAAAGAATTGCAGTTGCTAGAGCAATTGTTAACCGGCCAGAGGTCTTGCTACTTGATGAACCACTGGGTGCTCTTGATTTAAAACTTAGGCGACAGATGCAAATTGAGTTAAAGCGAATTCAAACCGAGGTTGGAATTACTTTTATCCATGTAACTCATGACCAAGAAGAGGCCATGACTATGGCTGACACTATTGCAGTTATGAATCTGGGAAAGATTGAACAGATGGGAAGTGCCACAGAGCTTTATGAGGCTCCAAAAACTGCATTTGTGGCTAACTTTTTAGGTCAATGTAATTTGATTAAAGGAAAAGTAACTAATCGTGCTAATGGTAAGGCTGTAGTTTCGGCAAAAGGTCTCACCTTTGAGGTGCCACTTTCTAGAGTTGCAACTGATAATGAATCAGTTTTCGTAGGGGTTCGGCCAGAGAAATTACGGCTAGATGATAATGGTATTAACTCGATCAAAGATTGTGTTGTAATTGATCGATCATTTGTTGGTACATCTACCCAATACTTAGTTAAGGCGCCGTGGGATTTAGATTTAGTTGTTTTTGAGCAAAACGATGAAGGATTACATGATCTTCGAGTTGGCGATAAGGTCTCACTTGAGTGGGATGCAGAGCACACCTTTGCATTAGATGGCGCTCAAGATATTAACGCTGGCGCAGATTTAGATGACGAAGAGTAATTAATGGCATTTTTGCATGGCTTAAGTAAGAGCCACACCGGTTCAGGTAGTGGTTTAAAAAGTAGATCACTTACCCCTTACATACTTTTAGCACCTGGGCTTATTTGGTTAATAACATTTTTTATTATTCCCATTTTTTCTCTCGCCAGCACCTCAACCATGGTCAGGCCTGAGGGTTCCCAAATTGGTACCTATGTTCAAGAGCTTAGATTTGCAAATTATATTGATGCATTTTTAGCCAGTAGGGAGCAGTACTTAAGATCATTCATTTATGCAGCTCTTGCCACATTACTGGCATTAGCAATTGCATATCCACTGGCATATGCCATTGCCTTTAAATCTGGCAAGTTTAGAAACATACTTCTGGTCTTAGTTATTGCACCTTTTTTTACATCTTTTTTGCTTAGAACAATTGCTTGGACTCAAATCTTGGCCGACTCTGGACCAGTTGTTTCGGCGATAAAAGTCATACCCTTTATAGATGAAACTTTTAGGATTAATAACACCTCTACTGCGGTAGTTATTGGTTTGGCCTATAACTTCTTACCATTTATGACCTTGCCGTTATATGCAAGTCTTGAACGAATTGATCCCAGAACCCTTGAGGCTTCAGGGGATCTATATGCCAATGGGTTAACTACATTTAGAAAAGTAACTTTACCACTATCTATGCCAGGTGTTGTGGCTGGCACATTATTAACCTTTATCCCAGCTGCTGGTGATTATGTGAACGCAGCGATTTTAGGTAATCCAAACACCAAAATGATTGGAAATGTAATTGAATCCAGATTTTTTGCAGTTGTTGATTACCCAACCGCTGCTGCACTCTCCTTTACTTTGATGGCAACAATTTTGATACTAGTTACTTTATATATCCGCAGATCTGGAACGGATGAGTTGGTATGACAAAAATTGCCGCACCAAGACCATCACTTAGCCATCGCACCTCCCGCTGGTTTGCTAGAAACTTAATTCGTATTTATGCCGGAGTTGCTTTTGTTTATTTGTTTATTCCAGTTGCCTATACATTTGCCTTTTCATTTAATGATGCCGGTAAGAGCAATCTCGTCTGGCAAGGTTTTACCCTAGAGAATTGGAAAAATCCATGCGGTGCTCCGCAGGTATGTGAGTCAGTAGTTAATTCACTTCAAATTGGAGTTATTTCAACAGTTCTTGCCGCAATATTAGGAACGATGATCGCATTTGCGCTAGGCCGACATAAGTTTAAGGGAAGAAAAACTACTAACCTTTTAATCTTTCTTCCGATGGCAACACCTGAGGTAGTACTTGGTGCATCTTTGCTGGCAATGTTTTTAAATCTTCGGATTAATCCAGGATTTTGGACCGTAGTAATTGCACACGTAATGTTTTGTATTTCATTTGTTGTGGTCACTGTAAAAGCTCGAATTGCATCGCTAGACCCTCGTCTAGAACAAGCTGCGATGGATCTATATGCAAATGAGAAAGAGACATTTAGATATGTCACCTTACCGCTTGTGATGCCAGGTATTGCCGGGGCTGCTTTGCTTGCCTTTTCCTTATCCTTTGATGATTTTATTATTACAAACTTTAACTCCGGAATCGTCTCTACATTTCCTAAGTTTGTTTATGTATCAGCTGCCCGTGGTATCCCAGCCCAAGCAAATGTGATCGGAAGTGCGATGTTCTTTATCGCTCTTATCATTGTAATTGTTGGTCAGATTGTCAGTAGACAGCGAAGAAAAGGCTAGTGCTACTTTCTCTTACTTGATCCATCTTTAGCAAAGTATAAAATCAGAAGAATTGCAAGGGCGGTAAGAATAGCTTCCATAATCCTTTATACTCCCGTTTCTGACTCAACTTAAAATTATTGGTATTTAACAATATTATCAAACTCTCCTTAAAAATATTACTTTCACCTTCTGAATAACTCATATACACTTTCTATATGACCAATATCGGCAATATGTATGGGCCGGACTTCACATTTTTAGGAATTCCAAGATGTGATCTCGATAAGCCTGAAACATTTAAAGGCGCTGATGTAATTATTGTTGGAGCTCCAATTGATAGCGGTACTTCCCACA